>JBKHDM010000102.1:0-7922 GCA_046541355.1 Spirochaetaceae bacterium
GCCGGTGGCGGGGCGGCTGCCCTAGGCGCCCCTTCGCAGGTCGCCCTTGCGATGTGCCGCCTGGAGCACCGCCTTACGTAGCCGGATTGACCGCGGCGTCACCTCCACGAGCTCGTCATCTCTGATAAACTGTATCGCCCTCTCGAGGGTCATCGGCAGTACGGGGGTGAGGACCACCGCATCATCCTTACCGGCGGCCCGCATGTTGGTGAGTTTCTTTGTCTTGCACGGATTGACGTTCAGGTCGTTCTCGCGGTTGTGCTCACCGACGATCATCCCCTCATAGACAGGCTCTCCGGGGGTGACAAACAGCTGCCCCCGGGGCTCGAGATTAAACAGCGCGTAGGGCACCGCCTCCCCGGCTCGGTCCGCCACGAGGGACCCGGTAAAACGCTCCGGAAACTCACCCCGATATGGCTCATACCCCTCGAGGGAGGAGTTGATAATACCGGTACCCCGGGTATCGGTAAGAAACTCGTCCCGGTAACCGAGGAGTCCCCGGGAGGGGACGGAGAACTCGAGGCGCACCCGATTTCCCTTGTGCATCTCGTAGGCGACCATCCGTCCCTTTCTCTTCGAGAGCTTCTCGGTTACAACCCCCGCAAAGGACTCTTCACACTCAAGAAAGAGCTGTTCCACCGGCTCGAGAAGCTCCCCGCTCTCACTCCGCTTGAAGATCACCCTCGGACGCCCGACATTGAGCTCGAAGCCCTCCCGGCGCATCGTCTCGATGAGAATCACCATCTGAAACTCCCCGCGTCCCTTGACGATGAACCCTTCCTTGTTCTCCGTCTCCTCGAAGCGGACCGAGACGTTGAGCATCGTCTCTTTGACGAGCCGCTCCCTGATCTTGCTCGACTGGACGAAGCGCCCCTCCCGACCGAGAAAGGGAGAGGTATTGGGTGCAAAGAGCATCGATACCGTCGGCTCGTCGACGGTGATCCTCGGCAGCGCCTTGAGCGCTCCCTTCGCGCAGATGGTGTCACCGATGTGGACCTCCTCCACACCGGCGATAACCACGATATCACCTGCCTCGGCGACCTCCGCCTCCACGAGACCCGGTCCCTCGTAGACCTGCAGGCGGGTCACGTTCAAAGAGGTTTCCCGCCCCCCCTCTCCGAGGCATACGAGGGACTCCCGACCCCGTGCCCTGCCGTGGATCACTTTGCCTACCGCCAGACGGCCGAGAAAGTCCGAGTAGGAGAGATCGGAGACAAGCATCTGAAACGGCTCCTCGGAGTTGTATCCCGGAGGGGGTACGGTCTCGACGATCGTATCCATGAGAACGTGGAGATTCTCCGACTCCTCCTCCAGGGTGCGCTTTGCGATGCCGCTGCGGCCGTCGGCGTAGAGGACCGGGCAGTCGAGCTGCTCCTCGGTTGCGTCGAGGTCGATGAGCAGGTCGTAGATCTCGCTCAGCACCTCTGCGGGCCGGGCGTCGGTGCGGTCTATTTTATTGACGACTACGATTACGTGAAGGTTCGCCTTGAGCGCCTTGTCGAGGACAAAACGGGTCTGGGGAAGGGGCCCCTCCGAGGCGTCCACCAGCAGGACCACTCCGTCCACCATGGAGAGGGCTCGTTCCACCTCGCCACCGAAGTCGGCGTGACCGGGGGTGTCGAGAATATTGATTTTGACGCCCCTCCAACGGATCGCGCTGTTCTTTGCGGCAATGGTGATCCCCCGCTCCCGCTCGAGGTCGAGGCGGTCCATGAGCCGCTCGGTGGTTTCCTGCCCCTCCCGGAAGAGTCCTGACTGTTTAAACAGCGCATCCACAAGGGTGGTCTTGCCGTGGTCTACGTGCGCTATGATCGCGATGTTTCGCAGGGAGGGATTGGTTGCGTCTTTATGCATGACCGCACGCTATACTATCGGCGCCCTTTGGGATAGTGGTTTGCCGCCGAAACGCTCCAATCTCCTCCACGCCGGTCCCGGGGCTCGACGGCGGGGGTTCGACTTCGGCAGCGCAGGTTAGTACGTTTGTGCTATGGCCAGGGTTCTACTATTAGACGACCAGCCCCTGACCCGGGAGGTTCTGAAAGTCCTTTTGGCAAAGCGAGGGCACCAGGTGTGCGCGGAGTGTGGCAGCGATGAGGTCGCGATACGAGCGTTCAACTCCTGTGCGCCGGACCTTGCGATCCTCGACGTAGAGACGAGCGGCCCCCTCGGAGGCCCGGGGGTGCTCAAGCAGGCGAGGGAGGATGGATACCAGGGAGGGGCGATTTTCCTTTCCGGCTGTTCGTGGCAGAAGGTGGCCGACAGGCTCGCGGGGCTCACCTTCAACGCCTACCTCCAGAAACCGGCGGAGATCAGAGCTATTTCACGGGAGATCGATGCGGCTGTCTGTTCTCAGACGAGCATCCCCGACTAACGTGTCAGGCTGCGGTGGACGTAGCGATGGGGCGTGTCGGCGTGGCGGCCATACTTCTTTCGCCGGTATTCGGCGTACTCACTCCAGTTCCCGTCATACCAGTAGACCCCCTCCGCCTCGAAAGCGAGGAGGTGGGTACAGACCCTGTCGAGAAACCAGCGGTCGTGGCTGATGACCAGGGCCGAGCCGGCAAACTCGTCGATAGCCTCTTCCAGAGCTCTGAGGGTGTTTACGTCGAGATCGTTGGTCGGCTCGTCGAGGAGCAGGACATTTCCCCCCCGGCGGATCATCATTGCGAGGTTCAACCGGTTGCGCTCGCCTCCGGAAAGTTCGGAGACCCGCTTCTGTTGATCCGACCCGGTAAAGTTGAACCAGGAGCAGAACGCTCTCGAGTTGACCTGCCGGGCGTTGCCTGCCCCGCCGAGCTGGATCATCTCCTGGCCCCCGGAAAGCTGCTCCCAGACTGTTTTCGTGTCATCCAGGGCGCCCCGCATCTGGTCCGCCCAGGCTAGTTCCACCGTCTCTCCTACCCGCACAGAGCCCTCGGTCGGCTCCTCCTCCCCGGCGATCATCCGAAAGAGGGTTGTCTTACCGGCTCCGTTGGGCCCGACGATACCGACAACAGCTCCCGGAGGGATCTGGAAGTCCAACCCACCAAAGAGAAGCTTCTCACCGTACGCCTTGGTGAGCTCCTTCGCCTCTATAACTATGTCTCCCAGTCGAGGACCGGGAGGGATGGTGAGCTGGGCGGTTTTGACCCGTTCCTTGCCCCCCTCGCTGAGAAGCTGCTCATACCGGTTGATCCGCTCCTTGCTCTTCGCGTGCTGCCCTTTCGGGGTCATGTTTATCCATTCGAGCTCCCGCTGCAGGGTCTTCTGCCGCTGAGACTCTCCCTTCTCCTCCTTCGCGAGGCGCTGCTGTTTCTGATCGAGCCAGCTCGAGTAGTTGCCCTTCCACGGGATCCCCTCGCCCCGGTCGAGCTCGAGGATCCACCCAGCGACGTTGTCGAGAAAGTAGCGGTCGTGGGTCACGGCGATCACCGTGCCGGCGTACTCCCGCAGATGTTTCTCGAGCCACGCAACGGTCTCCGCGTCGAGGTGGTTGGTCGGCTCGTCGAGGAGGAGGATGTCCGGCGTCTGCAGAAGCAGCCTGACCAGAGCGACCCGTCTGCGCTCTCCCCCTGAGAGAACATCGACCTTGGTCTCGGGCGGCGGGCAGCGCAGGGCGTCCATCGCCATCTCGAGGCGCGCGTCGAGGTCCCAGCCGCCGAGGGCGTCGAGCTTCTCCTGTATCGCCGCCTGCTTCTCCCCGAGTTTCTCGTAATCCGCCTCCGGCTCGCCGTACGCCTCGTTTACAGCCTCAAACTCCTGGAGAAGATCGAGGGTCTCCTTTGCCCCTTCCTGGACGATCTCCTTCACCGTCTTTCCCGACTCCAGGTGAGGCTCCTGCTCGAGGTAGCCCACGGTGAAACCGGGAGAAACGGAGACCTCCCCGGTAAACTCCTGGTCCACCCCGGCGAGGATGCGCATGAGGGTAGACTTACCCGAGCCGTTGAGACCGATAACGCCGATCTTCGCGCCGTAAAAGTAGGAGAGGCTGATATCCTTGAGCACGGTCCTGGTCCCGAGGACCTTCGTCACCCCGTGCATTGTGTAAATGATCCGCTTGTCGTCGTAGGTTGTCGCCATTTGCCCAAGTATAGCAGATCGACCGCCGGACGGTGAACTAACCCCGGACCACCCGCCCCGCCTCGACCCACCAACCGGCGGATAGGACGGTCTCGATGTCCCGCCCGTAAGGGAGCGCGTCTACTCTGAGCGGTGTAGAATACTGATGGCGCTCCCTCCGGAGAGGTCGCCGTCGACGGTGGCGAGGATCAGGACGGTGTCCTCATCAAGGGGGCGTGGGAGGATGCTTACCACCCGGCCGTCGAGTTCCCACAGCAGGATATCCCCGGATATCACCCAGGAGAACCCGGTTCGATCGAGCACGCCGGTTCCATCACCGTAGAAGATGAGCTCGGTTGTAAACTCACCCATCGGATGGGACTCGATCCGCACGCCCCCGGAGGAGCCGGCATGGAAGGTGTAGGCGTCTTCCATCGTCCACCTGCCCCGCAGGAGCTGTACAACTCCGTTCTCACGCTGGCTGTAGCCGAGGGATGAGAGAAAGATGAGCAGGAGAACAGACACCGCTTTCGGGAGTGTCGTCTTCATGGACCAAACATAACGCTCTCGAGGAGGAAAGAGGAGCCGAATCAGGATTTGCCCGGGAGGGCAACCTTTCAACGCACGGTGTTATCGGCTCCGTACACCGTCCCCCCGAAGGACGAGCCACGGTTTTGTACGCTTGCGCGGTCTTGTTTTTATCCCCGGCGTGAGGGATGGGGCAGGAGGGATCCATGGATCGCAAAAGGTGGTATAATCCTCTTCGTTGTGGACTACTATCTCTCCAGAAACTGGCGGCACACCGTTATAGGTGGTCTGAGAGCTCTCATCAGGCTCCATTACTTTACGATTGTCTTTGTCTTCGGAAGCGTTGTCGCCCTGGCCGCCCGATCCCTCCTGCCGGAGCGCACCTACCGTCGCCTTCGGCCCACCATGGCCCGGAAACTCGCACGAGTTCTCCTGTACGCCTCGAACATACGTATCCGTCACCACGGTATGCCCCCTGCTCCGGGGAGTTTTATCGTCTCAAACCACCTGAGTTGGGCAGACACCTTTACCTACCTCGGTGAGCTGGGCTGCCGTTTCCTGGCAACCCACCTCTACGGGCAGATTGTCGGTTTCGGAGTGATTCTACGCTCCCTGGGGGTCAGCTTCGTCAACAGGATGAGCCTCCGGGCTATCGGGTCGGCGCGACGGGTGGTGCAGGGAATCCTGCGGCGGGGCGAGTCGCTGCTCATCTTTCCCGAGGGACGCACGAGCCGGGGTGGGGGGATCCGCCCGTTCAAGGCTGCCTTTCTCCAGGTGGCCATCGACCTCGGACTGCCGGTGAGCTGGGCAGCGGTCCGCTACGAGACGCCTCCGGGCTGGCCTCCGGCGAGCGTTGTGGTCGGCTGGGAGGAGTGGCCTCCGCTGATTACTCATATCTACCGCGCTTTTCACGCGCCCCGGATCATCTGCCGCATCCGATACGGGCAGGGCTGCCTCGAGGAGAAGGACCGCAGAACGCTCGCGGAGTCCCTCCACGCGGTGGTGAGCCGCTACTACGAGCCGATGGAGCAACTCGCCGAGGAGACCTTGCGGAAGATCGATGTCTTCAAGAAGGTCTCCCAACCTCGGGTGTATGGTGAGTCGGCGCACAACCATGGCGGGAACCGTCAGCCCGCCGCCGGGGCGCGCCCGGGGGATAGTGGGAAGGTCGCAACCGCATCACCCGCCGGGGCACCGGACCCTCCCCGGAAATGAGCTCACCCTCGACCCGGAGGCCCGACTCCTCAGAGCCGAACCGCAGCGCCTCCTCTGCCACCCGGATCGCGCGACTCTCGGGGTAGCGATCCCGCATAAACCGCTCACCGCTGTCCGAGTTGACGTAGAGTGTCACCGGCCGGTCGGTGCCCTGATGTATGAGAACAAAACAGTCGGAGGGGCCGTGGGTGGTCGAGGCTATCCGGGCCCACTCGTCACGCCCGGGGATCTGGGCAAAGGGTGCGTAGAACTCGAAGACCTCGCTCGTCTCTCCACACTACGGAGGAGGGCCTGCCGGGTAAAGTCGGTCTCATTGGACAATCCGGAAGCTTTCCTTAGTGTCCTCCACTCTGGTGATAAACCCGCCCTAACCCGTGTTGCTTTAGGCAGTTAGGGTCATCAGGCCAGGACTTCCTGATTCTCGGAGACTGGTAGCGCACTAACTCCACTCGGTAACGGGAGATGGCGCTCCGGTCATCCTCAGAGTGGAGGACACTACCGAAGATTTGCTGTCTGTTGGGCACTCTCACTATCCTAGGAATTAAGGAGGCTCGATGATTACCCTCAGAGGATCTCGGGAGCGCGACGACACCAAGCAGGTGGAGGAGTTTTTGCAGACCCACTCATTCCGCTACCGATGGGAAAACGCCCCGCGGGGACGGCCCCCGGAGCTCGAGGATCGGGATTTTCGAGCCGTCGGGGAGGATGAGATCGCAGCAAAGGAGGACGAGCTGGTTGCCTACAAGGAGCAGTGGGACAAGTTCCAGACCGACGCCTGCTACATCGAGGAGGACGGAGAGGTCTGGTAGCGGACGCACCCCTTGGTCGCGGCGCCGCTTATCCTTTGGCCAGGGCGGCTTGAGATCCTCTTCGGGATCGCCGCTACGCTTGAAACACTTTCGGTACACGTCGCCTCTGCGGTAGTTTTGCAGGAGTCGTTTCCGGACAATGTGTTGCGGGAGGTAACATTCAAGGAGGTATAGACTGACCGGGCATTTCATGCGGACGTGGAAAATCGTCGAGAAGCGCGGTCTCCCTACGCGGCGATCGTCGCCATCTGGCAAACCTTCGACTCACCCGTGGTTTCAGAACAGATAGAATCGGAGGAACAGGCGCGAACGGTTCGCGCCGCAGGCTGAACCACCGACCAAGGCTACCACTACTCTCGTCCAGCACTGCTTTCCGAGCTGCTTGGTCGCGACCCGACCGACCCGTGCGACGATTGAAGGGTTGTCCGGTTTTGCAATAACCATCCCGAGAACGGTACTCCTGCTACTGACCATCATTCCCACCACCTCCTCCTACGACTAGGAACCCTTTGGTCCCCGTAAGCCCGGTCCACTGCCGATTGTTACTAAAGTTACAACGGCTTTTCCCCTTCCCTTAGATAGAATTGAGGAGCAGAGAACGCTCCGCCCGGAGTCTGACTTGACCGGGCGGCCAGACCGGTCGGATCGGTAGGCTGTGCCAAATCTTCTAGGAGGGAGACAAATGCGAGTATATAACCAACAGGTTCCTGACGTATCTCCATTCTCTAAGACCTTTTCCTTTCAGCTTCTGCGCATGGCTCTGGTTCTTGCAGGGGTGATACTCCTGGTGGCCTGCGCGAATCCCGGAGGCGGCGATACGACGCCTCCTGCATCGGTTACAGGTTTGGGTGCAACGGTCCTGAGCGCCACCCAAATCGAGCTTGAATGGACCGACCCCGTAGACGCCGACCTTGGGGCGATCGAGATTCGCTGGTCGCCTGCCCGCCCATCCGACGCTCCCCTGGGGATCGACCCAGGAAGGGGTACCACCGTTGTCGCCGGGCTGCTCCCCGAGACCGCCTACACCCTCACCGTCGTCGCACTGGATGCGGCGGGCAATAGATCCGGCCCAAGGGAGGCGACAGGCACCACCCTCGAGGTGACTTTTTCCGCCGGGAGCGACATCACCACTACCGCTGACGCTGCCAACTCGGTCTACGCCGCGGATCTCGACGGTGATGGTGACATGGACGTCGTGTCGACGTCTCAAAACGACGGCCGTGTCGTCTGGTACGAGAACACCGACGGGCGGGGCACCTTCTCGACCGGAACTGACATCACCGACGCGGTCGACAGTCCCCGGTCGGTCTACGCCGCAGACCTCGATGGCGA
>JBKHDM010000103.1:0-7890 GCA_046541355.1 Spirochaetaceae bacterium
CGGGGTTCTGGAAGAACTGAACCTGCCCGGGGAGGTGCCGCGCCTCGAGGTCCGCAGCCTCGAGGAAAGGGTCGTTTCACGCGCCTCGGAGCGACGCATCTCAGCCGATCGCGTTGTGGAGCGCCTCGGCCGCGGCGAGGCCGGAGAGGTAGGCTCCCTCGACCCGGCCTCCCCCGAAGGCGTCGCCGGCCACGGCGAGGGGAGGGGCGGCGGAGAGGAGAGATGCCGCCTCGGGCAGCGGGTTTTCGGGCCGCCCGTAGCGCCACTTCTTCAGCTGCCGGTGGCGAACCTGAAAGCGTGCCGCTCCGCCGCAGGCGTCGAGAAAGGCGGCCTCGAGCTCCGCGACCACCGACGCATCATCCTCATCGTAGCGCTCCCGGCTGTAAGCTCCGTTCGCGTGGAGGGTTATCGCCGGGCCCACCGGGGAGACTCCCTTGGATCGGTTATCCGCAAGCCAGTAGATCTTCTCGAGGGTTCCACCGGTCCGGGCGTACCCCTCGGGTCCCAGGGGCGAGTCCCCCTCGAGGAGGAGCAGGAGGGCGAGGGTCGGCGCGTAGCGTACCTCCCGGAGGGCGGCGACGGATTGCGGGTCGAGCTCGCCGGTGACTGTATCGAGGAGGGCGAGGGTCTGAGGCATGGGAGCTGTGGACAGGAGCGCCTGCGCCTCGATGGTGACCATCGCTCCCCCGCTGTCCACACCTGAGACGCTCCAGCCCTCCCGGTTGCCGGTGACTTCGACCACCCTCACGCCGCATTCCACCTCGAGTCCAAGGGCGAGCTGCTTCGCGACCGCCGTCATGCCGTCCCTGCCGCGGTAGTAGGCCTCCTCCTTCCGACGGTACCACTCTACTGCGGCTCCTCCCGGGAGGAGCTCCTCCTCGAGGAGGCTGCGAAACGGCCGGGAGCGGGCGGAGAAGAACTGGGCGCCGGTGTCGAAGCGCCCTCCGGCGAAGCGGCGGGTCGCCATCCGACCGCCGACGCCACGCCCTTTGTCGAGGAGGCGAACGCTCCTTCCGAGGCGGGTGAGTTCCCGGGCCGCGGCGAGCCCCGCGATCCCCGCGCCGATGATTACGATACTCATGGAGGACAAAAGGTAGCGAGAAGCAGCGCCTCCGGCAACGAGGGGTGCCCCGCCGGCCCGGTCCATTTGAAACCCGCGGTCGCGGATCACTATTCTAGATAAAGAGATGAGGAGAACCGACCGGTTTATACCGCAATCGATCAGAGGCAGACTCTTTTCGCTCTCCCTGCTCCCCCTGGCACTGACCCTCCTCGGGAGCCTCGCTCTGTTCATGGTTATGACGGTGCCCCGGATTATCGACGACAGACAGGAGCAGCTGCACCAGACCGTGGTCGCCCAGGGGGAGTTCTTTCTCAATTGGGTAAGCGAGCGCTTTTCGGATCTCCGTTTTCTCGACACCTTGCTCCCTCATCAGGTCGACGGGCGCAGGCCCGAGGCGATGGATAGTTTTATTGCGAGCCAGGAGGAGTTTTTCTCCCTCTCTCTCTACTCCAGGGATGGTAGTCGTCTCGACGGTGAGCCGAGCCCGTATCTCGGAGACCGGGAATACTTCCGTACAGCGATCGAGGGTCGGGAAGCGTACTCCGGTCTGGTCATCAGCCGCCTCAGCGGGCTTCCCCTGATCGTCTTTGCCCTCCCCCGGGAGTCTCCGGGGGGCAGGGTAGAGCAGGTGCTCGTCGGTGGCGTGCCGGTGGCGACGCTTCTGAACGCAATGGACTCTGTCAGCCGCAGCGCTGCGGGACGGACCCTGCTGGTCGACGGCGAGGGGCGGGTGATTAATGACTCGGTCCTCCGTCCCGCCTACGCCGCGGCGGCTCTCGGGGCGCAGGTGGTGCAGGAGGCACTCTGGAACGATGAGACCCATCTGCTGACCCGGACCGCTGTGGAGCAGCTGAAGTCGGGGGCCACCTCCGCCGGACCTTACGAGAACCGGCAGGGACGCACCGTGGTAGCTTCCTTTGAGGTCCTCGCGCCCGACCGGTGGTATCTCGTCGGGGAGTCCCCGGTGGAAGCTGTTTTTGAGTCCCTCCGCAGCTATGTCGTCGCGGGGGTGTTGACGGTTCTGTTCTTTCTGCTCCTCTTCCTGCCGATTCTGCGGACGATCTCCCGCTCGATCGAACGCCCCATCGCGGAACTTGCAAACTTCAGCCGGGAGGTGAACCGGGAACACTACGATATCCGTGCGCTACCCTCCCTGCCGAGGCAGGCGCCCCGGGAGGTGCGTGCTCTCTACGCAACTTTTTCGGAGATGGTGATCCGCCTTGAGGAGCATGTGAGTGATCTTCAACGCACGGCGATTACCGACCCTCTCACGGGACTTGCGAACCGGCGATTTCTCGTCAGCGAAGGGCGGCGGGTCGCAACCCTCTGTATCGACCATCGCCGGCCGGTGAGCCTCCTGATGATCGACATAGACTACTTCAAGCGGATCAACGACGAGTTCGGCCACGATGTGGGGGACCGTGTCATCACCCGCGCCGCCCAACGGATTGCCGCCGCCACCAGGGATACCGACTTTGTCGCCCGCTACGGGGGTGAGGAGTTTACCGTGGTAGCACCCTTTACGGGGGCGGAGGATGCCGGACGGCTCGGGGAGCGGATTCGCAATGCGTGCGCCGATGCGTCTCCCTTTGACGAGGAGCACAGTACCGCGGAGCTGGGCTCTCTCTCCATTACCGTCAGTGTCGGAGTCGCCACCGTGGAGACCGCGGTTCTGAGAGCCACGCCGACGGAGACCGAGGCGGGTCGCCTCGGCGAGGAGGTCCTCGAGGGGCTCTTGAGCGAGGCGGACAGCGCCCTGTACAAGGCGAAGCGGTCGGGACGGGACCGAGTGATTCTCGCCGGCTGACCCTGCTGTCCTCCACCTTGGTTCCCGCTATTTCTCTACACGCCGCCGTTGTGATAGGATTCCGCTGATCCTATGGCCAAGCAGTACGACGAGAGCAAGATCCAGACTTTGAGTGCCCTGGAGCACATCCGCCTCCGGACCGGCATGTACATCGGTCGCCTCGGGGACGGCAGCGACTTCAACGACGGCATCTACATTCTCCTGAAGGAGATCATCGACAACTCCGTGGACGAGTACATCATGGGCCACGGGGAGAAGATCGAGGTCACCCTGAGCGAGGAGGGGAGGGTGACGGTCCGGGACTACGGTCGCGGCATACCCCTTGGAAAGGTGATCGAGTGCGTCTCGGTGATAAACACCGGGGCGAAGTACAATCAGGACGTTTTCGAGTTCTCCGTTGGGCTCAACGGCGTGGGGACAAAGGCGGTCAACGCCCTCTCCCGGGAGTTCACGGTTGTCTCCTACCGGGAGGGCAGTTTTTTTCAGGCGACCTTTGAACAGGGGAAACTGAAGAGCAAAAAGTCCGGGAAGAAGAGCAAGGAGAAAAACGGTACCTACGTGGAGTTCCTGCCGGACCAGGAGATCTTCGGGGAGTACGCATTCCAGCGGGAGTTTGTCGAGCAGCGACTGTGGAACTACGCCTACCTCAACTCAGGCCTCACCCTCCTGTTCAACCGGGAGAAGTATGTCAGCAAGAACGGGCTCCTCGACCTGTTGAGCGAGGAGGTCGGGCAGGAGGCGATCTACTCCCTCGGCCACTACCGGGGGGAGCGTCTGGAGTTTGCCTTCTGTCACACCGACAACTACGGTGAGACCTACTTCTCCTTTGTCAACGGTCAGTACACCTCCGACGGCGGCACCCACCAGAGCGCCTTCCGGGAGGGGTTTCTCAAAGGGGTTAACGACTTTTTCAAAAAGAGTTTCTCCGGGATCGACGTCCGGGAGGGAATCGCCGGGGCGATCGCGGTAAAGCTGTCGAACCCGATCTTTGAGAGTCAGACAAAGAACAAGCTCGGCAATACCGACATCCGGTCCTGGATCGTCAATGAGACCCGGGACGCGGTAGAGGACTTCCTGTTCAGAAACAAGCCGGCGGCAAACAAGCTCGCCGACAAAATTACCCGGAACGAGCGCCTGCGCAAAGAGCTCAACGTGGTGCGTAAGGAGGCGAGGGAGAACGCCCGTAAAATCGCCCTCAAGATCCCAAACCTCAAGGACTGTAAGTTCCATCGGGGTGACCGGGACGCCCGGGCCGTGAAGACCACGATCTTTATAACCGAAGGACAGTCCGCCACCGGCTCCATGGTCTCCGCCCGGGACGTCTACACCCAGGCGATATTCTCCCTCAAGGGGAAGCCCCAGAACGTCCACGGCCGCAAACGTACCGATCTGTACAAGAACGAAGAGCTCTATAACATGATGATGGCCCTCGGCATCGAGGATGACCTGGAGAACCTCCGCTACGAGCGAATCGTCATCGCCACCGACGCGGACCACGACGGATTCCACATCCGAAACCTGCTTCTCACCTTTTTTCTCAATTACTTCGAGGAGCTCGTCGTGGCCGATCGGATCTATATCCTCGAGACGCCGATCTTCCGGGTCCGAAACAAGAAGGAAACGGTCTACTGTTACAGCCTCAAAGAGCGCAACGACGCCCTCAATCGGCTGTCCTCGCCGGAGACAACCCGGTTCAAGGGGCTCGGAGAGATATCACCGAGAGAGTTCGGCCAGTTTATCGGTCCCGATATGCGTCTGGTTCCGGTCAACGTCAAGTCGATCAAGAACATAACCAACACCCTGGAGTTCTACATGGGCAAGAATACCCCCGCCCGCCGGCAGTTCATCATGGAAAACCTGATCTGACCCGATGGCCTACGTAAACACGATCTTCAACACCAACTTCCTCGAGTACGCAAGCTATGTCATCAAGGACCGGGCGATTCCTCACATTGACGATGGCCTGAAACCGGTCCAGCGACGGATCCTCCACTCTCTTCTCGAGGTGGATGACGGCAAGTTCCACAAGGTCGCGAACATCGTCGGCCACTGTATGAAATACCACCCTCACGGGGACGCCTCGATCTACTCCGCCCTGGTGGTTCTCGCAAACAAAGAGCTCTTTATCGACAAGCAGGGCAATTTCGGAAACATCCTCACCGGGGACGAGGCGTCGGCGGCGCGGTACATCGAGTGCCGGGTTAACGACCTCGCCAGGGAGCTGCTCTACCGACCGGAGATAACCGAGTACCTCGACTCCTATGACGGTCGTAACAGGGAGCCGGTGGTCTTTCCCGCCAAGGCGCCCCTGATCCTGGTCCTCGGGGCCGAGGGTATTGCCGTCGGTATGTCCACCAGGATTCTTCCCCATAATTTCGTGGAGGTCATGGAGGCGGTTAAAGGGCGGCTCGAGGGCAGGAGCGTGCGCCTCTATCCCGACTTTCCCGGGGGCGGGCTGATGGACGCAAGCGAGTACGCCGACGGCCAGGGCAAGGTGCTGGTCCGGGCGAAGCTCGACACCTCCGATCCGAAGCGTATCGTCATACGGGAGATCCCCTTCGCTACGACCACCGAGAGCCTCATTGCAAGTATCGAGGGTGCCGCCCGAAAAAATCGTATCAAGATCCAGAGCATCGAGGACTACACCTCGGAAGATGTGGAGATCGAAATAAAGCTCGCCCGGGGAGTCTACGCCGAGGAGGTGATCGACACCCTCTACGCCTACACCGACTGCGAGGTGTCACTCTCGGTCAACCTGTTGGTGATCCGGGAGAACAACCCGGTCTCCATGACGGTGACCGAGGTCCTCGACTACCACGCCGCGAAGCTCCTCGAGATTCTCAAAAAGGAGCTCGAGCTCGAGCGGGGCAAACTCCTGGACAAACTCCATCAGCGCACCCTCGAGCGAATCTTTATCGAGGAGCGAATCTACAAAGGGATTGAGGAGATGGAGACCCAGGAGAGGGTGGTCGAGGCGGTCTACGCCGGTCTCGAACCGTTCAAAAAGGAGATTCGCCGCACCGTTACCGACGAGGACATCGACCGGCTCCTGCGTATTCCGATCCGCCGGATCTCCCTGTACGACATCAACAAGGCACGCAGGGAGATGGAGGAGATCAAGGGGCGCCTCGAGGAGATAAAGAGGCACCTGGCTAATCTCACCGGCTACGCCGTGAGCTACATCGACGGGGTCCTCGAAACCTACGGCTCCTCCTACCCTCGGCGCACCGAGGTTACCTCGTTCTCCAAGGTGGAGGTCAAGGACATCGTCGAGCGGGACCGCACCCTCCGATGGGACCCCTCGATCAACTACCTCGGCTACAACATAACAGGGGGCAAGGAGCTGTTCCCGGTCTCCCCCTTTGACCGGGTCCTGATAATCCGGGGTGACGGCAGCTACGTGGTCACGGATGTGCCGGAGAAGCTCTATATCAAGGATGGCCTGCTCTCCTGCGGTCCGGCGGACAAAGATCTGTTGGCGAGCAAGGTCTTCACGGTTGTCTACAGGGGGGAGGACAAGCTCTGCTACATCAAACGGTGTAAGATAGAGCAGTACATCCTCGAGAAGGAGTACAGCCTGGTTCCCGAAAAGGCGGAGCCTCTGCTCCTGACCACCCGGGGTGACGCGGTTGTTCACGTCGACTACGTCAAAAAGCCGAGGATGCAGAAGCTCTTCGACGACTTCCCGGTTGAGGATTACCTTGTCAAGAGCGTGCGCGCCCAAGGGGTGCGACTCACACCCAAAGAGGTGCGCAAAGTGAAGCTGACCGCCCCGAAGAAACGTAAGTCGAGCTGACTCGAGCAGTATCGACGGTAACAGTTACCATTTTTAAGGAAGAAACATGGCGGAAAAGGGAGAAACACCCCTCATTCTTGTTACGAACGACGACGGGATCGACTCTCCCGGCCTGATCGCGGCGGTGGAGTCGGTTATCGGTCTCGGCACGGTTGTGGTCGTGGCCCCGACGACCCAGCAGACCTCCCGGGGCAGAAGCATGGTCGGGGACCCTGACGACCACCTGCGGCGGGTCGAACTCCACGGTCGCAGCAACCGTCCCCACCCCGACGGGGAGGACCCCCTCGCCGAGATAGAGGCGTACCACATCGACGCCTCCCCGGCCCTGGCGGTGCAACACGCGATGAACACCCTCTTTCACCAGCGTTGGCCGGACCTCCTTGTCTCCGGGATCAACTACGGGGAAAACCTCGGTATGGATATCACCATCTCCGGTACCCTGGGAGCAGCCTTTCAGGCCGCAGCCTACGGCATCCCCGCTATAGCTGTCTCCCAAGCTTCGGACATCGCCAACCACTACGAGTACGGTGAGATGGACTGGGAGGGGGCGACGAGGGTTGTGCGAAAGCACGCGCTCACCATGCTGCGACGGATCGAGGGGCTGCCTCCGCCCTCCGCGCGCGCCGGGAGCCGCCGTCTGGCGCAACCGCGACTCTTTCCCTTCGACATCCTCAAAATCGATGTCCCCCGTGAGTGCCCGGCAGGGACCGACGAGCTGGTTACCCGCCTCTCCCGGCGCCACTACTTTCGCCACACCATCGACAATCCGAGGCGGGATAGCCGGATTCACGAGGGGCGAACCTGGGTCGATGAGGACCCACAGCTGATCGCCCCGGGGACGGATATCGAGGTGGTAGCCTTCCGCAAGAGTGTCTCGATAACGCCGCTGACGGTGGACTGCACCGCGGGAGTCGAGGAGACGGCCGAAATCCTCGGCCTCGAGACCTCAGGGTAAGCTCCCTCGAGAGCGCGCCCCCGGCGCCCTGCCACTGCCCCGGGGCGCCCAATGCCACTGCCCCGGCGCCCACTGCCACTGCCCCGGGGCGCCCACTGCCACTGCCCCGGCGCCCTGCGCCTGCCCCGGGGCGCCCACTGCCACTGCCCCGGGGCGCCCACTGCCACTGCCCCGGCGCCAGGCCCCCTGCCCGGGCGCGGCCCCCCGCCTCCGCGCCTGGCTCCCTGCCCGGGCGCGAGGGGGGTCAGTCGACCAATCGCCCCTTCAGT
>JBKHDM010000104.1:0-7841 GCA_046541355.1 Spirochaetaceae bacterium
GCTCGTCAGGTCCCAGACATGGGAAAATCGAGGCGCCGCGGCTCTCAGGCGGGCGGCGTAACCGGCGAGGACATAATCGGTGCGGACGCTTTCTCCCCCCTTGCCCGGGGCGCGGAGCCGCTTACGGCTCAGATGGGAGGGCAGAAACGGCTCCGGGGCGAGTCTCCCGGAACTGGTAAGGGTCAGGATGTGGGTGTAGGTCATCCGGGCGTGGGGAAGCCCCGGGCTGAAGGCGAAGTCGAGGCCGGTGAGGAGGATCGGAAGCTCCTCGCGTCCCGCGCTCCTCCGCAGTCGGTCGGCAAGGAGGAGGGCGGTGGTCCCGACCGAACCGCCGGCCTCGATAATCGGTATGTCGATTCGCGCCTCTTCGAGAAGCTCCCAGAGGGAGCTCTCCGCAAAGTGTGAGACAAAGGCGTAGCGCTCTTCCCGGGGAAAGGATCGGACAAAACTCGGAGCGGCGGTAGCGTCGGCCAGGAGCCGGACTCCCGGCGGCGGCGGCGGAATGAGGTCTTTGACGTTGAGTTGCTGGGAGTCAACGGATACCACCGCGTCGGGATGGACCCCGAGGTGGAGGAGATAGGGGAGGGCGGTGTCGACCGCGAGGATCCGCACCCTCGCACCGAGGCGCTGTATCAGCTCGCCATGGTCCTCGAGGGAGGGGCCCGCCCCGGCGACGAGGATCGGTCTGTCGGCGAGCACCGTCGCCTCACCAATCCCCCGGTCGAACTCCAGGAGGTTTCGCAGCAGGTTGCGGATCCACAGCCGTCCGAGGGAGATCACCGTGGCCCGATTCTGCCAGGCGAGGGCGAGGCTCTCCTCCCCCCGGGCGATGAGCGCGTCATGATACGCCTTTGCCTGCCTCGCGGCACCAGTCATCCAGACTGCCCGGAGCGAGCGGACCCTGCTGCCCTCGACCAGCTCCCCCACCGCCTCCGAGGCGTCGGCAAGGGAAAGCCCGAACAGGAGGCGCACGCCCTTCCGCCGTCTGAGACCACCCCAGAGAGCCTCCTCTTCCCGGATCGCCTGCGGCTCCGGCTCTACAACCGCCACCCGACAGCTCTCCGGGAGCGAGTCGACAAACTCGTCGAGAGCGTAGGGAAAGACAGGGGAAAGAATGAGAAAGAGGCGCTCCCCGGGGCGGTCGACCGCGGCGAGCCGTCGCGCCGCCGATGCGTGGGGATCCGGTGCGGTGAGGGCCTTGCCGTCAAGGTAGAGTCGCGGGCCTCTGTCGGTCTCGGCAAACTCCCATTTCCCCACCGGGAACGGCTACTCCTCGGTCGGGCCGAGAATGACGCGGTTAAAGGTATCGATGAAGTTGTCCTCGAGCTTCTCCTCGTCAATAAAGGAGAGACGTATCTGTCGGGACTGGTTCTCCTGCGCAAGAAAGGGATAGTAATCGGCAAGAAACTCCGTCTCTTCCTCTTCTACCTCCCGCTCCTCGTCCATCCGCAGTACCACCACCGCCCGGCGCAGAACGATCGGCTGTGAAATCTCACCTTCCTCGAGGCCAAAGGCTTCGAGAAAAAAGCGCTCGGTCTGGGCGGCCTCGCTGATCTGCTCTCCCTCCCCCTGACTGAGTTGGGAAAAATAGGGTGCGTCGCCGTAGTTGATCGGAAAGAACTCGGTCGCGGAGACCTCGAAGCCCTCCGCGTCAGCCGCGCTTTCGAGACTATCCTCTCCCGCGCTCCCGGCTAGACGCTCTGCCTGCTCCCGGACAAAGTCCTCGATAAAGCCGCGCTCGAAGGTTTCCATGTAGGAGCGGACCCTCTCGAGGTCCTGGGGGTCTGCCGGGTCAAAGCCGCGAACCGGAGAGTTTACCCGGTAGATCGCCCACCCTTGGGGTGTCTCCACCAGGGGCGCTATCTCACCCTCGGCGGTCGCAAAAACCTGCTCTGCATCCTCACCGTCGGCGAGGTCCCGCTGCAGCTCGAAAGCAAAGGTACGACCGAGATCACCCCCCTGATCTGCAAGGGCGCCGGTGGAGTGCTCCCGGGCGAGGTCCTCAAAGGGGCTCTCTCCCTCAACCGCCTGTCGGTGGATCTCCTCGGCCTCCTCCCTGCTGCCCCGGAGGTTGATAACCTGGAGCTCCACGCTCTCAAACTGCGATTCGTTATCTTCGGCAAAGGCGACAACCTCGGAGTCCGGAAACGCCGAAAAGGGAATACGCACAAAGCTGAAGCGTCGCTCCGGCCCCGCCATCTCGCGAAAAAAGGCGATCTCTCCCTCCGAGACCTTTGGCCCGTCAATCACATCGGCGACCACCCGCTCGTAGCGCAGACTCTCCTCGACAAAGCGACGAAGAGCGAAGATTTCGCTGCTCGAGGTGTTCTGGTAGCGCTCGGCGCTGAACCGGCCGTTTTCCTGGAACTGCGGCAGCTGGGCGACGGCCCGGTCTATCCGGCTCTCGGTAATCCGCATACCCGCTGCCTCGGCTCGCTGGGTTACCGCGGTGTGGAAGATGGTGCGGTTGAAGGCCTCACGCCAGATTTGCCGGAGCTGCAGCTGAAGGTTTGTGTTGTCCCCCTGGGATCGGACCTGATTTGCGATCGCCTCGTACTGCCGGGCAAAAAAATTGCCCGGGACGTAGGCGATCTCCTCGCCGTTGTACTCTCCAAAGACAATGCGCCCCTCTGTCTGCCCCCCCCCGACCAGAGGCCCGCCGACGAAGGTCACAACGATAATGACGAGTATGACGACACTCCCGATGTACAGGGCGGGGTGTCTGTTGAACTGAGAAGGCTTCGGGCTCTTCTCCTGGTTTTCTTTATCTTTTTTTGCGGCCATCCTGGGTACATCCTGTATCCGACTCTCTGTAGCGTTTGTTTGTTTAGGTGCGGCCTCCGACGTTAGCACGGGGCATGTCTAATGTCAATGAAGGCAGCTTCCTCCCGCCGGAGCACTGCCCTTGACAGCCCGGGGTCACTCCGGTACTGTGTCTCCATTCTCGGGCTGTAGCGCAGGGGCTAGCGCGCGCCGTTCGGGACGGTGAGGTCGGAGGTTCAAATCCTCTCAGCCCGACTCAGCGGGGCGACGGAGCAACAGATTCCGTCGCCCTTTTTTGTTTCTTTGCCGGTACAGCGATGGGGAGTGGCTGCCGACATAGTAAGAAGGAAACGATGTGTATGAAACGGCTCCTTCTGCTTCTCCTTCTTTGCCCCGGTTTCTATGCCGCCGCCCAGGAGGTGACCCATCGGGTTAAACCTGGGGACACCCTCTACTCCATCGCCCGCTCCTACGGCGTGCCGTTGCAACTCATTCTCGAGGAAAACAACATCGACGATCCTGGACAGCTCACCGTCGGCAGGGAACTCGCCATCCCCGGTACCCACCTTGTCAGCCCTGGAGAGACGCTTTTCGGGATCTCCCGCCGCTACGGAGTCGAGGTAGGAGCGCTGCGGGCTGCCAACGATCTCGACTCGGACACCATTGTGGTCGGTCAACGTCTCACCCTCCCTACAGGGGCGATACGGCCCGAGAGGGAAGGTGAACAGCAGGACGCCGAGGGCGAGGAGAGTGAGCCTGCGAGCCCGACGGTGTTTCAGCAGCGGGTGGTTGCCGAGACGATGACCCGTCCCCTCGGGTTTGCAGAGGGCAGCAGCTGGCCGGTTGCCGGGGAGCGTTACGAGATGGAGGGCAAGCTTCCCGGGGTCATTATCCAGGGGGAGACGGGAGACCCGGTCACCTCGGTCAGCTCGGGACGTGTCATCTACGCCGGGCCTCACACCAGTTTTGGAAACGTAGTCTTTATTCAGTCGGCCCTCGGCTACATCTACGTCTACGGTGGAAACGAGGCGGTTGACGTCTCGGTGGGGGACGAGGTCGCCCCGGGGTCGAGAATCGGAACCCTCGGAAACTCGCCGGCCCAGCAACGGGCGCTGCTCTACTTCTCCATATGGAAGGAAAACGACTTCGTCAGCCCGGACCAGGCGCCCCGGGGATAACCGCCTGCCCTTCTGGTTCCAAGGCAAAAACCGTCCCCAGGCTGGAGGACAGCAGAGATTTCATCCCGTCCTAAAGGAATTCTAACCAAAGCATTGGATATTTATGCACGTTCGGGCTATAATACCTGGAGCGTGCAAGTCAAGCATTCACCAGCTCTCAACTGGAGACACGCATGAGCAGAAAGATTGTAACCTCGCGACCCCAGTCGTTTTCGCGGGGGCAGAAGAGCGAGTCATTCCCCCATGAGAGCGATCCGTTGGCGGTCTATCTCAAGCAAATTTCCGCGTATCCCCTTCTGAGTGTTGAGGATGAGCAGCGCATCGGCAGTCGCATTCAGCAGCTTCGATGCCACCTCCATGATCTCGATCGGGAGATAGAGGGGGGGAGCGCGCCGGCGGAGTTTGCCCCTCAGCGCAAGCAGGTCGATGCGGAGCTCCGTCGCGAGAAGAGCAAGATGATCAACGCGAATCTGCGGCTTGTCGTCTCCATTGCAAAAAAATACCAGCACCGCGGCCTCTCCCTCCTCGATCTCATCGACGAGGGTAACATTGGCCTCATCGAGGCGGTCGAGCGGTTTGACTATCGCAAAGGGTGCCGGTTCTCTACCTACGGCACCTGGTGGATCCGTCAGGCGATTATCAAGTCCCTCGCCGACAAGGGAAGGGTTATACGCATCCCCGTCCACATGCTCAACACGATAAAAAAGTGCTTCTTCGTCTCCAAGCAGCTCACCCAGGAGCTCGGCCGCGATCCCGACAGCGACGAGCTTGCGGGGTATCTCAACCTTCCCAAGCAGAAGGTCGAGCAGATTCTTTCCATGTCTCAGGAGACCACCTCCCTTGACGTGACGGTGGACGACGACAACTACACCAAGCTCGCCGACCTGATCGAGGACGAGAATCTCGAGCAGCCCTTCGAACTTGTCTTTAACGTCACCCTCCAGGACACAATCGGGGTGGTTCTCAAGCAGCTCAACGAACGGGAGATGAAGATCATTCAACTCCGTTTCGGTCTTGCCGGCGAGGGTCCCTACACCCTCGAGGAGACCGGCCGCTTCCTCGGCATTACTCGAGAGCGGGTCAGACAGATCCAGGAGAAGGCGTTACAGAAGCTGCGTAATTCTGATATCATTCAGGATTACCGTGGTAAGTATTAGTCGTATAGAAGAAGTAGACGAGGTCAACCGTCGCCTCTGGACTCAAATGCTCTCCAATCCAAGGAGATCCCTGCCCGAGGCGGAGGCGACCTACGATGCCTCCCGCGCTCTCGACTACCGGCCGGGACGTGCCGGAGCTCTCCTCAATCTCGGTTGGATACACCGGTACCTCGGCGAGTGCGACTCCGCCCGGGAGTATCTCAGGCGGGCTGTCGAGGAGTACACCGCCCTCGAGGACTATGTCGGTCTCAGCTACGCGTATAACGGTCTCGGCTCGGTGGAGACAGACGTCGGCGACTACTCCGCGGCCCTCGACTATCTCGACTTAGCCCTCGAGGTTGCCCTGGAGCACGATCTCACGGAACGACAGGTCGCGGTTCTCAACAATATCGGTGAGCTCCTCGAGCGCACCGACCGGGGGGAGCACGCCCTCGGCTACTACCGCAGGGCGATGGAGCTCCTCGACGCCCGGGAGCCGTCGGCCACCCGGGCGCAGGTTCTCGGTAATCTCGGTGGCCTCTACCGGAAGCTCGGAAACCGGGAGGAGGCGCTCGATTTATGCCGACAGGCGGCGGAGATCGCCCGGAGCGTGGGGGATGGTATAACCGAGGCGACCGCCCTCTCCTGCCTCGGGCTGGTCGCCTTCGATGACGGGGAGGTCGCCGAAGCGCAGCGGTTGCAGATCGAGAGCCTCAGACTCTGCGCCAACAGCGACTACGCCTACGGTAGGCTCAAGGCGCTCCATCACCTGAGCGCCCTGTTCTCGGAGATGGAAAACCGGGGTGCGGCGCTACCCTATCTTCTGCAGGTAATCGAGCTCGGCAGACAGATCGGTTTCTCCCCGGAGACCCTCAACAGTTTTGTCATGGCAAGCGAGATCTACGAGGAGGCGGGCAAACTCGACCTCGCGCTATCGCTTCGCAAGGAGTACGAGCTGCGGCGGGAACGGCTTTTGTCCGAGTCGATGGAGCGCCAGGTGCGTGCTCTCTCCTGGAAGAGCCGGGAGGAGCTCGAGGCGGCGCAACTCGAGCTGAACCGGCTGCGGACTATCGAGCTGCGGGAGCAGTCCCGTCGGCTCGAGCTTGCAAACAGGCGGCTTAAGACGATAAACGAGATCGGCAAGGAGATTACCGCGACCCTCGATCTCGAGGAGCTGATGCGCCACATCTACTCTCGACTCGGTGAGCTTATCGACACGCCGATTTTCGGGATTGCCCTCTTTCATGAACCGGAGCGGGAGATCGAGTATCGCCTCTTTATCGAGCAGGACAAGCGGGTGCCCTCCTTCAGTCTGCCCCTCGACGGTACGGGAAGCTACGCCGGATGGTGTCTCACAAATCGCAAGCCGATCATGGTCGGTAACACTGAGGAGCAGTGGCACCAGTACCTCAGAAGGCGGAGTTTTCGGGCCGGGGAGGGGGACCCGAAGTCTATTATCTACGTTCCTCTCATCGTCAAGGAGCGTACCGTCGGGGTAACCACAATACAGAGCTACAACGCCGACGCCTACAGCGAGGAGGACCTCGAGACCCTCAGTGCCCTGGCGAGCTACCTCGCCATAGCGATCGACAACTCCCTCATTATGGAACGGCTCCGGGAGGCTCATAACGATATCGAGCAGGAGCGGGACGAGCTCGAGCGCGCTTACGAGAACATCAGCTACCTTGCCAACCACGACAACCTGACGGGCCTGCCGAACCGGAGGCACATCGAGGAAAAACTCGACCTTCTCACCGAGGGGGCCAAGGATGGAGCGAAGGCCGCGGCCTTCTACATCGATCTTGACAGGTTCAAGCCGGTGAACGACTCCGCCGGGCATCTGGTGGGGGATCAGGTCCTCGCAGCCGCGGCGAGACGTATCCGAAAGAGCCTTCGGGCCACCGACACCGTCGCAAGGATCGGGGGAGACGAGTTTCTTGCGATCCTGGAGGACGTGGCCGAGCGGGAGGCGCTCTCACACATTGCACAGAAGATTATGGATGCGCTCGTCAATCCGATACGGGTCAATGATCAGAGCTTTCAGCTCGGTGTAAGCATCGGCATTGCCCGCCTCGGCGTAGACGACGATGACCCGAGAAAGCTCATTACCCTCGCCGACGAGGCGATGTACTGGGTCAAGCAGAAGAGCAGGGGAGGCTATCTGTTCTACGAGGATATTGACCAGCCTCACGTGTAGACCCCTTGCCACCGGCTCACCGGATACCGACGGCGTGAGGGGAGCGGTCAGGACCGCCGGCCTCCGACACCATCCACCCTGAGGGCGTAGTCCTCCATCCTGTCGCCGTCAAAGATAAACCGCCCGAATACAACCTTTCCCTGCACTATTTCCGGCAGCCAGAGGGCGTCGTCCGCCCACATCAGCTCGTAGGGAATCGAGCTGACCGGTACCCAGAACGGCTTTGCCTCGTCGGTCTCGATAAGCGCTCCCTGGTAGCTGCGGCAGAGAAAGACGGCGACCTCGAGCTTGTAGCCGTCGAGAAACTCGAAAAACAGCCGTCCGGTCTCCTGCGGGTCTTTCGGCCGCACTCCGACCTCCTCCTCCGTCTCCCTGAGCGCGGCGGCGAGAAAGCTCTCACCGGGCTCGAGCTTTCCCCCGGGGCCGTTTATCTTACCCGCCCCGAGGCCGCGCTTCTTTTCTATCAGGAGTATCTGGTCATTCTGGAGTACAAAGAGAAGAACCGCCCGGTCCGTGGCGTGCCAACTCTCCCAGTCTACCTCGTGTACGCGCAAAAAGTATCCTCCA
>JBKHDM010000105.1:0-7793 GCA_046541355.1 Spirochaetaceae bacterium
CGAGGGTTCGCGCAACCGTGGAGGCGCTCCTCGGGCGTGCCCGGGGGTGAGGCTGCTGCCTTGACTCGGCCGTTACCCTGCGATTACTGTTGAGGGCATTCCAGGGCTGTCAGGAGTTAGATGTGGAAATTGCCGTTACAGAAGGAAGCTTCGAACAGGAGGTACTCTCCTCCCCGGTGCCGGTCATCGTCGATTTCTGGGCGGACTGGTGCATGCCGTGCAAGATGATCGCCCCGGTTCTCGAAGAGCTCGACAAGGAGTACGACGGGCAGGTCAAGATCGCCAAGGTCGACGTCGACGACCAGCCGGAGCTTGCCCAGCAGTACGACGTGATGAGCATTCCAACCCTCCTGGTTTTTAAAGGCGGCGAGATAGTAAAGCAGCACGTCGGTGCAGCGCCCAAGGAGACCCTCAAGGCGCTGGTGCAGGAGTACCTCTAACCGTCGTAGCGCTCGACGCTGTTCTCGTAGCCGAAGGTAGCCCCACCGGACGGCACGATATGCCAGTCCGCGGCGCTGTTTGTGTCCGGTGCTCCCGGGCTCCTGTTGATCGAACGGGTCGCCGAGGAGTCGGCCGGGTCGATGGCGTCCTCCGGGACGATCACATCTCCTTCGATCTCCCACTCCCCAAGGGCGTGGATCTCCTCGTTCCGTCGCACCACCGACTCCCACCCGAAGCCGCGGTCATCCTCCCCGGGTTCGTACCGCTTGGTCGAGAAGATCACCGCGTCGAGGACCGGGCCGCCGGGGTACGCCGCGAGGACGAGAGAGCCGTTGGTGTTACTGTAACCGTCGCCGTCGGGGAGCCAGTAGTCCCACGCCTCGGGGTGGGCGTTGATGCCCCCGGACTCATCCGTGGAGGTGAGCTCGTCTACCTCCTCCGGTATACCCTCGGGCTTCCAGTGAAGGAGTATAAACGCCCCTGCCTCAACCTCCACCGCCGGCAGAACGAGCCGGGACTCCCAGTCCGAGGGGGAGCCTTCGTAGAGCACCGCCCCGCCGATATTGCCCGCCTCGAGGGCGAGAAGCTCCACCATATCCGGGTTGCTTGCGCTCCCTTCGGGATTGAACTCATTTATGATCAGTTCCGGGAGCCCCGGGTTCGGGCCGTAAAAGTGGGTCGAAACGGCTGCGGTGTTTCCCGCCTCGTCGGCAAAAATGCCCTGCAGATGATACTCCGCTCCCGGGGAGAACCGTTCCTTCGCCCTCACCTCGACGTCCGTTGCGGAAACCGTTACCCGGGTCGGCGAGACCGGCTGCCCATCTATGAGCAGCGTATCCGCCGCCACCTCCACCGGCTCGTCAAAACGGAGCCGCACCATCTCCTCGCTCACCGGCTCCACCGCCCCAAACCGGGGCGGGTCCATGTCTCCGGTGTAAATCGCCTGATACTCCGCCACCGGGTTGCAGCCGCTCAGGGCAGTTGCCGTCAGAAGTACCGCAAGGATACCAGCTCCCGGGGTAGAGCCCGGTGAGTTGCTTCCCGGGCGTCGAACCTTCACTATCCCTTTCATCCTCCTCTACCTCCTCCAGTACGGGTACAGTTCCAGGGAGCGGGGAATTCAGGGAGGTGACACACTTTACCCCGAGTCGGCTCGAGACTATACTGCCGGTAGCAACGCTGAGGTTGGAGTTAAGAATATGCCAGACAATCCGCTCTTCGAGAAATACGGGACAACAGTGAGGGCCGGCGAGACGATCTTTACCGAAGGCGAGCCGGGAGACAAGATGTACATCATCCAGGACGGGACGGTAAGCATTACAAAGATGATCGACGGCAAACCTCACGAGCTCGCCCAGCTCGGAAAGGGAGATTTTTTCGGGGAGATGGCAATTGTGCTTCAGAACACGAAGCGGACCGCCACGGTCAAGGCGGTGGGGGCGGCCCAGATCCTCGCCTTTGATCGTCAGGGGTTCGAGGGGATGATCCAGAAGAACGCGAAAATCGCGATGAACGTGATCGACAAGCTCTGTCGCCGCCTCCAGAACGCCAACACCCAGATTCAGCAGCTTTTTCGCAGCAACGAGCGTAGTCTCATAGCCTTGAGTCTCTATAACAGGATCAACGAGCAGGCTACGGGTGAGGGAAAGCTCACCTTTGATCGGACGGTGGAGGAGATCGCCCTCAGCATGGAGGCGCCACCGGAGTTTGTCTCGGAGGTACTCTATGGTTTTGACTCCGACGGCATCGTAACGGTTGACGGCAACGTCATCGTCATAAAGGACAAGCGGCGCCTGGTACAGGTGGCGCGGCAGACCGGAGGTTCCTGAGTATATGTGCGGCATTATCGGCTACTGCGGCCCCAAACCGGCGGCCCCGATTCTCCTCGAGGGCCTCAAGCGTCTCGAGTATCGCGGCTACGACTCCGCGGGGATCGGGGTTATCCAGAACGAGGCGATCGACATCGTCAAGCGCAAAGGAAAGATAAGCGATCTGCGGGAGATTGTGCCGGACAGCCTCCTCGGGCATATCGGTATCGGCCACACCCGCTGGGCGACCCACGGTGGGGTCACCGACACGAATGCCCACCCCCACGTGGATGGACAGCGGAGCGTCGCGGTCGTCCACAACGGCATAATCGAGAACTACAGCGCCTTAAAGGAGCGCCTCGAGGATGACGGCGCGGTCTTTACCACCGAGACCGACTCGGAAGTCGTTGCCCACCTGATCGCGAATCTCTACGAGGGAGACCTCGAGCAGGCGGTAAAGCGAACCACAGCGCTCCTCAAGGGCACCTACGGTATCGTCGCACTCCATCGTGACGAGCCTGGTCGTCTTGTGGGGGCGAGAAACGGCTCGCCCCTGGTCCTCGGGATCGGTGATGACGCGATGTACCTCGCCTCGGACGTTACGGCTATCCTCGCCCACACCAAGCAGGTCATCTACATCGAGGACGGTGAGGTCGTCTCCATCACCTCCGACAGCTATCGGACAACCGACTTCCATGACCGGGAGATCGACAAACAGGTCGAACACATCAGCTGGGAGCTCGAGGAGATCGAGAAGGAGGGCTACGCCCACTTCATGGAGAAGGAGATCTTCGAGCAGCCGGAGTCGATCCTGCGGGCGATGCAGGGACGTCTCGACCACGATAACGCCACAGGCCACCTCGGCGGTCTCAACATGACCAACCGGGAGCTTCTCGACGTGGAGCGAGTCAAGATCATCGCCGCGGGAACCAGTTATCACGCCGGGATGGTGGCGGCCTACCTCCTCGAGACTCTCGCGAGGATACCCGCCTCCGCGGAGCTCGCCTCGGAGGTGCGCTACAAGAACCCGGTAGTCGAGCGGAACACCCTCTACTTCGCCGTCTCCCAGTCCGGAGAGACCGCGGACACCCTCTACGCGATGCGGGAGCTCAAGCGCAAAGGGGCCCGGGTGCTCGGGGTGGTCAACGTCGTCGGCTCAACCATAGCCCGGGAGTCCGACGGCGGCACCTACATCCACTCAGGCCCGGAGATCGCCGTCGCCTCCACCAAAGCGTTTACCAGCCAGCTCACCGCCTTCTACCTCTTTACCCTCCTCATGGCGCGGATGCGGGACATGAGCATGGAAAGCGGCATGCGCTTTGTCCGGGAGCTCGAGTCGGTGCCCGACCGGGTGCAGCAGATCCTCGACCGCAAAGGGGAGCTTATGGCTCTCGCAAAGAAGTACGCCCACGCACCGGACGTTCTCTTTCTCGGTCGGGGTATCAACTACGCCGTCGCCCTCGAGGGCGCCCTCAAGCTCAAGGAGATCAGCTATATCCACGCCGAGGGGTACAGCGCCGCGGAGATCAAGCACGGTCCGATCGCCCTGATCAACGCGGAAACACCCTCCGTCTTTATCGTTCCTGACGATGGGCTCCGGGACAAGGTTATCTCCAACATAAAGGAGGTAAAGGCGCGGGAGGGCAAGGTGATCGCCATGGCCGTTGACGGGGACAGGGAGATCGCCGAGATCGTGGACGACGTCTTCTTTGTGCCCAGGGCGGACGAACTCGTCTATCCCTTCCTGATGGTTATCCCGACACAGCTGTTTGCCTACTACTGTGCTCTCGAGCTCGGCCGCAACGTTGACCAGCCGAGAAACCTCGCCAAGAGCGTCACGGTGGAATAAGGGTGAAGGGGAAGGCGACGCTTCTCCTTCTGCTCCTCCTCCTCCTTCTTCCGCTCTCCCCTGCGTCCGCCCAGGAGCCTCGACGGGCCATCCTTCTCGAGGGGCCGACGGAGGTGCGGGGGGTAGCTCTCCTCGAGCCCAACGCCTTTCGCGCCCAGCGCGCCGTCTACGAGCTCTCCGGGGAGGTTGAGGCGGAGGTCTACCTGCTTCAGCTGCTTCTCGAGGAGCCCCTCGAGTGGGGCTCCTTCTCCTGTCCCCCGGTGGCCGGGGAGGGCGTCGACCTCGCCTCGAGGGAGACCGGAGGGCGGCGGGTTTACGCGTATCGCTCCGAGGAGCCCGCCCGGACGATCCTTATCGCCCTTCCGGGAGAGGAGGGGTGCGCCTTTCTCGACGCCTTTTTGGAGGAGCTCGCCTTTTTCAGCTCCGCCCTCTCAGGCTCCCGGCTCCTCCCGTTTCCCGCGGTCTTTAACTACTAAGCTCACCACCCCGACCTGCCGAAACTATTAGGTGTGACAGAGCGCCAGAGAGCTGTTATCCGATACCTGGGACTCCTGCTTCTTACCGTTGCCGGCCTCCCCGTCGCGGCCCAGCAAGAGGCGGACAGTGCCGCCCTCTCCGTCGGGCCGACGGATGTTCGGGTGGAACAGACCCTCGAGGGGGGCTACAACCTGTTTATCCGCAGCAAACCGGGGATCCGCTCGGTCCTCATCACCGAATCAACCGAGGCTCCTGATCGGGACGTGGCTACCTACGCCTACCGCAACCCCGAGTACCATCCGGAGAACGGCGACGAGCGGCGGCTGCTGGACGGAGAGTTCATCGGCGGGGAGGATCGGTTCTTTCTCCTCGACTCGACGCCGGTGGAGGACGAAGCGTTCGGGGAGGCGTTCAAGGTTTTTATGCCCTACGTCCTGGTCTACGGGTATTCCTGGACCCGCAGCGGTGAGGTCCAGGTTGTCGACGGGACCTACCTGAGCGTGCGCACCTTCGAGCTCCCCTACGCCGACTACACCGGCGCCTGGCGGGATAACCCCTTTACCGTCCGTATCACCCAGGCCCCCGCGGAGGGACCGCCGGAGGGAAACTTCATGGATGATACGGTGGAGAGTTTCAGCTCCCTCTCCGAGGCTACCGACGCCCGGAGGATCTTCTCCACCGGTCGGGAGGATATCGTCCCCCGGATCAGCGAGCTCATCGAGGAGAGTGAAGGGCCGGGCCTCGACCTGGTAGTTGCCCTTGATACAACTCAGAGCATGCAGGACGACCTGCCCCACCTCCAGGAGTCACTGGTTCCGATGCTGCGAGACGCAACCGAGCGATTCGACCGGTTCCGGATCGGATTTGTTCTCTACAGGGACTATCTCGAGGATTATCTCACCCAGATGGTCGGTTTCGAGGAGGAGCTCGAGGCGGCCCAGAGGGTGATCGACCGGGTCCGTGTTGCCGGAGGCCGGGATCTGCCTGAGGCGGTCCACGAGGCACTCTACCGGGCGGTATACTCCTTTGACTGGGAGGCGCCGGAGCGCATGGTAATCCTCATCGGCGACGCGCCGCCCCACCCCCGTCCCCGGGGAGCGGTCACCGAAGAGATGGTCCTCACCGAGGCCGAGGCGAAATCGGTTCGCCTTCACACGATCATTCTCCCCCACTGACGCTCCCGCCCTCTCCCGGGCGGCGGGCGCCGGGACGCCCCCTTTGCGCTCCTCCCGGGGAGGCTACAGGGGGGCGCACTGTTCTTCCAGCCAGTCTGCGACCTTCTGCGAGACAAGCGGCGAAAGCTCCCGCCTCACCCGGCGATGGTAGGCGTCGACCCACTCCCGTTCCGCCGGTGTGAGCCGCTCTGTATCGATGAGCTTTCGCTCGTAGGGAAACAGAGTGACTGTCTCCAGGCGATAAAACTCCTCCGTCCCCGTCGCAGGCGTCTCCTCGACCAGGACGAGGTTCTCGATCCTGATCCCCCAGGCGCCGGTCCTGTAGACTCCCGGCTCGTTCGAGATGAGCATCCCCGGCTCGAGAGCTACGCCGAGAGCCTTCTGGCTGATCCGCTGGGGTCCCTCGTGAACATTGAGAAAGTGGCCGACCCCGTGGCCGGTACCGTGGCCGTAGTTCTCCATCTCCTGCCAGAGAAACTGCCGGGCGAGGGTGTCGAGCTGATGCCCGGTAGTCCCTTTGGGAAAGGGGGTCATCCCGAGGGCGAGGTGGCCTTTGAGGACGAGGGTGTAATCCCGCCGCTGCGCCTCGGTTGGCTTTCCGAAGTGGGTGGTACGAGTTATGTCGGTGGTACCGTCAAGGTACTGTCCCCCGGAATCGAGAAGGAGAATCGCATCGTCCGAGACCTCCGCAGAGTCGTTTTCCCCGGGGGCGTAGTGGACGATGGCGCCGTTGCCGGCGTACCCGGCGATGGTTCCAAACGCCTCGGCCACAAAGAGCTCCTGCTCAGCCCGTCGCTCCCTGAGCCTCTCCTGCAGCTCCCGTTCCCGAGGACGCTCACCGCGACTGAGGGCCTCCTGAAGCTCCACAAAGAAGGTCGCCAGGGCCGCCCCGTCCCTTCGCATCGCAGCCCGGATTCCCGCCTTCTGAATCTCGTTTTTTATCGCCTTCATCTCCGTTATCGGGGAACTCCCGTGGACCACCTCGACCCCCTCCGGCAGCGCCCGGAAGAGCAAGGAGTTGAGTTTGCCCTCGTCCACAAGAACGATGCGCTCCTGCGGGAGGGCCGACAGGGCGTCGGTCACCGCCTCGTAGGGCTCGATGCGAACCGCCAGGGCTTGTAGATGGGATGTTACCTCCGGGGAGAGCTTTGAGCTCTCTATAAAAAGGGTGAGGGTGCCGTTATCGAGGAGGAGGTAGGAGACGGTTACAGGTGAGTAGAGAACATCACTTCCCCTGATATTCAGAAGCCAGGCGATCTCATCGAGGGCGGTTACCAGGAGCGTCTGCGCCCGGAGCCCCCTGAGGCGCTCAACGAGCCGCGCGATCTTCGATCCGGCGCTCTCCCCGGCGTAGCGCTCGTCATGGAGGTACACCGGTGTGGTCGGTAACGGGGGACGCTCCTCCCAGATCCGGGCGAGGAGATCCTCCCCCGGGGCAAAGTGGATACCCCGCCTCTCGAGGGGCTCTTCAATCGCGGCGACCGTAGCTACGCTTACCAGTCGCGCGTCACAGGCGAGGGTGTCTCCCCGCTCGAGGGTCGAGGCTATCCAGTCGGGATAGGCGGGGACACCGGGAGTCTCCATTTTAAAAAGGGTGAAGGGTGTGCCCTCGAGCGCCTTTTCCGCCTCGAGGAAATAACGGGAATCGGTCCACAAACCGGCGTGTTCCATGGTTATTACGACGGTCCCCGCGGAGCCGTGGAAGCCGGAGATCCACTGGCGTCCATGAAAATGGGTTGCCGGATACTCGCTCTGGTGTGGGTCTGTGCCGGGGATCAGATACCCCTGGACCCCCGCCTTCCTCATCTCTTCTCGTAGCGCCTCGACTCGCTCCACCTGAGTTGCTCGTTTCATAATGGGTCTGAGTCTACCCCCAAGCTACCCCTGGTGTCCTCCACCCTGGGGATAGGAGGCAGCTGCGCACCGGACGTCCTCATCCACCCCCGGGGGATTGTTAAAAACAAGTCAGCAAACGGTTGACACATCCAGCACGAATCTGGTAGGTTCCCCCTCGCGCCACAGAGCAACAGCTGGTCTGATCGG
>JBKHDM010000106.1:0-7743 GCA_046541355.1 Spirochaetaceae bacterium
GAGTTACCAGCTTTTGCTGCGCCCGCCGCAGGTTGGTTGACGAACCGCGCAATCCATCGTTAGCATTGAGTTAGTGCAAGCGCTTGCATTGCAAGGAGCATCCCCGTGACCGGCGTCACCATGAAAGAGATCGCCCGCCTCGCGGGCACCAGCCTTTCCACGGTTTCCCGCGCCCTCAATGACAACCCGGCCATTTCAGAGTCGGTCCGAGGGCGCATCCAGCAGCTCGCCCGGGAGCTCGGGTTCGAGGTAAACGCCCGGGGACGGAGCTTGGCGACGAGCAGAAACGGAACGATCGGAATCATCTTTCCCGACTCCCTCGACGACCCGGACAACGCCTCCTTTGCGGGAATGCTCCTGCGCAGCGTCCGGGCGATCCTCGAGGCAAACGCTCTCGACCCCCTGGTCTCCTTTGTCCGGACCGCCCAATCGAGGGAGAGCAACATACGACGTCTCATACGGCAGGGAAAGGTGGACGGGCTGCTTCTCATTGTTCCCGCCCTCACCAGCGAGGAGTACGAGACCCTCCTTGAGACCTCCGTCCCCTTCGTCTTTCTACATTTTCTCCCGGAGGATGCGGAGCGGGAGGGTATGGAGCACGTCTACGTCGACCACATCGAGGGAGGGCGCCTCGCCACGAGCTATCTCCTGCGCCAAGGGGCGCGGAGGATCCTCACCATCACCGAGCGGGAGCGGCAGTTTCTCGAGCGGACCGCCGGCTATCGCAGAGCCCACCTCGAGGAGGGAGTACCGGTACAGGAGGAGCTCATACTATCGGTCGACGCCACCTACGAGGCGGCGCGGTCGGCGATTATCGATAACAGCCGCAGCATAGCGGGGATCGACGCGATCTTTGCCCAGGCGGATGTCTGCGCCCTCGGAGCGATCTCCGCCCTCAGGGAGCTTGGGGTCGAGGTACCCGGAACGCTCCCGGTGGTCGGCTACGACGACATCCGCATGGCGGCGATCGCAACCCCCTCGCTGACGACCGTTCACCAGCCCCAGGAGGAGCTCGCGAGGCTCGCATGTAATCGACTGGTGGAGCTTCTCGCCCACCGAGGGGGGGAGGACTCCTTCTCCCGTATCCTCCAGCCCCGGCTTGTTGTCCGGGAGTCGGCACCGGAAAGGACGAATCAATGAACCTGGTTAGCAGAGACGAAGAGAGCTGGTGGAAGGACGCGGCGATCTATCAAATCTATCCGCGCAGTTTTCTCGACAGTAACGGCGACGGAATCGGTGACATCCAGGGTATCCGGGAGAGGGTCCCTTATCTGAGGCGCCTCGGGGTCGATGCGGTCTGGCTCACGCCGATCTACGAGTCCCCAAACGCGGACTGGGGATACGACGTGAGCAACTACCGGGCGATCGACCCGACCTACGGAACCGTGGAGGAGCTTGATCAACTCCTCGAGGAGCTTCATCGAGCGGGGATCCGGCTCATCATGGACCTCGTGGTCAACCACACATCCACCGAACACCCGTGGTTTGTCAGCTCCCTTGCCGATCCGGGGGGCGCGTTCGCAAGCTATTACATATGGAGGAAGGGTCGAGGTTCAGCTCCCCCGAACAACTGGGACTCCTACTTCGGCGGATCCGCCTGGGAGTACCGCAGCGAACGGGAGGCTTACTACCTCCACCTCTTCTCCCCGGGACAGGCAGACCTCAACTGGGAGAACCGTGAGGTTCGCCAGGAGGTCTACCAGATAATGAACTGGTGGTTCGACCGGGGGATCGACGGGTTTCGAATGGACGTGATTAACATGATCAGTAAGGAGCAGAGCTTTCCTGACGACGAGCGCATCCTCGAGGGAACAGCCACCCGAGGGACCCCCTACTTCGTCAACGGACCGCGCCTCCACGAGTTCATGCGGGAGATGCGCAGGGAGGTCCTCCACCGGCCGGGAGTCGCCGCTATCGGGGAGTGCCCCGGGGCGACAATCGAGGAGCTCAGGTCCCTCGCCGGGCTCGACCGGAGCGAGCTCGACACCGCAATGCACATGGAGCTCATGGAGCTCGACCACGGCCCCGGGGGCAAGTGGGATATCCGTCCATGGAGCCGCCGGGAGCTCGCCGAGACGATCAGCCGCTGGCAGTCTGGTCTCGAAGGGCTCGCCTGGCCGGCAAATTTCTTGAGCAACCACGATCAGCCCCGGGGAGTCTCCCGGTTCGGGGAAGACCGACGATACCGACGGGAGTCGGCCAAGATGCTCGCCGCCCTGCTACTGACCCAGACGGGAACCCCCTTTATCTACCAGGGGGAGGAGATCGGCATGCCCAACGCAGGGTACCGGGAGATCGACCACTACCAGGACGTGGACTCCCTCAACTACTACGGGATCAAGAAGATCGAGGGTAAGAGTGAAGGGGAGATACTCGAGACGGTCAGATACATGAGCCGCGACAACGCCCGGAGTCCGATGCAGTGGCGCTCGGAGCCGAAGGGCGGATTTACCAGCGGGACCCCGTGGATCCCGATGGGGTGGAGCGCCGAGTCCGTCTCGGTGGCGGATGAGGAGAACGCCCCGGAGTCGGTCCTCGAGGCGTACCGGGAGCTCCTCGCCCTGCGTAAAGCGGAGCCCGCCCTGCGGCGGGGCAGCTTCCGACGGCTCGATCTTCCCGGGGACGCTGTTTTCGGGATCACAAAGAGCTTTGGAGAGACGGTGATCCTGGTACTCCTGAACCTCGGCTCCCGGGAGGAGCCGCTCGAGGCCGAAGAACTCCCGGAAGAACTCTCCGACGGCCCCGACGGGCTCGAGCGACTGTGGGGCAACTATGAGAGGAGCGGGGCTCCCGAACGCCTCGCACCCTTTGAGGCAGTGATATACCGCCTTACCGGCGGATAGATAGGGAGGCTACCGCCTCGCACACACAACCAAGGAGGTGTACGTATGCGACGTACTCTGACAGGCGCACTGGTCACGCTGATGGTTCTCACGGTGAGCACCCTCGGCGTCTGGGCTGGTGGATCACAGGAAGGTTCCGGAGAAAGAGAAGGGGCTGCCGCGGCTGAGAATCCAACGGACAACCCCTGGACAAATGGTGAAGATCTGTCCGGGACAACAGTAGACATTTTCGGCGCCTTTGTGGAGCCCGGATCTGACCTTTTCAGGGAAAGCATGGACTATTTCGAGGAACAGACCGGCATAACCGTCAACTACAGCGGTTCCGGAGACTTCGAGTCCCTGATTTCGGTCCGGGTCGAGGGAGGAGACGCGCCGGACATCGCCGCCTTTCCCCAGCCCGGAGTGCTTCGGGACTTTGTGAACCGGGGTGCGGTGGTCGACCTCAACGACTGGTTCAGCGAGGATTACCTCCTCGAACAGTACGACCAGAGCTGGCTCGATATCGCCACCATGGACGGACAGATGGCGGGAGTCTGGTATCGGGCGAACGTCAAAAGCCTCGTCTGGTATCCGGTCCCGGAGTTCGAGGAGGCAGGCTACGAGGTCCCCGAGACCTGGGATGAGATGATGGAACTCACCGAGCAGATGGTGGAGGACGGAAACACACCCTGGTCGATCGGACTCGAGAGCTCCGGAGCGACCGGCTGGGTAGCCACCGACTGGCTCGAGGACATCATGCTCCGGACAGCGACCCCCGAGGAGTACGACCAGTGGGTCAGCGGGGAGCTCCCCTTTGACTCTTCCGAAGTGCGCCGGGCCCTTGAGATCATGGCGGAGATCTGGCAGAACTCGGACTACGTCCTCGGAGGCACCGATTCCATCCTCACTGTCCCCTTTGGAGACGCTCCCAACGCTCTGTTCCAGGACCCTCCCCGGGCGTTCCTGCACCGACAGGCGAGCTTTATTACCGACTTCTTTCCGGAGGACGCTGAGGTCGGTGAGGATATCGACTTCTTCTATCTGCCACCAATCGATGAGGAAGAGGGGCGAGCGGTCCTCGGAGCGGGGGACATCTTTGCGGCCTTCGAGGACCGCCCGGAAGTCGCGGCGGTAATGCGCTACCTGACGACGGGACGATCCATCAAGGCGTGGGTCGAGTCCGGCGGAGTCGTGGCGCCCCACAAGGACGCCGAGCTCTCCTGGTATCCCACCGAGGCTAACCGGAGGTACGCCGAGATTCTCAGGGACGCCGACACCTTCCGATTCGACGCATCGGATATGATGCCTGGCCAGGTAGGTGCCGGGGCGTTCTGGGCGGAAATGGTCGACTGGGTCAACGGTCAGCCTGTCGGGGAGACCCTCGAGGCGATCGACGAGAGCTGGCCCGAAGAGGAATAACCCCGGAGACTCAGCTCACCACACGGCGTCGGGCCCCAGGTCCGGCGCCGTTTTACGTAAAGCCGAGAGCAACAGTCGCCACTTGCCGCTCCTGTTTGCACGTTCTACTCTTATCCTATGGCAGACGCCCAGCGCCCGCCGACACCCTCACATCCGTCGCCGTCCCGGCAATTACCCTCACCCTCTCGGCCCTCTTTCCGCCGGCCTCGGCGGGTTGAGGCCGTCGGGAAAGCCGCGCCACCGCCCCGCAAGGGGAGAGAGCTTAGAGCCGCCGCCAGACCTCCGAGAGGTCCACGGTCGCTTCGAGAAACGAAATCGACTCCCGACACACCTCCGGCTCACCGTAGCCTGATTCACCTCTTGTGTAGTTGAGGACCGACCGGTCTTCGGTATCCACCACCCAGTACTCGGGAACGCCCCGGAGCTCATAGAGGGAGAGCTTGAGCGTCCGGTCCCGATCGAAGGTCGAAGGTGAAAGGATCTCCACAATCAGGTCCGGCACGCCCCTAATGCGACTCGGCAGCACGATCTCTCGCCGCGCGTTGAGCACAACGATGAGATCCGGTTGGACCACGTCCACCGGCGAGAGTTCGAGGTCCATGGGCGCGTTAAAAACCTGGGCAACGCCGCTCTTTTCGATCTGCTCGTAGAGGGCAAACTGGATATGCCGTGAGGCGTTCTGGTGGCTGGAGCTTGGGGAGGGTGACACGTAATGCGCTCCGTCGATTATCTCGTGGCGCCGTCCGTCGTCGGGAAAGTGGCGGTACTCTTCGTAGGTGAGCTTTGTTCTGCCGTCGACGATCACACTCATAGCTATAGCATAGCCCCCGGGATAGCCGAGAGCAACAGTCGCCACTTGCCGCTCCTGTTTGCACGTTCTACTCTTATCCTATGGCAGACGCCCAGCGCCACCAGAGGATCAGCTGGAAGGAGTACCTCTCCTCGCCCCGGGATGAGCGATTCGAGCTCATCGACGGCGAGCCCTACGCCATGAGCCCCGCGCCGCGCCGGGAGCATCAGCGACTTCTCGCAGAACTGACGAGGCAGGTCGCCAACGCCCTACAACATGAGCCCTGCGACGTCTATCCCGCCCCCTTTGACGTAAAGCTCAGCCCCCAGGAGGCTGACCAGCGCCCCACGGTAGTGCAGCCGGACCTTACCGTCGTCTGTGACGAGACAAAGCTCACCGAGCAAGGCGTCACCGGGCCACCGGACCTGGTTGTCGAGATCGTATCTCCTGACACCGGGTTTCACGACCGGGGCCGCAAGTTTGACCTCTACGAGCGCTATGGCGTCAGCGAGTACTGGATTGTCGATCCAAGCGAGAAGCTCATTGAAGTGTATCGCCTCAAGCACTCCCGCTATCTCCGGGCCGGAGTCTCCGGGCCCGCCGACACCCTCACATCCGTCGCCGTCCCCGCAATTACCCTTACCCTCTCGGCCCTCTTTCCGCCGGCCTCGGCGGGTTGAGGCCGTCGGGAAAGCCGCGCCACCGCCCCGCAAGGGGAGAGCTTAGAGCCGCCTTCCGCCGGGGCCCGTTGCGTTTGATCGGTCGGCCCCCGGGACACTCCCTGTCACCCCGCCCTTGCTACACTCCCACCCATAGACAGCGCCGACGTCCGATTTGAGCTCCCAGCTTGCGGGGGCGGCGGAACGGCACCTCTTTTGGCGGGATGAGCTTGAGGCCAAGCTCGACGGCTACAAGCCGAAGTCGCAGCCGCCGGTCGCTCCACGCCTGGGAGGTCCCGCTCAAGCAGCAGCCCCTGGTCAGGGACCTCCTCTTCAACCTGTTGGACCTGGTTTTCATGGGACTGCTGTCGGCCGAACACCGAAATGACTATAAAACGGGTTTACATAATATATAGAGTTCCAGGAGAATACATCACGAACGTGGCCAAGGAGACCCACAAATGAGACAACACAAAGCAATCACTGTCACGGACATGATCGACCGCATCATAGACGAAGCATATGAATAGTGCAGATGGGCCAGGCTCAACGTACCCGGAACCCCGCCCGAGGCGGAAGCGTTTCGACGGGAGCGTGGACTCAGCAGATAAACACGATGATGCTCCGCAACCTTCTCATCAAGACGAACATCGGGCCTCAGGAACTGGAAGCTGAGTTTGCAGAAGAGATGGTAGACGGCGGCATAAACGGCGCGACCAATAACGCGCCGCTCAAGCCCTACGGGGGGCTCGGGCACGGTCTTACCAATCGCATCCCAAAAGAGGAGCACACCGGAAGACTTGAAAAGGCCCACGCTCCGATTGGGGTAGTCAACAGGAGCAACGGCGAGAGCTACGACTACGCCGACTTTGACGAAATGATAGATGACGGATGGGCTGTGGATTAGGAGGAAGCAAGAAGATGAGCATCAAACCAGTGACGGGCGCCAACGCAGTAGAAGAAGCGATGGAGGCGGTACGCAGCGCCCTAAATGATCCGGAGCAGCGGGTCTTTCAGCTAATCGGCTACCAGAACATAGGCAAGCGCAACGGCGTGCGCCGAATCCTGGAAGAAGAAGGGGCCAAGGTCCTATGGCATAACTACACCCACATTGACTACGCCGAGCCGATTGCCAAGAAAGTGACAACGCATCCTCAGGTAAACCACGTCTGGGAGAAGGTCTACGCCTCCAACATTCTCCACCCGGAGATCCTCGACTTCTTTCAGAGGCTCCAGGCGGGGGAGATCACCTTTGAGGGCACCTTTATTCTCGTGGCTAATGAGGATGAGTTCTGGGGAAAGAACATGCCCGACCTTCCGGGCGTTCAGATCAAGATGAGCGTTGATGAGACCCTCGCGCTGATCGAGAAGAATCTCGAGAAGGAGGGTGCCGGCGAGATGAGGATCGAGAACGTCCTGGCAAATGCCGATCGGAAGCTCAGGAGACACTACGGGGCCGGGAATAGTAGATAGCGAAAGGAAGTGGACCAAATAAGGGCCGATCCTCGGCGATTGTTATCCGCCATGGTCTTACGGACCAACTACCGTAACACTCGCCGGATCACCACCCTTGGCAGGATCTTTCGAGCCCTCTGGAACGCACAAGGTGGCGAGCCTTCTATGGAAGAGGAGGCCGCCTATCGGAGCCGAGGTGTTCGGGTTTCAACCCTCCATTCGGCCAAGGGGGTGGACTTCCCAGTGGTGATGGCGTTGATTCGGAGCCACGAGCTACTCCTTGGGCGGGAGAGGGCGGAAGATCAGGTGTTGGTAAAAAAGACCGATGTATGATTCTCTTCACGTAGGTAGGAAACCGTTGAAGAAAGAACTAATGAATCACTGGGGCTTTCGTTTCTCAAGCGGAGGTACGCACACGGCCCGTACAATGATGTTCGACGATCTGAGGACTCTCTTGTCGTTCGTCGAAGATCTTGGGGCACCGCATGACGCGTACCGGTACGCGGTACTGGAGAGTAATTGCCTCAACAAGCGATCGCAGAAGGTAGCGTCCCGTCAAGTGGTGTAGCTTCCCGTCTCCGGGTTTCTGTAGCTACGC
>JBKHDM010000107.1:0-7640 GCA_046541355.1 Spirochaetaceae bacterium
CCCCGGCTGAGCCGCAATGGATCCCCGGCCCGGGTGCGAGGCGGGGGGCGGGACCCCCCTGTCCAGACGTCCCCGGGCGTAGTACCTTTCTCCCATGGATCCCCGGAAACTACCGGTCTACGAGCAACGTTCCCGCATCCTCGAGAGCCTCGAGAGCTCCCAGGTGATCGTGGTGGAGAGCCCCACCGGATCGGGCAAGACAACCCAGCTTCCCCTCATACTCCACGAGGCGGGCTATGCCGAGGCGGGGATGATCGGAGTCACCCAGCCGCGCCGGATCGCCGCGGTATCCGTGAGCGAGTACATCGCCGGCCAGATCAACGCCACCGTCGGCGGTTTTGTAGGCTACAAGATGCGCTTCGACGATCACACCTCCCCGGAGACCCGGATCAAGATCATGACCGACGGTATCCTGCTCCAGGAGATAAAGAATGACTACCTCCTCGGCGGCTACAGCGTCATCATGGTCGACGAGGCCCACGAGCGGAGCCTCAATATCGACTTTACCCTCGGACTGCTCAAGCGTGTTCTCGATGTGCGCCGGGACTTCAGGATGATAGTCTCCTCGGCGACGATCAACGCCGAGGTCTTCTCGGAGTACTTCGACCAGTGTCCGATCGTCCGGATCGAAACACCGATGTACCCGGTCCAGGTGATCTATGACGCCCCGAGGAGCCGGGACGGAAAGATCGAGGAGCAGCTCGGGGAAGGGCGAAGGAGAGAGGAAAAACAGTCGGCATACGAGGCGATCATTGCGAAGATAACCTCAATCGTCGAGCGGATCATCGATGAGGAGCGGGAGGGGGATATCCTGATCTTTCTCACCGGTGAGCGGATGATAAAGGACTGCATCAACGCTCTGTACTCCATGCCCTATCGCAGGAAGCTCCATATCCTTCCTCTCTACGGCCGTCTGTCCAAGGAGGAGCAGGAGGAGGTCTTCCCTCCGCCTCCGGAGGGAAAGATCAAGATTGTTGTCTCTACCAACATCTCCGAAACCAGTGTCACCATTGACGGCATCACCACCGTCATCGACTCAGGCCTTGCAAAGATCAACTATTACAATCCCCGGACCTACACCTCCTCCCTCGTGGAGACGACGATCTCCAAGGCGAGTGCAAACCAGCGCAAAGGGCGGGCAGGGAGAACCCGTCCCGGAACCTGCTACCGCCTCTACGGAAAGGAGGAGTTTGACCGCAGGCCGCTGTTTACGACCGAGGAGATCTACCGCACGGATCTCTCGGAGGTGGTGCTGCGGATGGCGGAGCTCGGTATCCATGATTTCGAGGAGTTCGACTTTATATCCTCCCCCGGGCGCCGCGGTATAGCCGGGGCGGTGGAGACCCTCCGAATGCTCGACGCCATCGACCTCGACAACCGCCTGACCCAGGTGGGAGAACTTATGGCTCGATTTCCCCTGCTGCCACGACACTCCCGGATGATCGTGGAGGCGATCCGGGTCTACCCCGAGGTGATCGACGAGGTGGTGACGGCGGCGGCGTTTCTCACCTCTCAGTCCCCCTTTCTCCTGCCCCAGGGGGAAGAGATGGAGGCGCGCCGCGCCCACCACCAGTACCGCGACGATCTCGGGGACTTTGTAAGCTACCTGCGGCTCATCGAGGCGTATCAGGATGCGCCGAAGAAAGATAGGTTTTGCGACTCCCGCTACCTCGATCCCCGGGTGATGCGGGAGATCGTCAACGTCAAGGAGCAGCTCGCTCAGATTGTCACGGATATGGGCGTTCCTCTGAGCAAGGGGGGCAGCAAGAGCGATTATCTGTGCGCTGTTGCCAAGGGGCTCATGCAGTTTGTCTGCAGTCGCAGCGGCAAGCGGATCTATCAATCCCTCACAGCCGAACGGATTCAGATCCACCCGGGATCAGTGATGTTTCAGGAGAACCCGCCGTTTATCGTCGCCGGTGAGATCGTGCGGACCAGTCGGATGTACGCCCGCAGCGTCTCTCCCCTCAGAAAGGAGTGGCTTGCGAAAATCTCCCCGGAACTCGCCCGGACCCTCTCAGTGCCCTCCGCAAAGCGGGAGGAACCTCGCCGGGGCAAGCAGGGACGGGACACAACCTGGCAGATCTCCGTCGGTCCGAAGCTTATCACCCTCAAGCCGCAGAAGGGCAAAAAGAAGATCGCGGTTCTCGCCTGGCATGAGGTGGAGGATCTCCTGCGCCTTCGGGAGGCGCGCCTCCCTGGACACTACCGGAACATCAAGGCGCGGGTGGAGTACAACGGATACACCCTCCTCGGGGACGAGAAGCTCGGCACGGTCCTCGGGGTGAGCCGCTTTATCGACCCGAAGCGGGACCTCCTGCCTGACTTTCCCCGCCGGCGCCGTTTCGTCCTTCCCGAGCAGGCCGAGGAGCTGTGCGGCGCCCTCTACGCCCTCATGCTCCTCGCGCCGGTCAAAAGCGGATCAAGACAGCTCGGTTTCATCGCCCTCAACTCCAACGGCGAGGGCCACTACTGGCTCAAGCCGAACCGGAGCTTCAACGCCGCGGTCACCGGGAGTCTCGCCTCCCTCGAAGCCCTCGCGGACGAGTTGAACGAGCAAGCCCTCTCCGAACCATCCTGGGAGCGGCTGAACGAGGCGTACCGACGGCTTGCAGAGATCTTCGAGGCGGAGTAGCCCCTGCTACTGAAAGATGGTGAGCCGGTACTCGCCGCGGCCGGCGAAGTATGAGGTCACCACGAGCGTGTAGGTATCATCCCTCGGCGCGACGAGATCGATCATTGCGTTGCTCCCGCCTCCGCTGTCGTCATCGGAATCGTAGTTCTCCCCGGAAGAAAAGTTGAGATAGAGAAATGCGTCAAAATCCTCGGACTCAAGGTTCGCGGTGATCCGCTCTCCCGCCTCCGCCTCGATCCGGACAACATCGTAGAGCCGACCGTCGATCGACCGGTTGTCCCCGGGAGCAAGGCTCCCCTCCACCACCCGGGCGTCGGTCGCGTCGATCGCCTCGACGATAAGCTCATACTCCCCGGCGGACCTACCGTCGAAGCTGGTGGCGGTGACAATGAGAAAGCCGTCCTCGGGAAACTGGTAGGAGAGGCGGGAGTTGGTCGCGCTTCCTCCGTCATCGTCGCTGAAGCGCCGGCCTGAGGAGTCGAGGAGCTGAAGAAACGCATCGAACTCCTCGGAGACCAGGTTTATGCGCAGCCGCTCCCCCTCGCTACCGGTGACGAGGTACTGGTCTGCGAGCCGGCCGGTCAGACTCGAGCGCCCGAGACTGCCCTCGACCCGCTCGTTTATACCGAGCTCGCGAGGCTCGGGCAGTCGAACCGCCCGGACCGTGTACGCTCCGGTCTCGCCGCTGAAAAGAGAGGATACGGCGATCTCCACCCTCCCGGAGCGATCCGCGAGAAACTCAACCCCCGCGTTCCAGTCGACGTAATCGTCGTTTCGCTCCTCCTCGCCGTCAGGAAGGCTCACCGTGAGGTAGCTGTCGAAATCCTGGGAGTCGACGACAACCGCCACCCGCTCTCCCTCGGAGACATCAAACTGGTAGAAGTCGACAAAGCTGCCGTCCCCGGCGGTCTGATCCCCGGCAGCGAGACTCCCCTCGGCTGAGAAGAGAAGCTCCTCCTCCTCCTGGGCGAACAGCGGCTCGATGAGGAGAAACAGAAGCAGGAGTGCGGCTGCAACGCTTTTTACCATGGGTGGACCTCCTGGACAGATCTTTACCATCATATCCCGCTACCTACTTCGGCGACCAGGGATTTTTCCACGAGAGCCGGATCCGCCGGGAGGAGCTCGGTCTCACCGAGATCGCGCTGGAGGATAAAGCGGATCTGACTGCCGAGGCGCTTTTTGTCCTGTCCCATCGCCTCGATGAGCGCCTTCGGGTCGTAGGGCAGAGGAGCGAGATTGTAGCCGTAATCCTCGAGGAGGGCAAAGACCCGTCGCCGGTAGGAGGGGTCGGTCACGCCGAGGAGCTCACCGAGGATCATCGCTCGGCCGATACCCCAGGCGACAGCCTCGCCGTGGGTGTAGCCCTTGAACTCCGCCACCGACTCGAGGGCGTGGCCGAAGGTGTGGCCGAGATTGAGGATCGCCCGACGCCCACTCTCTCTGAGATCCTCCTCCACCACATCCACCTTGACCCGCAGGGAACGGCTGATGATCTCCTCAAGGATCGACGGCTCCCGGCGAATAACCGCCTCCGACTCCTGCTCCAGGAGGGTGAGCAGATCCTCCTCTCCGAGAAGGGCCGCCTTTATCACCTCCGCAAGACCGCTTCGGTACTCACCCTCGGACAAGGTGGCTACAAACCGCGGGTAGATACGAACCTCGTCGGCGGGATAGAAGGTGCCGACCATGTTCTTGTAGCCCCGAAAGTTTGTTCCCGTCTTTCCGCCTACCGCGGCGTCAACCATGGCGAGGAGGGTGGTCGGAAAAAGCTGAAGGTGGACCCCCCTGAGGTAGATGCTTGCGGCGAAGGCCGCGAAATCACAGAGAACACCCCCGCCGAAGACGGCAAAAAGCGCGTTTCGGCTCAACCCGAGGTCGAGGGCGGTGTCGAGGAGGAGTTCCACGTTTTCGATGCTCTTCTGATCCTCTCCGGGAGGGAGGGTGACGCTTCCGGCGAGGGTAAACTCCGAGGCCGGGGGGATACGCGCCGCAGCCACCTCTGCGGCGACGGACTCCGTGTTTCGGTCCGAAACGAGCAGCACCTCACGACCGAGGGCACTCTCCCCCAGGGTTGGCGCGGCGTCGACAGGAAATACGGTAATGAGGGAGCTGAAGCCCGGGACCTCGAGGGTAACGTGAGTCATCGTAGTCGAATAGTAGCCGCCTACCCCGTTGGTTTGCAACAGAGCCCCGGGGCTCTTCCCTCAGACCGGGAGGCGCTCTCCCGCCTCTACGGGATGGTCAACGAGACTCGAGACGATTTTGTTTATAAAGGGATCCACGATCGAGTAGACCCGCCGGTTGCCCCGCACCTCGGAGCGAACGATTCCCTTTGCCTTGAGGACCGCAAGGTGCTGGGAGACTACCGGCTGCGGCTGCTCGAGACAGGTCCACAGCTCCGAGACACACGGCTCCTGCTCCATCGCAATGCGACAGAGAAGCTTGAGACGCACAGGATGCCCGCAAACCTTGAGCTTCTGAGCGCAGACATCTATAAGTTCCTCGGAACAGCACTGTTTTTGCGCAATCATGTGATAAGAATACTATATAGCGATTTTAAAAACAACTACCGGGAGTGCCCGTGTCGCCAAAAGGCACTCCCTCACGCAGCGTCTACAGAGCTTTTCTTGCCGCCGCTTTCACTCGTCTTCTTCTCGTCGCTCTTGCCGGAACTCTTTTTTGAGCCGCCCTCCGACTCCGTGGCGGAACTGCCGCTTTTCGAGGCCGTCGACCCTGAGCCGCCGGAGCGGCTGTCGGTAACGTAGAAGCCGCTACCCTTAAAGATGATCCCGCTCCCGCCGCTTATGAGGCGACGCAGCGCCTCCTCATTGCACTCGGGACACGCCTTGAGGGGGTCGTCCCTCATGCTCTGGAAAGTCTCGAACACGTGTCCGCAACTGTCACACTGGTAGTCATACGTAGGCACGGTAGAGCCCTCCTCAAATCAGGTACTTCTAATGATTCCGGCGGAAATATACCCGCTTGGGCACAGGAGAGGCAAGCACCATTATCGGTAGCGCAGACGGACCGGCACCCCCGAGGAGGCGAGAGTATCCTTTATCTCGGCGATCGAGTACTCACCGTAGTGGACCATGGAGGCGACCAGGGCAGCGTCGGCCCGCCCCTCGGTCAGTACCGAGGCGAGGTGTGCCGGCTCTCCTGCGCCTCCGGAGGCGACCACCGGAACCGGGACAGCTTCGCTCACCCGACGGGTAAGGGTGAGTTCGTAGCCGTCCCGGGTACCGTCTGCGTCAATACTGTTGACAACGATCTCGCCCGCCCCGAGCTCCACCGCCTTCTGCGCCCAGGCGAGGGCGTCGAGTTCAGTGGGGACCCGGCCGCCGTTTATGACAACCCGGTAGCCCGAGGGCATCTCGGGGTCCGCCGCCGCGTCCATCCCGAGAACGACGCACTGCCGACCGAACCGGGAGGCGCCTTCCTCGATAATTCCGGGGTTCCGGACCGCCTGGGAGTTGACGCTCACCTTCTCGGCCCCCGCGAGGAGGACATCCCGCATTTCCGCCACCGAGGAGATGCCCCCTCCTACACAGAAGGGAACAAAGATCTCCTCGGCGACCCGTCCTGCGACCTCGAGCATTACCCCGCGCCCCTCGTGAGACGCGGTGATATCGTAGAAAACCAGCTCGTCCGCGCCTTCGTCGTAGTACCGACGGGCCATCTCCACCGGATCACCGATGTCGACGTTTCCTTTGAACTTGATCCCCTTGGTGGTTTTGCCGTCCCGGACATCGAGACAGACAATCAATCGCTTCTGCAGCACCGCCTACCTCCGCTCGAGAAAGTTGGTAAGCATCCTGAGGCCGAACTCTCCCGACTTCTCCGGATGGAACTGGGTTGCCACGAGGTTCTCCCGCTCGATCGCCGCCGGAAAGGTCAGTCCCCCGTACTCCGCGGTCGCCGCCACCGCCTCCTGGTTATCGGGGTTCGGGTAGTAGGAGTGGACGAAGTAGAACGAGGTCTCCCTCGGAAGCCCGGCGAAAAGCCACTGTCCATTGCGAGGCGTCACCACGTTCCACCCCATGTGGGGGATCTTCTCTCCGAGCGCCTCAGGAAACTGAACCGCCCCGCCCGGGATGAGCCCGAGACAACGGGCATCCCCCTCCTCGGAGCGCTCAAGGACCACCTGACTGCCGAGACAGATCCCGAGCATCGGCCGACCGGATCGGTAGAACTCCCGGATCGGCTCATCGAGGTTTCGGCGACGGAGCACTTCCATGCAGTGCGCCGCCTCTCCGACTCCGGGAATTATCAGCCGGTCTACCGACCCGACCAAATCGCCGGAGTCGATAATGCGAAAGGGCACTCCGAGACGGGCGAGGGCGGTCTCAACGCTTTTGAGATTGCCCGCCTCGTAATCAACCACACCGATCATGGGGCACCTCCCTGCCGACCGAGTCGATCCATGAAGAGCCGGGCGATCTGCGCCTCCCGTAGATAGAGTCCCATGATCATGATTGTGTTGCCCTCCCGCTCGACGGTGAGGGTATCAGGTATCTCCTGAAAGCCTATCCCCGCGGCGTTGAGGACCCCCACCACAAGCAGGCGGGTCAGGACGAGTAACGTCCTCGCCTCCTCCTGACTCGCCACGGTGACCGTGGCGACCACCTCCCTGCCTTGAGCGACCTCCGGGCGAAACTCCACGAGGACCTCGGAGATCGGTAGCCGCGCTCCCCGGCTCAACCGGGCGAGGAGTCGGCCCCCCGGGTCCGGGGCGAAAAACACCAGAGTGTTCTCGAGGAACTCCTGCCCCGCCGCTTCGGCGAGGGAAAAACCGCTTCCGATGAGGCGCTCTTCGGTGGTTAGTAGGTACTGATCCCGGCGAAGGCGGATGATCCGGTAGGCGAAAAGCGGGTGCACCCAGCTCTCCTCGCCGACGGAGGCGGCGGTCGTCTCCCACCCCTCCCGCCGCAGGTTCCGGCGGATCGCCCCGTCGGGATAGCGGCCTGAGGCGACGATCGTAAAGCGCCCCCCGGGGCCGAAA
>JBKHDM010000108.1:0-7623 GCA_046541355.1 Spirochaetaceae bacterium
GTCGGCGGCTGACGCTTTGCACCCGCCGGTACGGCGGTGTTTCCGGAGGGCCGCTGCGCGTCGGGGTCCTCCGGTCACCTGCGGGGCGGAGCTGTTCCTCCAAAGGTTGCTCCACCCCCCTGTACCACTTTCATAATTCCTGTATATTTATGCGATCGTGAACTTCGACGGATATGACCCGGGCAATTTTTACGACGAGATGTTCTCAGCCGCCTGCGAGCCCCGGGAGCACGCGAGACTGATTACAAGGTTCTTTGACGAGCTGTCGCCCGGCGAGTTATCCGCGAAACAGCGCGCGGCGGAGCACTTTCTTCTGCAGATGGGGATAACCTTCAACGTCTACGGTGACCCGACCGGCGCTGAGCGGATATTCCCTTTCGATATAATCCCGAGGGTTATCCCCCGGGGGGAGTGGGACCGGATAGAGCGGGGCCTCAAGCAGCGGGTAAAGGCGCTCAATCTCTTTCTCGATGATATGTACCACGATAAGCGGATCTGCAGCGACGGTGTGATTCCCCGCGCCCTGGTCGAATCGGCCTCAGGATATCGGAGTCAGTGCGAGGGCATCGACCCGCCGGCGGGCATCTGGTGTCACGTTACCGGGAGTGATCTCGTCCGGGACGCCGACGGCAGTTACTACGTTTTGGAGGACAACCTGCGCTCTCCATCCGGGGTGAGCTACATGCTTGCCAACAGGCTGGTGATGAAGCGCTCCTTTCCGAGGCTTTTCTCCGCGGCCGAAGTGTTACCGGTTGCGGAATACGCCAATCAGCTCCGCCAGACCCTCGAGTACCTCGCTCCGGATAACCTGCCCCATCCGAGAGTGGTGGTTCTCACACCAGGGATGTACAACTCCGCCTACTTCGAACACTCCTTTCTCGCGCAGCAGATGGGCGTGGATCTCGTGGAGGGTCGGGACCTCGTTGTCGACGAGGGCTACGTCTGCATGCGCACCACTGCCGGGCTCGAGCGGGTGGACGTGATATACCGCCGGATCGATGATGATTTTCTCGACCCCCAGGTCTTTCGCAAGGACTCGATGCTCGGGGTTCCTGGTCTCATGGGTGTCTACCGAAAAGGAAGAGTCGCCCTGGCCAACGCTCCGGGAACCGGGGTTGCGGACGACAAGGCTCTTTACGCCTACGTCCCCGAGATAGTCCGATACTACCTCGAGGAGGAGATTATTCTCCCCAACGTACCGACCTATCTCTGCGAGCGTCCCGATGATCGCAGCTACGTAGTGGAGAACATCGGCAAGCTTGTGGTCAAGTCGGTAAACGAATCCGGTGGCTACGGTATGCTCGTTGGTCCGGAGTCGACGAGAACGGAGCGAAGCGAGTTTCGCCGGCGGATCAAGGAGAACCCGCGTAACTACATCGCCCAGCCGACCCTCTCCCTCTCCAGGACGCCGATACTCCAGCAAAAGGGGTTCGAAGGCCGGCACGTTGACCTGCGGCCCTACATCCTCCTCGGCAGGGAGACCTACGTGACCCCCGGAGGTCTGACCCGGGTTGCCCTCAAGAAAGGCTCCCTGGTTGTCAACTCATCCCAGGGCGGGGGCAGCAAGGATACCTGGATTGTCCCGGAGGCTTCGATCCATGCTTAGTCGGGTTGCAGACTCGGTTTACTGGATGTCCCGTTACATCGAACGGGCCGAAGATGTTGCCCGTCTTATCGACGTGAACCTCCTGCTCACCCTCGACCTCCCGGATGGGGCCGACCTGCAGTGGAGGGCGTTGGTATCAACTACCGGAGACGCCGACCTCTTTTCCGAGACCTACGGTGATCCGAGCCCGGACAAGGTTATCCAGTTTCTCGTCTTTGACTACGGCAATCCGAACTCGGTCTACTCCTGCCTGCGCTCCGCAAGGGAGAACGCCCGGGCCGTCCGGGAGATCATATCGTCTGAAGCCTGGGAACAGATAAACGGCTTTTACCTCGAGATAAACGATGCCGCCCGGGCAGGGCGCCGACTGGAGCATCCTTCGGAGTTCTTCCATCGCATCAGGCTCAACGGGCAGACGGTAACCGGCGTCATCGACGCCACGATGTCCCATGACGAGCCGTGGCATTTCTGCCGACTCGGGAGGCTCCTCGAACGGGGAGAACAGACCGCGCGGCTCCTTGACGCAAAGTACTTCCTGCTGCTTCCCTCCTCGGAGTACGTAGGCTCGACAATCGACGGTATCCAGTGGTCGGCGGTGCTCCGCTCCGCAAGCGGCTTTGAGATGTACCGGAAACGGTACGGGAGGATCGAACCGAGCCAGATCATCCGGTTCCTTCTGCTCAACCGCGACTTTCCCCGGGCGACCTACTACTGCGTGGTCGAGGCGGACGACTCCCTCCACGCGATCTGCGGGACGCAGATCGGAGAGTTTTCAACCTCCGCGGAGCGGGAGCTCGGACGGCTACGCTGGGAGTTTGCCTTCAGCGAAGCTGATGATATTATTGCATCAGGAATGCACGAGTACCTTGACGCGCTCCAGACCAAGTTCAATCGGGTTGGTTCCGGGATCCGGGAGTGTTTTTTCGGTGTCCCACCAACGGTTGGGCAGAATCAATCCGGCTCGAGTTCCAACGCGTAATCGGCCCCTCACTAATCGGAGTACCGCACTATGAGTTTCTGTCTTGGCATCAAAGTAGCCGACGGTCTCGTCGCCCTCGCCGACACACGTATCACCACCGGGTCCGAGCGGATTACGGCGCGAAAGCTCAACACCTACGCCGAGGGCTCCGGGCGCTTTTTCGTGATGACCTCCGGTTTACGGTCGGTCCGGGACAAGGTGCTGACCTATTTCGAGGAGGAGCGCGCCAACCAGACCACCACGAGCGACCGACTCTTTAAGGTGGTCAACCGGTTTGCGGCGCTGATACGACGAGTCGCCACGGAAGATAAGGCGCACCTCGCGGCAGACGGGCTGAGCTTCAACAGCCACGTCCTCATCGGCGGACAGCTCTCCGAGGACTCGGAGCACAAGCTCTACCTCATCTACCCTCCGGGCAACTGGATAGAGGTCGGTGACAGCTCCCCCTATCAGATCATCGGAACCACCAGCTACGGCAAGCCGGTAATTGACCGAGTCCTTACCTATGACGACACGATCGAGGTAGCCCTTAAAGTCGGCGTTCTCTCCTTTGACTCCACCAGGATCAGCGCCGCCGACGTCGGCTTTCCTATCGATGTAGCCTTATACCGGCGCAACACCTTTACCCTCGTCGAGCACCGCTACGAGCTCGAGGAGCTCACAGAGATTACCTCCTGGTGGCAGGACAGGCTTCGGTCGACCCTCGCCGAGCTGCCGGACAGCTGGATCGGGAGCCTGCTTTCGCAGCTTCCACCCTCCCCTGCCCCCTCACCCGGGCGTGCACCCCGGGCTACAGACTCATCCCCGTGATCTTTTCCATCCGCCACGAGACCGAGTACCGGTACAGCAGGGAGGTCTTTCTCGAGCCCCACACGGTTCGCCTCCGTCCCCGGGACGACGGGTCCGGGAGCCTCCTCAGCTACTCCTCCCGGATAGAGCCCGCCCCTTCAACAAAAAGCAGCTGTCTCGACCCGTCAGGAAACGTTGTCGAACAGCTCCATTTTACCGGCCTCCACGCACGTCTGCTGATCGTTACCGAAACGGAGGTCTCAACCGAGCGTACCAACCCCTTCGACTACCTGCCCGCCGAACGCGCCACGCGGGTGCCGATCGCATACACCGACGGTGAGCGACAGCTCCTCTCACCCTTCCTCCTGCCGCCGGAACACCCGGATGTCAAAGCGTTCGCGACGGAGGTTCTCGAATCCCTGCCCGAGGAGGGGGGCGTTTCTCACCTCTTGTCGGAGCTCACCCTCAGGCTCTCCTCGGACCATCGCACGGTTGTGCGCCCCGAGGGAGAGCCGTTTCCGCCGGAAAAAAGCGTGCGCACTACCGAGCTCTCCTGCAGGGACCTGGCGGTTCTCTTTGTTGCCCTCTGCCGGGCCCTTGGCATAGCCTCGAGATTTGTAAGCGGCTACCAGGCGGGGGACCCGGACCAGGACTCCCGTGACCTGCACGCCTGGGCCGAGGTGTACATCCCCGGGGGTGGATGGCGCGGATACGACCCGACCCTCGGCCTGGCGGTGGCTGATGAGCACATCGCCGTCGCCGCCGCCGGGGACCCCGCTGACGCGGCTCCGGTTACAGGTAGCTTCCGCGCAACCGGCGCGTCCGCCACGATAACAACGGCCATCGAGCTTCATCGCCTCTGAGTGCCCCGGGGCAGGCGAGTGCCACGCGCTCCCCACACTCCTCCTCCCGGGAGTTTCGAGAGCCTCGGCGCGACCTGAGGGGTGGGCATCACGACTCCTTTTTGTCCTCCCCCCGGCTCGTCGACCTGTCAGGTACTTCGAAAGTCGCCGCGCAGGAGGCGGTGGGATACGCGACGGAGCAGGAAGCCAAGGGAGAACATCAGAAGGATACTGATCAACTTTGCGACGAGATAGTAGAACTCCGTGTGTCTTATGAGAACGACCATCGAAACGGTATGGATGAGAAGACTTAGGGCTCCGATCGCGAGAAACAGCAGGAACTGGCTCTTGTGGTAGCCGTGCTGCCGGGAGGGGAAGATCCAGAGTGAATGAAGGGCGTAACTGGTGAGTTGTCCCGCGACGACCCCTACCGCACTCGCCACCACAGGGGAGAGCGACAGCAGTTCCACAAGGGGGATGAGTGTGCCGTAGTCGGCTATGGCGCTCACTCCGGCGGTAACCACCGAGCGGGTCGCCTCAACTTTCAGCCCCTTCGGGGCGCCTCGAAAGACTCTTCTGATCCTCTGACGAAGTAGCGGTCCCAAGTCTCAACTGTACACCGACTGCGGCACGTCGTACATTAGAGGCTTCGGCATGGTCACGTTTCGCTCCTTAGGAAGAACCTTCATCCCTGAACGCAGGTATCGCAGACGAGCTGTCAAGCCCCTCGCTCGCCTGCTTCTGAGATGGTTTACCAGCCACAGATCCAGGGGCATCGAGAACTTTCCGAGGACCGGTCCGTTTATCGCTGCCGGCAACCACCGGGGGATCATGGAAGTCTTTCTGATGGTTGCCCTGTGCCCGCGGCCGATGGAAGTTCTCGGGGCCGGGGACATCCCGCTCGACCCTCGATACCGTTTCCTCGCGGATCTCTACGGCTACATCCCCTACCGCCGGGGCGAGATGGACCGGAAGGCGCTCTCGACCGCGGCGAGGGCACTCAAGGATGGGCGGGTGGTCGGCATATTTCCAGAAGGGGGCATCTGGAAGGCGGGAGAAAAGAGTGCCCACCGAGGCGTGGCCTGGCTCAGCGTAACCACCGGGGCTCCGGTGGTCCCGATCGGATTCGCAGGAGTCTACAGAGCCGTCGGCCGGGCGATACGCCTTGAGAAGCCGCGGCTCGAGACAACCGTGGGACGACCGATCCCTCCCCCGCCCCGGCCGCGAGGAACCACCCGTCGGGACCATATCACCGCCCATGCCCACAAGATCCTCGAGGAAATCACCGCTCTGATCCCGGAGTGGGATCGGCAGGAGCACCGTGACCCGCCGGAGGAGGAGTTCAGCCTGCTGGTCCGGGCTGGAGCGAGGGATGTGACAGGAGAGATCCTCCACCCCGAGCTGCTCTCGGAGTTCTTCCACACCCCGGTGCTCATCGACGTCCTGTACACCAACCTCAAGCGACAAGGGGTGGCACCCCTGCGCCGCTTCGGTCGGCCTTATCCCGCGGATAAGCTCGCCCGGGCCGTCGCCATACTCCTCGGCTACACGATAAGGACCAATCCCGCCTTCTTTCCATACCGCCTCGGGGACGAGAAGGCACGCCTGCTCACAGACGCTCTGTTCTCCCTCTACCGCCTCGCCGACGCTCTATCCAGAGCCGCCGGGTCCCGTGGCGAAACGATTCGAATCATCCCGATCCACCGCTACCGAACCGAGGGCAGCGACGATTGGGTCGAGCGGCGCGAGCCGCCACAGATCACGCGGTTCTGAGACGTTCAAGCGACGCCTCTCAAACAGGCAATCAGCTCGCCCACGTCCGGGGGGAGCAGCTTGCAGGGAGGGGAGGTTCGGAGATAGCTTATCCGATGAGCGCAGCGCAGCAGATAAGGAAGATTGAAGGGTGATTGTTTCGATCTCGGTGCCCGGGGGTATTGAGGCGTCTCTGTTGACAGTCTATCTCCTGATGGCTCTCCTCGCGGCAGGGGCCTCCCTCGCCGCTAGGGAGCTCAAGCTCCTGCTGGTCGCGCTGATCCATGGTGGAGCGGCAGCGCTGACAATACTCGCCTCGGACCTGATAACCCTCCTCATCGCCTGGGAGCTTCTCACCTTGAGCGCCTACGCCATCATCCGTCTCGGCGGCCGGGAGTCGAGGAGCGCGGCGTTCTGGTACCTCGCGGCGCAGATCTCCGCGGCGGCGCTCTTTTTTGTCGCAATCGCTATCCATGCGGGGGCAACCGGATCCCTCGCGGTGGAACCGCTGATCCCGGCGGCCGCGCCCTTTATGCTCCTCGCGCTGCTCATCAAGACCGCCATGATGCCGCTCCACGGCTGGCTCGTCGGCTCCTACACGAGGGCTCCCCTGATCGGGAGTTTTGTCCTGTCCGCCTACGCCACCAAGGTCGGCGTCTACACCGCCGCCCGGACTCTCTCGTTTGAGGCCCTCGGCGCGCCGCTGCTCACCTACATCGGTGCGGTGATGGCGGTGGTGGCGGTCATAGCCGCCCTGAGGCAGCACTCCGCCCGGAAGCTCCTCTCCTACCACATCATCAGCCAGGTCGGCTACATGCTCGCCGGCGTCGGCCTCGCCCCGGAGACGGCGGGAGTGACGGCGGGTCTCTTTCACGCGGTCAACCACATCATCTATAAAGGACTTCTCTTTCTCGTCGCCGCCGTGGCGATCGACCACTTCGGTCACGACGATCTGCGCCGGATGGGAGGGCTCTCAAAGCGGATGCCCCTCGTTTTCCTCTGTGCCGTCGTAGGAGCTGCAGCGATTGTCGGCGTGCCTGGAACAAGTGGTTACGTAAGTAAGGAGCTTCTCAAAAAAAGCGTCGGCGAGCTCGGAACCATCCTGCTCATCGCCGCAAGCGTGGGCACCGCACTCTCCTTTACCAAGTTTCTCTACCTGATCTTCGGGCGCCGGAGCGCCACCGCCCCAGCGGCACCAGACAACGCTCCCGCCACGGCACACCACCGCGCCACCGCCTCGGCGGCCGGGGATCACGCCGCCGCGCCTGGTCGACGGGAGCGTGGCCTGCCCGCCTCCGCGACCCGACCGGGTCTGCTCGCCCTCGCCGCCGCTTCGATCCTTATCGGTGTGCTGCCCCGGGTGGTGCCGGGGGTTCCCGGGGAGGGGTACTACGAGCTCTCCTCGGTACTCTGGGGCGTCGTGCCGGCGGTGGCAGGCGGACTGCTCTGGTTTCCCCTGCGCCCCAGACTCGTCCGGGCAGGGCGGACACGCCGGGAGGAGCCTGCTCTACGCGGTTACCTGAGCCACCTCTTTGTGCCGATCCTCCTCGCCCTCCGGGGATCCTACCGGATCGAGCCGCAGCGGGCGATAAGTGTCGCGGTGGCGGGACTCTTCTCTCTGGTGATACTTCTGGTCTATCTCGTCTGACCCGCGG
>JBKHDM010000109.1:0-7459 GCA_046541355.1 Spirochaetaceae bacterium
AGGGTACATAGATGCTACGATAGAGGTCAAACCAGACAGGCATAACGTGGGTACGCACTCGTCTGTATTCAAGCGCCTAAGATAAGAAGGATGTAACCTGCATGTTCGGATTTGTTGCCATCGCGGTGGTCGCCGCACTCAGTTTTGCGACGATCAACTTCTATGCGGTCAAACGCATGGGCACCGGAACGGCTCTGATGGGCGAAATCGCCGGTGCGATTCAAGAGGGTGCTGATGCCTTTATCAGGCATGAGTACAAACTGATCTTTTCGATCGCGATATTTATCGCTATCGCTCTCGCGGGGATCATCAGCTGGTACACCGGCGTCGCCTTTCTCTTCGGCGCAACCATGAGCGCCTCGGCAGGATGGGTCGGCATGAAGATCGCAACCCTCGCAAACGTCCGGGTCGCCAACAAGGCGCGGGAGACCAACAGTCTCGGGGCGACCCTGAAGGTCGCCTTTCAGGGCGGAAGTGTCATGGGACTGAGCGTGGCGGGCTTCTCCCTTTTCGGTCTCGGTATCGTCTATCTCGTTTTTGGCCGGCTCCTCGGACAGACCAGCCCGGAGCAGATGATCATCATTCGCAACTGGCTCGGGGTCAACTTTATCCCCTTTACCATGACCGTCAGCGGTTACGCTCTCGGCTGCTCGGTGATCGCGATGTTCGACCGGGTTGGTGGCGGAATCTACACCAAGGCGGCGGACATGGGTGCCGACCTCGTCGGCAAGACCGAGGCGCACATCCCCGAGGACGACCCGAGAAACCCCGCTACGATTGCCGACAACGTCGGTGACAACGTCGGTGATGTCGCAGGCCTCGGTGCGGACCTCCTCGAGAGCTACGTCGGGTCGATCATCTCCGCTGTGGTCCTTGCCGCCTACATGTTCTACACCCGAACCGAAGCTGCAGTTTCGGTATCCGGCGAGCTCATGACCAAGCTCATAAACTTTCCGATGATGTTTGCGGCGATCGGTATTATCGCCTCGGTGATCGGGATTCTCAGTCTCGTTGTCAAAAAGGCGGCGGACAACCCGCACCGGGAGCTGAACGTCTCCACATGGTCCGCAGCTGCTCTGACCCTTGTGGGTAGCGGTTTCCTGAGCTACTACCTATTTCAGGGTGAGAACTACGAGGTGGTCGGCTTTGCCGTAGGGCCTCTTTCACCCTGGTTCTCCGCAGTCCTCGGTATCATCGCCGGTATTTCCATTGGCCAGCTCGCCGAGTACTTTACCAGCTTCGATTACAAGCCCACCAAGCTGATCTCCGAGGCGTCCAAGCAGGGCTACGCCCTTAACATCACCACCGGTATGGCCGTGGGGATGAAGTCGGTCTTCTTTCCCCTCGTGGTTCTCGCCATTGCGGTTATCGGGGCAAACGCCTTTGCCGGCCTTTACGGCGTTGCGATGGCCGCCCTCGGAATGCTCTCCTTTGTGGCGGCCACAGTCTCGGTAGACACCTACGGACCGATCGCCGACAACGCCGGAGGCATCTCGGAAATGGCGGCGCTCGACCCGAAGGTCCGGGAGATCACCGACCACCTCGACTCGGTAGGTAACACCACAGCGGCGATCGGCAAGGGATTTGCCATCGGTTCAGCGGCTCTCGCGGCCCTCTCCCTCTTTGCCAGCTACCTCTACAGCCAGGCGGGTCCCACCAACACCCAGGGTGAGTATGAGCTCGTTCTCGACATGATAAACACCCTCACCCTCGCCGGTGCCCTTGTCGGCGCGGCGCTTCCCTACCTGTTCTCAGGCATCCTCATCGATGCTGTGGCAAAGGCGGCGGGGAAGATGGTGGAGGAGGTCCGGCGGCAGTTCAAGGAGGACCCGAAGATCCTTACTGGTGAGTCGAAGCCCGACTACAAGCTGTGCATCGAGATCAGCTCCGCCGGTTCCCTGAAGGAGATGAAGACGCCCGCCCTTATCGCGGTACTCGCGCCCCTGGTGACGGGATTTCTCTTCGGGGCTCAGTTTGTCGGGGGGCTGCTCATCGGTGTAACCTTGAGCGCCCTCATGCTCGCCCTCTTTACCGCTAACTCCGGCGGCGCCTGGGACAACGCGAAAAAGTGGATCGAGATGGGACACCACGGCGGTAAGGGCTCTGATGCCCACGACGCAGGAGTTGTCGGTGACACCGTCGGCGACCCGCTCAAGGATACCGTCGGACCTTCCCTCGACATTCTCATCAAGATCATGGCGATTGTCTCGCTTCTCATGGTCTCGGTTTTTCAGGAATACAACCTCCTCAACCTTATCTTTTAAGGCAGCCCCGGAGGAGGGGACGGCCGCCCCGAGCGAGGGCGGCCGCTACGGGCCGCTTTGCGAAGCGGCCCTTTTTTTACAGATGAGGTTATTTGGATGTTGTATGTAGAGCAGGTTCTCGAGCAGGTTGAACGGAGAAATCCGGGAGAGCCTGAGTTTCAGCAGGCGGTACGGGAGGTTCTCGAATCCCTCACGCCGGTACTCGATCAACGGCCGGAGTTTGGCGAAGCGGCGATACTCGAGCGACTCGTCGAGCCGGAACGGATGGTTCTCTTTCGGGTACCCTGGATCGATGACGCCGGGCGCTACCGGGTCAACCGTGGCCTCAGGGTCCAGTTCAACAGCGCCCTTGGTCCCTACAAGGGAGGTTTGCGCTTCCACCCGACGGTAAACGCAAGCATCCTCAAGTTTCTCGGGTTCGAACAGATCTTCAAGAACTCTCTCACCTCCCTCACCCTCGGCGGCGGAAAGGGAGGCTCGGACTTTGATCCGAAGGGCAAGTCCGACAACGAGGTGATGCGGTTCTGCCAGTCCTTTATGAGCGAGCTCTATCGCCATATCGGCGCGGATACCGACGTACCCGCCGGGGACATCGGCGTAGGGTCGAGGGAAATCGGCTATCTCTTTGGGCAGTACAAGCGCCTTGCCAACGAGTTTACCGGGGTGCTCACCGGAAAAGGCGTCGCCTGGGGGGGCAGCCGGATCCGCCCTGAGGCGACAGGTTTCGGTGCGGTCTACTTTGCCGAGGAGATGCTCCGGGCGGCGGGTGTGAGCCTCGAGGGGATGCGTTGCGCCATCTCCGGCTCCGGCAACGTTGCGCAGTTCAGCGCCCGCAAGCTCCTGAGCCTCGGGGCGGTTCCGGTGACCCTCTCGGACTCCGGCGGCGCCGTCTACGACCCCGACGGCATAGACGAGGAGAAGCTGACCTTTGTGATGGAGCTCAAGAATCTGCGTCGCGGCCGGATCCGGGAGTACGCCGACCGCTACCCTCGGGCGGAGTACCTCGACGGCAAGCGCCCCTGGTCGGTAGGCTGCGACGCCGCCTTTCCCAGCGCCACCCAGAACGAGCTCGATCTCGGTGACGCGAAACGGCTGGTAGCCGAAGGCTGCCGGATCGTCACCGAGGGAGCGAACATGCCGACAACCCCCGAGGCGTTCGACTACCTGAAGGAGGAGGGAATCCTCTTTGCCCCCGGAAAGGCGGCCAACGCCGGAGGTGTCGCGGTCTCCGGGCTCGAGATGAGCCAGAACGCGATGCGCCTCGCCTGGACCTCCGAGGAGGTGGACTCCAAACTCCAGGAGATCATGCGGCGCATTCACGCAACCATAGCAGCCGGGATGGAGGAGTACGAGCTCGGGCAGGACTACAGCGCCGGGGCTAACATCGCAGGCTTTGTCAAGGTTGCCGAGGCGATGCTCGACCAGGGCTTGGTTTAGGCCGCCACCGGCCCGGGGAGCGAGCCCGCCTGGGGGGCCGTCGCCGGCCCGGGAACCGACGGCCCGGGGAGCGAGCCCGCCGCCACCGGCCGCCTGGGGGGGCACCGTCGCCGGCCCGGGAGCGAGCCCGCCTGGGGGCACCGTCGCCGGCCCGGGCGGCAGGCTACTAAACGCTCACAAGACGGAAGCGCTGCTCCCTCGAGGAGCCCGAGGCGATGAGACGCACCCCCCGGTCCGAGGGTGTGACCACCGCCACCGCCCCCTCCCATCTGTCGGCGAGGGCAGCGATAGCGTCGCCGTCGAGGCGGCTGCCCCGGGGCGAGGCGACATAGAGGATGTTGCTCTCGACCAGGTCGTTAAAAAAGTGCGTCCCCAGGGAGAGGTCAGGGGTAAGCCCACGCTGGGGCGCCTCGATCTCACATATAATCTCGGCGCCGCCGATCTCCGCAAAGCTCACCGGTACTCCGAGGGAGGGTGTGCTCGTTCCCCAGCGTCCCGGACCGATAAGCATCAGCCGCTCCTCACGGCCGAAACTTCTCAGTAGCGCACCGATTTGCCGGGCGACAGCGTAGCGCTCCCGGTCCGGAAGCTCGTCGTACGCCTCGGGAGAGACATAGATGAGCCGGTCGATCTGGATAACTCGGCCGTGGCCGATCAGAGGCCCGGGGCTTTCGAGGAGGAGAGTCCCATCCACCTCGGGAGTCTCCGTCTGCTCATCGACCTGCTCCTCGATCCTCGTCTCCCGGGCTACCTGAAAGGTTCGACACTGCAGGAGGTTGATCTCGTAGCCTCCCTCATCCCGGAAGTTTACGGCAAACTCCACGTCAACCTCGGTAGCGTAGGCGTCCCGGAGGATAGAGAGGGTCTTTCTCATGGTGTTCACAAACGTGGTGTTTTCGATAACCCCCTCAAAGGTAACCACCCACCGGGCAACCCCGGGCATCGAACCCCCGGCGAGCCTGCGCTCCTCCCTCCGGTCCCGTCGGCAGAGAAGGGAGCGGGGGCCGGGCTCGAGCTCCAGGTCGAGGGTGTGAATCGAGGTTATCCCGTTCGCCTCCAGGTCGAGAACGTCCGCGTGGCGCTGGGCGACCTCGGAGACCTGGGAGAACCCGGACTCCGGGCGCAGGGCAGGGGTATTGAGGGCGACGATACGGGTGTAGTCATCGTCATGCCGGTCCACCGCCCTGGTGCCGAGTCCCAGAACGAGACGTAGAACCCCCGCGGCGGGATCGATATCGGGATGCCACCGATACGGGTTGAAGGAGTAGCCGACTCCCGCCATGTGAGGAAAAAAGTAACGCCCCCGTCGCTTGCCGGAGACCCGCTGCACCAGGATCGCCATCTGCTCGTCACGATGGAGAACCCCCCGGCGTCGACGGTACTCCAGCGCCTCCCTGCCCACGGCGCCGGCATAGATCCGGCGAATCGCCTCGAGAAACGCGGTAAGACGCTCCTGGGGAGAGCCCTGGTTTACCGAGAAGACCGAGTCGTACCGGCCTGAGAAGGCGTTACCGTAGCTGTCCTCGAGGAGGCTGCTCGAGCGCAGGATAATCGGATTGTCTCCGTAGTAGGCGAGGAGGTCCGAGAAGCGCTGGACGATGTAGGCGGGAAAGGTTCCTGAGAGGATCTGATCCCGAAGGGAGCGGTCCGCCCCAGGCTCGTCTCTCGACTCCTTCTGCGCCTGCCACTGCCACCAGCAGTCGTTTTCCACCATGTAGGTGTAAAAGACGTCGGAGCCGACAAAGAACGAGTCGTGAGGCTCGAGAAGGCCGGCGATCTCGGGACTCCTGTGCTCGAGGATCCCCCGGGCGACAAGCATTCCCATCGCCTTGCCGCCGATCATTCCGGTGCCGACCATCCGTCGCCAGACCCACAGAAGCGTCTCCAACGTGATATAGCTTCTCGCCAGATCGAGCATCCGTCGGTCCCGGGGGGCAAGCAGCGTAAGAAGATGCTCGAAGGAGTCCCGCCTCGCTGCGTCGGTGAGCTCTCCCTGTTCAACCCGCCGGGCGATCGACTCGGCCTTGAGAAACGCCCGGTCCCAGAGGCCGACCATCCGATAGCTCGCCGAGCGCAGCCCCTCCCAGTGGGCGGACTGGAGGACTCTGCTGATCTCTCCGCTCTCCTCCACAGGGCGGATCTCTCCGGGGAGGCTGCGAAAGAGGCGGCTCGAGTAGTTGGCAGTGCCGCCCCGCTCCCACTTGTATAGTTGCAGGTAGTCGCCGCCGGGGTTACCGTATACGTCAATGAGCAACTGGGTTGTGCTTTCCACCGGCCCCACGGCGTGGTGGGAGTGGAGGTGGCGGTAGAGACCGAAGTAGGCGAGAGCACCCTTCTGCCGAAGGTAGGGGCAGGTGAGGCGAAAGAAATTACCGATCATTCTGTCGCTGTACCGGGTGGCGGTGAGTCCCGAAAGAGCGTCGAAGAGGTAGATGTCCCCATCCCCGGCGCCGCGGATCTCCCGGTGAATCTCGGTTATAAAGCCCTCGAACCCCTCCTCCGGGGTGAGGGTGACGACCCGCAGATCGGCCGAGGGCTCGAGGAGCGGGGGGTGGTCGGCAAAGCGAAAATACGTGATCGACCGCCCCGCCTCCCGCCCCGCCTCCCGCCCCGCCGCGGCGAGCATCGCCACGTAGGGGAGGTACTCCTCCCACCGATCGACGCGCCACACAACATTGTCCCCCGGGGCGAGGCGGTCAACCCAACGGTCAAGAGGTGCAGATCCGGTCGTGTAGCGCTTTTGCTCAGGCACCGAACCATGGTATCACGGAATAAGGGAGCAGCGGATGAGTGATAAAGGGCGGGTCGAACAGGAACACGCCGGCAGCGATGGGGTCTCCCAGGAGGCCGGGGCGGCGGAAAACCGGCGGCCGCGACCGGAGGAGCTTATCGCCGAGATCTACCGGCAGTTGCGGGAGCTCCAGGAGGCAGGCAAACGGCCCGCCTCGGTTGTGATGACCATGGCGCAGTACCGGGCGGTGCAGCGCTACCACGCGAGCCTCGGAGAGACCCCGGCCCCCGCCTTTGACTACATCAGCCGATACTCCATCATGGGACTCTCGGTCCTGATCGATAACAACCGGGAGCTCACAGTCCTCCCGGAGTGAGGCTTACCTGGTTGACAGCCTGAGGAACAGTTGCTAATCTCCCCTCACACTTTGCGAGCGTCGTATAATGGCTATTACCCCAGCCTTCCAAGCTGGAGATGTGGGTTCGATTCCCATCGCTCGCTTTGTTCTAACCCTTTACAGGGTAGGCATTTAGAACGGCTACCAGCGGAAACACCGACGTAGCGCTAAACCAACTGTAGCACGGACTGTAGCACAGCCGTGGGAGGGGGAGCGTAAGGCGCGGATTTAAGGTGTACCGGGTAAAAGGGAGTCGCCTTTTTGTGTCCGGTTATGTAATCGAACCACGCTTAGAAATCGTCCGGCCTGGGCTCCCCCGGCGCCGGCCGGGTCACCTCCGGACTTCAGCGGACGGCGCTGGAGCAGATGGTCAACTGCCTACCTGCCGAATGAAGCGTTCTAACCCCCGGTGGTAGGTTTCCGGGTCGTCCCACATCGCCATGTGGCTGCCTTCGGGGCAGTAGAGGTACTCGCCCTCGGGCAGTTGCCGGGCCATCCACTCCATGTAGCCCGGGTCCATGGTGTCGTGCTCGGCGCCTATGACGAGGGTGGGTACGGTGATCCGGGAAAGGTCGGCGGAACGGTCCCAGCTCTCCAGGGTTCCGCTGATTCCGAACTCGCTCGGCCCCT
>JBKHDM010000110.1:0-7292 GCA_046541355.1 Spirochaetaceae bacterium
ATCCTCCTCCCTGGTGAGTATCTCAACATGCTCGCAGGCGATCTCATCCGCCGTCTCGAGCATCTCTTCGAGGGTGTCCACGAGAATGATCTCCCCATAGTCCCTCCAGGCCGCCCCGGCGAGGTCCGCGGTGGGAAGCACCCTGAGCTGCCGTTCGATCTCATCGGGGACCGCTTCGGCGAGGGTTCGACTGTTCGTCAGAAGGACCGCGGGGCTCGTTGGCCCGTGCTCCGCCTGCCCGAGGAGGTCGGTGGCACAGATCTCGGCGTCGGCGCTCTCGTCGGCGATCACAAGAATCTCCGTCGGTCCGGCGAGCAGGTCGATCCCCACCCGCCCGAACAACTGCCGTTTCGCCTCAGCGACAAAGGCGTTTCCAGGCCCGACGATCATGTGAACCGGCTCCATGCCGACCGCTCCGAAGGCCATTGCCGCCATCGCCTGGACACCTCCGAGGAGATAGATCTCGTCGGCTCCAGCCATGCTCATCGCCGCGACCGTGGCCGCGGGGATTTCGCCTTTAATCGGAGGAGTAGAGGCGATCACCTTATCGACTCCGGCGACTTTGGCGGTGAGGACACTCATGTGGGCACTCGCCACCATCGGATAACGCCCGCCGGGGACATAACAACCCACACTCTCCACGGGTATGTTGCGATGGCCGAGGATCACCCCGGGCTGAGTCTCCACCTCCAGGTCTCGCAGGCAATCCCGCTGCAGTTCCGCGAAATTGCGGATCTGCGCCTGGGCGTAGGCGATATCGTCGATCACCTGCTGTGACAAGCTCGCGATTGCCGAGGCGATCTGCTGTTCGGTGAGGCGGAAGGAGTCCGGCTCCCAGTTGTCCAGGCTCGCCGAAAGCTCTCTGACCGCTGCGTCTCCCCGAGCCTCAACGTCGTTCAGGATGCCCTCTACCGTCTCCCGGACCTTTTTATCCGCCCCGGCCGCACCGGCGGCCGCGGCTCCTCGCTTCAGATACTCTATGGCCATGCATATCCTCCCTGACCTGACCGGTTCTACCCTTCTCTTACTCGCTTCACCACGCTCCTCGCATGCTCCGCGAGGAGCTGTCCGTCGGTCTTTACCGTAAGAAACCGAAATCCCTGGGCAATCCTGCGGCGCGCCTCATCGGGATCGGTGGTAAACAATCCCGCCCAGATTCCCGCCTTAGCGCAGGCGGCGAGGATCCCCTCGATCGCCGCTTCGAGCTCTCCCTCGGCGCCGTTGACGGCGAGGGAGAGGCGCAGGTCTCCGCCGCCGATAAAGATGCCGCTCAAGCCATCCACACCGACTATTTCATCGACGGCCTCGAGGCCTGCGACCGTCTCAATCATCGCGATCGCGAGGGTTTCCCGATTCGCAGCCTCGGCGTACTCATCCCCATAGACCGGTTTTGCCCGGGTTGGACCGAGACTCCGGTACCCCTGGGGCGGAAAGCGACACGCCCCGACAAACGCCTCGCACTGGCTGCGGCTCTCGATCATCGGGCAGATCACGCCGAGGGCGCCGGCGTCGAGGAGCTTCATTGCCATTCCCGGCTCCCTCCAGTTTGTCCTGGCGAGGGGAACCACCCCGGCGGCGTGGATCGCCTGGATCATGGTGAGCACCCCGGTCACATCGTGAAACCCGTGCTGCAGATCCACAGTGACACTGTCCCAACCTGCCCGGGCCATGATCTCCGCGGACCAGCTGCTCGGAATGTGGAGCCATCCGTTTATGACAGCTCCGCCCTCGGCGATGATCTGCCTGACTCTGTTCGCCTCCACCGCCCTACTCCTCTCCCTTCTCCCCGGCTCGGGTAAAAAGGAAGCTCCTGATCTCATACGGGTTCAACTCGAAGGCGTCCGGGCTCCCGTCGCCGGTGATTCGCCGCTCGAGCAGGTCAACCTCCACCCCCGTACATCCCCGGGGTGGGTCAACAGAGGCGCGGCTACGCTTGCCCGTCGCCTCGTAGAGCCGCGCGACAACCCCCGGAACCTCGTCGGCCTCCTTCAGGTTCTCAACCACGATCTCCGGCGGGAGCGAAGAAAAGAGGCCTGACTCTTGCGGAAGCTCCCCCCTCCCCTGCGGGGAGCCGGGGTGGATCTCCCAGGGGATATTGAACTGGTACGCCTCCCGGTGGACCACGGCGTTCTCCCGGCTCCCCCGATGCGGGTAGAGGGCGTAGCAGAACTCGTGCTCCCCGAGGTCTGAGTTCGGGTCGGGATGAACCGGTCCCCGGAGCAGGGTGATTTCCACGGTGTTGTGTAGAAAGCTGCAGCCGTATTTGGAGTCGTTGAGCACCGCACAGCCGAAGCCGGCCTCACTCAGGTCCGCCCAGTAGTGCATCAGGACTTCGTATTTTGCCTGCTCCCAGCTCGTATTGCGGTGGGTCGGCCGACGGATCGCGCCAAAGGGGAGATGGGTCGATCCGGTAGCTCCGCGAAGGGCGAAGGGAAACCGCACCTTCAGGGTCTTCTCGCTGTTCCGCCAGCGCACCCGGGTGCGAAAGTCTATCCGTCGCTGGAAGCGGTAGAGCCACATCTCCTGGGTGATCACGGAGTCCAGGACCCGTCGCTCGATGGTGGCAACGATAAACAGGGGGCCCGAGGCTGCAACGCTCCAGTTGCCCTCGGTCTCCACCTGGTAGATGTGCTCGTGTATGTGATAGGCGAGGTCCCAGGCGTTGAACTTCTTTCCCGGGTCGTCGTCAAAGAGAAGGAACTGGTTTCCCTTCCCCGCGAACAGCTCCCGTTCCTCGAGCCGGTCGAAAAGGGAGACAATGTCCCCGGACTCATCCCAGCGGATCTGGTACGCCGGGGTGCTCACCCCGCCGCCGTCGCGGTCCCACTCAAACCAGGACTGTTCCCCGCCCTCAGCCGCGCCTACCGGGTGCCGATGGTCGGGCTGATCCACAAAACGGAGGGTCCTCCAGCCAACCGGCGGCGTGTCGGCCAGACGCAGGTAGAGCGTATCCCCCTCACCCTGAGCCTCGAGAGGTTCACCCTTCCCGTCAGCCGGCACCTTTCCTTCCGGCACCATCGCTCGAGGTATAGGAAGCAGGTCATCCCGACTCCAGGAGAGGGTGTTGAACACCAGAACTCCCTCACCCTCCCTCAGGGAGGTCGCATCGGCGATAAAGCGCTTCGCCTGTTCGAGGGCGTCCCGGACAGCCGCCTCGGCACCGGCGTAATACTCCTCGATCTGCTCGTGCGCCTCAGGGACGTGGGTTCCCGGCAGAATGTCGTGGAACTGGTTGAGCAGCAGTTTTCTCCACCCTTGATCGATGAGTCCTCGCCCCGAGGGACCCCCGTGGAGGCGGGCGAGGGCATTGATCACCTCACCGTTTCTTATCATGCCTTCCAGTCTTCGGTTCCACCGTTTGAGGGAGGCGCGGCTTGTGTAGGTGCCCCGGTGCGCCTCGAGGTAGAGCTCATCCTCCCAGACCGGCATCTGATCCCCTTTGGGCGCGTTGCGTTCAAAGAAATCCTCGGCGGACTCGAGGCGGACCTCCGGCAGGCCCGGAAACTCCCGGGTCGCTATACTGCCGGCAGCCATCTCCCGGGTTGGTCCACCGCCTCCGTCGGCGGGGCCGTAGACAAACATCGTCTCCCCCAGGGCGTAGCGCTGGGAAAAGGAGCTCCAGTGCGAACGGAGGTTGGCGAGGGTGTAGTCCTGGGCAAAATGGGTCGGAGGAAAGTGGGTGAGTATCTCACTGCCGTCCGGGCCTCTCCACTTGAAAAAACCGTAGGGAAAGTCGTTGGTATCGTTCCAGATCGCAAGCTTCGCGGTGGAAAAATAGTCGATGCCGCTCTTCTTGAGGATTTGGGGAAGCGTGTACATCGCGCCAAAGACATCCGGAAGCCAGCATACCCTGCTCTCCCGGCCGAACTCCTCCCGGTAAAACCGTTGTCCCAGGGCGATCTGCCGGATCATGCTCTCCCCGCCCGGCAGATTTCCGTCCGGCTCCACAAGCATCGCCCCCACCGGCTCCCATCGCCCCTCCCGGACCCGTTCGGCTACCTCCGCAAAAAGGTCCGGGGCCAGCTCTTTCAGCTTCTCGTAGAGCCACGGCTGACTCCAGCTGAATCGGTACTCCGGGTACTCCCGCATCAGGCTCAGGGCGTTGGCGACGCTTCGAATGTTCTTTCGCAAGGTCTCCTTCAGGGGCCAGAGATAGACGATGTCGAGGTGGGAGTGGGCGGTAACAGTGATCCTCCCGGGAGACTTGAAAAGCCCGCTGTCGAAGGTGAGTTCTCGAAGAAGCGCGTGGGCCTCCTCGATCTTCTCTCCCCCGACCCTCGACACCGCGGTGGGGGGCCCGAGGATCGCCGTTGAGCGGCTGAGGGCGTACAGGAGGTACTCCTCGAGCTCCCTCTCCCGATCCTCCTGCCAGAAGGAGCGGTACGCCTCGAGGGCGAGGGAGAGGTCCCGGACGTACGCCTCCGTCCTCCTGTCTACCCTCGCGAGGTCGGCTCGAGCAAAGGTGTGGACCGACCGCTGGTCGTTACGCCGCGCGTCATAGGGGTAGTTGATAACGTAGGCTTCGATCTCCAGGAGCACACGCTCCTCGCCGGCGGAAAATCCGGCGAGAGAGACGACCCTCCGGTTCCAATCGAGCCCCTGCCACTTTCTCCCGTTCAGGGAGAGCAGGGACTCTCCCCCATCCATGTCGAGAAGCAGAACCGAGTCCTCCCACCGCCACTCCGGGGGAAGGGAGAATTGGGTGCGCAGAAAGCTGGTTACTCCGTCGCCCCCCCAGCTCTCACCTACCCGAAAGGGCTGCCACTGGGAGTCGAGGCACTCGTACTCCCCGGGAGCGTGGTAGAGGGCGCGACGATGCTCCCACCCCTCGAGGGGTTTATGGTCGTAGAAAACCCGCTCCTCGAGGCGTTGAAGAATCCTGCCTATCCTGTGGACCGGCAAATCCGCACTGCGTTCCGGGTCAATCGGTTTGCGTCTCGGCATAGATGTTCAATCCTTACTGTTTAATCGCGCCGCTTGTGAGTCCAGATATGAAGTACCGCTGAAACACCGTAAACAGCAGGAGGACCGGCAGACTCGCAAGGAGTGCAGCGGCGGCGATAAGATGCCAGGAACCGGTCCCGTACTCGCCAAAGAAGTTGAAAATCGCCACAGTGTAGGGAAGCGTATCCTGCCCCCTGCTCAGGGCGAGGACGAGCATGAACTCGTTCCAGGCGCGGGTAAAGGCGAAGATCGCGACCGTCGCCATTCCCGGTACCGAGAGGGGCATCATCACGTAGAGAAAGGTCAACAGGTGTCCTGCGCCGTCTATCTTTGCCGACTCCATCAACTCCTTTGGAACAGAAGAGAAGTAGCCCATCATGAGCCAGGTGCTGAAGGGAGTAACAAAAACAATGAGGGCGAGGCTCACTCCTGAAAAGGTAAAGGCGAGGTTGTAGCTCGCCAGGACGAGGAAGAGGGGTACGATCATGATGACGATCGGGATCTGCTGGGCGAGGAGCACGAAGACTCGAAAAAACGAGCGCAGTGGGAAGCGATAGAGGGCGAGCACGTAACCCGCCATGGTGCTCACCACCAGGGAGGCGAGGGTTGTGACAAACCCGAGGCGCATACTGTTCCAGAAGGGGCGTATCCCGGGAGGAAGACTCACGGTTTCAACGCTCAGATCACCGATCCCGATCCTTGGTCGAAAGGCGTCGCCCCCACCAAAGCCGCGGTCCGCGAGAACCCTTCCGAAGTTCTCGAAGGTGATGCTCTCAGGGACGAGGGAGGGCGGGTACCGGCCGGCGAGTTCCTCCGGTTTGAGGGAGGCGCTGACCAGCCAGAGCAGGGGCGCGACGGAAAACGCGAGCCAGATCAGGATCAGGGTGTAGGTCATCACTTTCCAGGAAACGGTTGTTCTATCGGTCATAGATTCGCCCTCTCACTCGCCTCTCACGGCTCTTCCCTGAACCATCGCACAAAACTGTAGGTCAGGATGACGTTGAATATGAGCAGCACCATGGAGATCGTCGCCCCGTAGCCGAAACGGCCGAGATTGAACGCCTGATCGTACATGTACAGCCCGACGACGGAGCTGTTATTGAGCGGCCCGCCCCCGGTCATTATGTAGATCAGATCAAACACGTTGAGGGTGGACATGGTGGCGTACAGAATATTGAGCAAGGTAAAGCGCCTCAGCAGGGGCAGGGTGATCTTTGCGATCATCTGAACGTTGCTCGCCCCGTCGATCGACGCGGCCTGGTAGAGCTCGTCGGGGATCGTCTGGAGCCCGGAGGACTGAACAAGCATGGCGAAGGCGGTGCCCTTCCAGACGTTGGCGAGGACGATCGCCGGCATGACGAGGGCGCGATTCGTCAGCACCGAGAGGGGCTCGGCGCCGAGCTCGAGGAGCATCCGATTGAGAAGACCGACCCGGCTGTCGTAGATAAAGACCCAGGAGTAGGCGACGATGACATTGGCCGTTACCCAGGGCAGGAGGACCACCGATCGCATGAGCCTGCGTGCCGCCACGAACTTCTGGTTGAGAAGAATGGCAAGAATAGTTCCTACAATGATTTGAAGGCTGACCGAACCGAACACGAATACCACCGTGTTGGGTACGACCTTGCCCCAGAATGTCGGGTCGCTGAAAAGCTGACGATAGTTATCGAAACCGACAAAGGGGGATGGTCGACCACCGGCGAGTCGGGCCAGACTCAAATCCTGGAGACTCCAGATAACGCCCCGTCCGATCGGATAGAACATCAGGAGCAGATAGAGGGCTACCAGGGGGAGCAGAAAACTGTACGCGAACAGGGAGCTGCGCGTTTTATCCGACAAACTCTGAGCTTTCAAAACCGACAGTTCCTCTTCAGGGATTAAAAGTATCGGCCGCTCCCGCAGGAGCGGCCGATCCGATCTGGAGAATCAGCGAAGGGCGGCGTCGACCTGCTCCGCCGCGGCGTCGAGTGCTTCCTCGACCCCCGCTTCACCGAGCATAATGGACTGAATAGCGGTGAGGACCGCCGAGCTTATCTGCCCGTACTCCGGGATTGCCGGTCGGGTATTGGCGTTCGGAAGCGCCTCTTCGATCACCGGAAAGAAGGGGATCGACTCGTTGAACGCCGAATCCTGGGAGAGCGTCTCCCGGACCGGAACGTATCCCCGGGAGAGGGACCAGGTCCGGTGGTTCTCCTGGTTCATCGCGATGGAGATGAACTCCCAGGCGAGGTCCTTGTGCTGCGAACCGGAGGGGATCGCCACGGTCCATCCACCGGCACTCGCCGGGCTCTGCCCGCCGTCGGGACCGGGTATCGGTGATACGCCGAAGGCTTCGTTAAAAGCGTCGG
>JBKHDM010000111.1:0-7261 GCA_046541355.1 Spirochaetaceae bacterium
TGGCGGGCCTTTTGCTTCAGCTAAGGAGGAGGTATCCCCAGGGTGGAGGACAGTACTTTAGGGTTGCCCAAAACTAACTATCCCGCCATCCTTAACCAACAAGGGAGCATTAACATGCAGAACTATCAGCAGCGACTAAACCAGCTCTACTCGGAGATCGACGAGATCGCCGCCGACCGTTTGAAGGTAATGGCCCGCATCGGCCAAACCCTCTACCGGGAGCACCCTTCCCTCCTCGAGGGTGGGGAGTTCCGGGAACTCCTTCCACAGATCGACGCGCAAAACGATGAGATCGCGCGCATCGTTGCAACGGTGAAGCGGATTGAGGAGATCAGCGAGCGGATTAAGGCGCTCTCCCTTGAGCGCTCCGAGAAAGAAGAGCGTCGAGAAAAGATGATCGAGGAGCTTCGCCCCCACCACACCCTCCTCGGTGAGATCGCCTTCCGGGTTTTCAAAGAAAACCCGGTGATCGACAACAAGTACACCGAGATCTTCCGTGAGCTCTCGGAGAACTACGACGAGGTTCGCCAACTCGAGCGGGACCTTGCAAAGCTTCGGGGAGAGCAGGCAAAGCCGCCCTTCGTTGAGCGCCTGATGAAACGTGGCCGGGACCTTCTGCTCAAAAGCCGCATCCAGGGCAAACAGGAGAAGCGTGATGCCCTCTACGAGGAGGCGGGACGAAAACTTGCGGAAACAGATTTTATCGATCTCATTGACGACCCGGAGCTCGATGAGGCGGCCGCCCCCTTTGAGGAAAAACGACGCGAGATCACGCAAGTCGACCGGGAGATTTCAGAGATCGATCAGGAGATACGGAAACTCAACGAGGAGCAGCGGGAAAAGAGCGGCGGAAAGCGCATCCAAAAAGCGATCGCCGATCTGCGGGAGGCTCGTAGACAGCGCGAAGAGAGCCAACAGGAGCTGTTCTCTCAGGTAGGCAGGCGGTATGTGGAAGGTGAATCCGGCAAGGGCGAACAACCGGAGAGTATCGCCGGGCTGATCGAGGAGCTTGCTACCACAAATAGCAGAGAGCAGGCGTGCCGCGAGGCGATTGAGCGGTTCGAGGCGGCGATCTCCTTCGAAAAACTATCACATAGGATTCGCCAGACCGGGGAGGAAAAGGAGCGGCAGCAACGCAAGCTCGAGAAAATCGAGCAGTCAATCAGAGAGCTCGAAGGTGAGATTGCCGGGCTTGAGGAACAACGGCGCAAAGCAGAAGCACTCCGAGGCCCGACCGAGGAGCTCGAGAACCTCTAGGGGCGTCCGGATCGCAGCGTCAGAGCCACGATCTCGCCGATCTGAGCTTCCCTGACCGGCCGCACATCCACCGTATAGCGCTGCCCCGCCTCCAGTCGAATTCTAAGCTCCTCGGCAAGCTCGGTCTTGTCGAGATTTGACCCCAGAAAGGTTCCATCCGCGTCCCGTACATCGATAACCGCCTCGCTTCGGTTCTGGAGGGGGAGGCTGAACAGATAGATACCCTCCTCGAGTTCCGGCAGCTTCAGCTCCCGGGGTTGCGAAGTCAGAGAGAGCAAAAGCGGCCCCTCCCCGGGCCGGAGCTCAGGAAGCAAAAGTTCCTCCCCTTCGGATTCGTCCAGCCGAACCACGAGTTCTCTCCCCTCTCCCGATAGTTCCGCGAAGCCTCCGTATCGGTCGATAACCCCGAGTCCCTCCCCGGCGGCGTACAAGCTGAGAGTCTCTTTGGTTCCGAGCTCGACCCTTCCCAACCGCCCTCCGGAGAGACGATGCAGCTCAAGAACTCCTGGGTCCGTCGGAACCCAGAGTCGAGCATTCCAGACCGCCGGTCGAGCGTGGATAGAGGAGGCAACACCCCGACTAGAACGTAGCGCCCCTGACTCTAAGGCTACCTGATCGAGGCGCCCGGAGGCGTAGGCGATAAATACGCTATCCCCTGCCGGCACCGGCCTGTAGACCGGGAGGGGTTCCATCTGCCGCTGCCAGACCATAACTCCCGTGGCCGGATCGACGGCGATGAGCGCGCTGCCGGCCTCGAGGACAATCAGCTGCGGCTCTCCACCAAGGGTCATCCGCCGACCATCGGGTAGTTCTTCACTCCACAACGGCTGTCTCGACTGGTCGACCGCCTCGATCCCCTCGGTTGTGAGAGCGAAAAGCGCTTCACCCGCCGACAGGAGCTCGATGCCTCTGCCCAGGAGCTTCCGGCGCTCCTCGATCCTTCCTCCCTCAACCGAAAGCCAGACCATCTCGTTTCCCGCAAGGGCAACCACCCTCGAGTCGAGCAGCTGAAGATCCCGCACCGGTAACCCGAGGCTCCGAGACCAGAGCACCTCTCCCGAGGCGAGGTCGAATCCGGTAACCTCCTCGCCACCGCCGCCGAAGAGAAGCTCACCGTCGACAACCGGAGGCAAGAGAGCTCCGGAGCGACCCCAGCGAAACTCACCACCCTCGTAGACCGAAAGCTCACCCCCCTCGGTGAGGATTACCCGCCCGTTTCCGGTTCTCACAACCGTATCTATAACGCCTCCCGCCGTGCCCCGGACAACACCAAAGGCCGCGGCCGGAGCGTCCACCTCGAGAGGCCCGTACACACCGCTGCGCCCCGGCGAGACCGGCGATATCCTCTCCTCCGGCCCCTGCGGCTCCTCTACTTCCTCCGCTGCCGGAGTCTCGCCCCCCTCCTCGCCGGAGGGCTCACCACCACACGCCGCAAGCATCAGTAGAACTGAGAGAACAAGAGAACCTCGAAGCACCCTACTCATCCCTCCCCTCCCTGCTCATTCTAAGTGCCTCCACGCCCCGGCGGGAGAGTTCGCGGTAAAAGCGCTCCGCCTCCTGTCTGCTCAACAGCCCCTGAACCATGAGCTCCTCCGAAAAGGCCAAAGCCTCCTGTAACTCCTCGACGTCTGCCTCGGGAGGTAGCAAGGTTACCACCGCCAGACTACGCCACCGGTCGTAGAGCTCCTCCGCCGCGACCGACGGGTCGAGGAGCTCCCAGGATTGGGCATCCGAGATCCGATGCAGGAGCGCCTCCAAATCGGCCGGTGTCACTGCCTCCTGCGCCGGTGGCGTCTCGAGGGAGGAGATCAGAGCGGAAGTAACAGCCCTCCGGCTGACCTGCTCGTGTCGCCTGCGCTCCTCGGTCAGGCGTGCTGCCCAACTACGGTGCGCATCGATCACCGTCGGCTCTCCAAGTCGGGCAAAGCGTTGCTCAGTTTCGTAGAGACTCGCCTCCCCGGTCGCAAAACCATCGGTCCACGCAGCGTAGAGGTCCAGTTCCGCGGAGGTTTGAGGCCACATGCGCCTCGGCAGGCGACTCTCAACGCTCTCAACCCAGCGCTCCTGGGCGTAGGCGAGGCGTCTGTATCCTCTATAGTAGAAGGGGAAGGCAGCACGCTGGTCCTCGGCATCCGCGGCTTCCCGGAACCAGCGCTCCAGGTCCTCTTCGAGCCCCTGAAACAGCGGCGCAGCCTCGGCGGCGGCCGCGGCTACCGCCTCCACGTACTGGCCGTGGAGCATTGACCAGGGCGGAAGGCCAAAGCGCTCCTGTTCCTCGTTCTGATCGGGATTGGTAATGAGATTGAAGGCTCGCTCGTAGGCGGAGCGAAGCTGCGTGGCGATTTCCTGTTCACGCTCCCGCTGCTCTTCAGGAAGGGTGAAGCGGATCGAGACGATCCGATCAAAGCTTCGGGGCAACCCTTCACTGCTCAAACTCCACTCCTCCAGGTCGTATCGTCGGGCAACCAGCCCGACAAGCTCCATAGCCCTGCGGTCGACCTCCGCATACAACGCCTCCATCCGCTCACCAGTCGCATCGAGCAGCGCCTGCTCTCCCTCTTCGTGCAGCACCCTCTGGGCGTAGGGGTGAGCGAGGAGGGACAGGAGGGCCCAGCGGCGGGCGTCCGTGTCCGCCCCGGAGAGCCGTTCCTGGTAGCGCTCGAGAATGTTTCGACCTTCGCTGAGAAGCTCCTCGGTGAGCGCCCGGGACTCCTGAAACCGTTGATCCCCCTCGAGGGAGCGCACCGCTTCCTCGACGCGTCTGCGTACCGTTTCCTTTTGCAACTCCCGATGGGAGAGCTCGAGGATAGCGAGGCGGGAGTGTAGCGGCGCCTGTGCTCCAGAAGGTGCAAGGTTCCAGCGGTAACCGTCGAGGATCGCCGCGAGGGTGATAGCGACCCTCGCCTCGTGACGCAGCAGGAGCTCAAGCTCCCTCACAGATAGAGACATCGTCGCCCTGAGGAGATCCGACTCCGGCAGACCGACCGGCGGGGTAGGTCTGTTCTCCCCGGAGGCGAGGTCCAACGCCAGGTCGCTCAGAGCCTCCCCGCTCCCCTCGCGCTCCAAGGCGGTGAGTCTCTCCCCGGCGGCAACGGCGGTGGCGATCTCCTCGCGAACCAGTTCCCACTCCGGAAGCTCCCCGGAGACCCCGGACTCCTCGGAAGCGAGCTCGAGAGCTTCTGTAAGCCTCCCGGCGACCTCAAGCTTCGCCCCCAGGCCCTCCACCGTCAGAAGCTCTATCTCCGCCCGTCTCAGGGCGTGTCCAACTGCGCCTTCCGACAGGTCGGTGGGCGCCCCATCATCGGCGTGCAGGAGCGCTCCGATAAAAAGCTCCTCCCTCCTCTCCCCGGCAAGAGCGCTGAGAACCGAAAGGCTCCGGTTACCGCTCTCCCGGATCCGGTCCACCGGCAGCCCCGCGACCCGGGCGCGACGGTAGAGATAGGGGGAGAGCTCTTCGTAGCGGCTCGCGGAACGGTGAACCCCCGCGCTAAGCAACTCATCCCCGAGACGGGCGAGGTCTTCCCGCCAGCTCTCCGGCAGGGGCGAGAGGGGAGGCAGTGTCGCTTCCCTCTCCTCGAGAGCGTCGAGCAGCCGGCTCGTCTCCCCTGTCGGGAGGGAATCCGGGGGCAGTTGCTCCGCCTCCCCCAAGGTCCCCATCGATAGCAACAGGAGGGTGAGGATAGACGCCTTTGTCAGGAAGCTCTCTGTTACTTTTGCTTCAATCATGAGTGTGCTACCCTCCTCGAGGTGGCCGAACAAGATTCTCTCTTCGCCGGGGACGGTCGAAGCGCTCCCCTGGCAGACCGGATGCGACCGCGGAACCTCGACGAGTTCGTCGGTCAGGACCATATTCTCGGCCCCGGGAGACTGCTCAGGCGCGCTATCCAGGCGGACCAGCTATCCTCCCTAATATTCTCGGGTCCGCCGGGAACTGGCAAGACCACCCTGGCCAGGGTCATCGCCAACACGACAAAAAGCAGGTTCGCCTCGGTCAACGCGGTCCTCGGTGGGGTAAAAGAGCTGCGCCAGGAAGTCTCCGCCGCCGAGGAGCACCGAAACCTCTACGGAAGGCGAACCATCCTCTTCGTCGATGAGGTTCATCGCTGGAACAAGGCGCAGCAGGACGCCCTTCTGCCCTGGGTGGAGAACGGAACGGTTATCCTCATCGGGGCAACGACGGAGAACCCCTTTTTCGAGGTCAACAAGGCGCTGGTCTCCAGGAGTAGAGTATTTCTCCTCACCCCTCTCAGGGAGGAGGATCTCGCGAGGGTGCTCGACGCCGCCCTCTCCAACCGGGAACGGGGTTACGGTACGTTCAATGTCTCCATCACCTCCGAGGCCCGGGAACATCTGATTCGCACCGCTTCCGGCGACGCCCGCACCCTCCTCAACGCCCTCGAGCTCGCCGTGGAGACTACCCCCGAGCGGTTTCCTCCTCCTGAGGGGGGACAGATCGTTGTTGATCTCTCCATAGCTGAGGAGAGTATCCAGCGCCGGGCGGTCCTCTACGACAAGGAGGGAGACTACCACTTCGATACGATCTCCGCCTTCATAAAGTCTCTGCGCGGCTCGGACCCCGACGCGGCCCTCTACTGGCTCGCAACGATGGTCGCAGCGGGAGAGGATCCAAGGTTCATCTTTCGCAGGATGCTCATCAGCGCAAGCGAGGACGTCGGCCTGGCGGACCCTCACGCCCTGACCGTGGTAGCATCGGCGGCGGCCGCCTTCGACCGAGTCGGCATGCCCGAGGGGAACTTTCATCTCGCTCACGCCGCCCTCTACCTCGCCGGAGCCCCGAAATCAAACTCGACCCTCGGCTTCTTCGACGCCCTCGACACTGTTCGCACCGAGCGGGGCGGCGAGGTCCCGAACCATCTGCGGGACGCATCCCGGGACGCCAAAGGGTTCGGCCACGGCGAGGGGTATCTCTACCCTCACGCCTACCGGGAGCACTGGGTAGCCCAGCAGTATCTGCCCGAGAGCCTCCAGGGGGTTCTGTTCTACCAGCCCGGACAACTCGGATGGGAGGGGGAGCGGAGGTCTGAACTGCTCCAACGGCGGGAGCTGCAGCTGTCGGCTCTCCGGGAACAGGAGAGCTCCCGGGAGGTTCTCACCTTCACCCCCGATGCCCTCTCCCCCCGATCGGCGGCGTGGCGCAGGCGAGGCGAAACCGAGAGGCAGGAGCGGCTGATGAGACTCCGGGAGCGGCTTCTCGAAAAGCTCGAGGTGGGGCGGCATCAGCGGCTTTTTTTTGCCGGCACCCCGGCGGATCTGCTCATCTGGGAGCTCCTGCGCCGGGTGCCGGAGGGGCAACTGCTCTATCTGCCGGTCACGGATAAGGAAAAAAGCTCGGTTGCTCAAGAGTCCGAGAGGCTCGACCCGCTGCACCGCCCGAGAATTCTCGAGCCCTCCCTCACCCTTCAGCGCCCCGACGGCGATGTCGCAACAGATGAGGGAGGCTCATCGAGGGATAACGCCTCGTGCCGGGACGCTGAGGCGCCGCCGGAGGCAGCGATCATCCTCCAGCCGCCCGAGGCGCGGGCCGCCCTGAAGGCCCTCACGGCCCTTGCCCCCGGGGTCGGAATGCCCCTGCTTTTCGCACTTGCCCTTCCGGCGGAGGGAACAAAGCTCTCGCAGTTGCTCGAGCCGAAGGGGTCCCGGGAGCTTGTGGAGCACCTCGAGTCGGTGGAGCAGATCCTCTACACCCCCGGGGAGCGGGAGGTTCGCCGGATCCTCGGGGAAGGCGGGTTTGAGCTTGTCGACCTCGAGCGCCTGGAGACTCACCATCAGCGCCTCGTCGATCCCGAAGCGCTGAAGCACTGGCTCGACCCGGGGCATCCGGGCTACGGAGAACAGCTTCTCAACCGCCTGGGAGCGTCGAAGGCCTCGGAGGTCCGCAAGCAGATTACCGCGGAAATCGAGGTTGGAGAGCACGACTGGCGGCGGGTTGACATCATCTGCCGTTGCCGTTACACAGGGCCTGCCCCAGGGCCACAGCCGGAGC
>JBKHDM010000112.1:0-6971 GCA_046541355.1 Spirochaetaceae bacterium
CCTCCTCCGTCCCCGCCGACATCCTCCCATCCTCCTCCGTCCCCGCCGAGGAGGCCGCGCCCTTCGAGGGCTGGCGCGTTATCGAGCACGAGCGATTCACCTTCATCTTTGAACCTGCCCACGAACAGGTAGCCCGGGAGGCGTACGCCGTTGCCGACGAGGTGTACGAGCAGGTCGCCGAGTCGATGGGCTACTACCCCCGGGGAGTTCCGGTTATCATTCGCGGGCGCACGGCTCGGGCAAACGGGTATTACACGCCCTTTCCCCATCAGATAAACCTCTTTGTCACCGCGCCCTCGGAGCCGTGGCTCGGCTCCCGGGAGGAGAGCTGGATCAAGCTCCTCTTTATCCATGAGCTTTCCCACTATGTCCACTACGCCCATCGTGGAGGCTTTCTCGGTACCCTCTCGACACTCTTTGGCCACGACCTCACCGCCGCCCACGCACCCTTTTACCCCGGCTGGCTCCAGGAGGGCATAAGCACCACAAACGAAACCTATTTCACCAACGGTGGGCGGGGTCGCAATCCGTTTTTCACCATGAAATACCGTGCCTTTCTCGAGGAGGGGGGGCTGTGGAGCTACCGAAAGTCGAAGTTCGGCTCCGCCTACGCCCCCCAGGATCGGATTTATGTCGCCGGCTACCTCTACGTTGATTATCTCAGACAGACCTACGGCGAGGAGGTGATGGCGGAGATTCACGAAGCCTTCGCCCTCGCCCCGTTTTTCGGTGTCCCCAGGGCCGTCCGACTCGTCACCGGTGTGCCGGCCCGGGAGCTTCACGCGCGGATGGCCTCCCGGCTGCAGGGTGACTATGATCCGACCTCGAGCCGGGAGGGACGGAGGAGACTGACGCCTCCTCGACAGGGTGATTGGTACCTCCCTCTGGGGACGGAGGATGGACTCTACTACTACGCCCGCTCCCACGACGATGCTCCGGGGATCTGGAGGATCCCACCGGGAGGGACGGAGGTAGCCCGGGCGCAGCGAATACTCACCGTTTCCCTTACCGACCCCTACTCCTTCACCGTCTCCGGGGACGGAGGAACGATACTGTTTACCACGGTGGTGCCGGACCCAACCCACCCGGCGGGGCTCGCCTCCTTTTCAGAGGTCTATCGCCTCGATGAGAGCTCCTCCGTCCCCCGGAGGCTCACCTTCGGCGGTCGATACTGGCATCCCGCGGTGGATCATTCCGGTCGGAAAGCGGCGGTAGTGGCGCGAAACGGTGTTTTCGCAGATCTGCACGCCCTCGACCCGGAAAGCGGGGAGAGCCGGCCGCTCTTTTCGATCCCGAGGGCGACAGTGCGGCACCCGGTTTTTTCTCCCTCCGGAAAGAGCCTCGCCTTTCTCCTCGAGGTCGATGGGAGTCAGGAGCTGATTGTCGCAGAGATTGAGGAGGACGGAGAGACGTGGCGCCTTGGAGACTCGCGTCTTCTCACGGGCTCCTGGGACGCCCCGGTCTACATGCCCCGTTTCGCCTCCGAGGAGGTACTCCTCTTTTCGAGCGACCCCGCCGCGGGGACGGAGGTCTACGCTGCCGATCTCGCCACCGGTGAGATCGGCCGTCTCCTCCGGGATCCCGTCGCCGCCTGGGGAGCGCTACCGGCGCCATCCGCCGAGACGGTCGGGGGCCCCGCAGGAGGGGTCGGTTTGGCCTCAGAGGAGTCCGGTGCCCTTATCTACGGCAGCTACACCACCACCGGAACGTCTCTTTTTCTTGGTGAGGCGGCCTGGGAGCCGGTTGGGTCGATTTCGACCAACGGCGAATGGCTGGAAGAGCGCGAGGTTACCGGTGCGCCTGTTGGGGACGGAGGACGCGTGGGGGACGGAGGACGCGTGGGGGACGGAGGACGCGTGGGGGACGGAGGAACACCGGGGCAGGGGGGCGTTGGGTTACCCGAGGCGAGGCGGTACCGGGACCTCCCCGAGCCGATCCTCTGGCTTCCGCTCCTCGGTGCCGCGGGGACCCTGGACGGTGGGCCCGCGTTGTCTGCCGGTACCTTCCTGCTTGCCACAAGCACGCTCCAGCGTCACCAGCTTTTGGGAACCCTCCTGTACACGCCGAGCCTTGCCCAGCCGAACCTTGCCCTCAGTTACAGCTTTACCCCTGGACCTGTGAGCCTCTCCGGGGCTCTGAATTACGAGTATGAAGAGTCTGAGGGTCTCGGGGCAGCCACACTGGAGAGTCGCGGTGACCTCTCCGCCCCGATCCGGCGGGACTACGGGGTCTCCAGAACCACAACCATTGACGCAACGATCGGCGGGGGGTTGGAGAGCACCTGGGTGAGGGGCGGCTCTTTCGGAATCGATGAGCTGGGTGGGCCTCGGGTCGGGGGGGCTGCGGCGGTCTTTGGAGAGGGGGGCATTGTGGTCTCCCGAAACGCACTCTCCCCGCCGAAGGCGTTTTGGGCAAGCCCCGCGGAGCGTCTGGAGACGACGGTGCGATACCGCCCGGCCCTTCTCGACCGGGAGAGGGACGCTATTGAGACACTTTCCTCGGTGTCGGCGGTCAGGGCGCTTGGGTGGTGGCACCACGCCTTGGGAGTGGGCGTCCGCGGCGCAACGAGTTCCCGGGGCGCGGCTGCCGGACTCATCGGGCCCAGGGGCGGAGCCGGTTGGGACTCAGGAGAGGGGGATTACGAACTCATTCCCTTCCTTCGCTACTTCATCCCCCTCGGACTCTGGGAAGGGCGCGTTATCGGAACCAATGTTCTCGGTGGCGGGGCCTTTTTGTTCGCGGAAACCTCGTTTTTCGGCAACTTCGACGGAGAGCCTGACTGGGGGGAGGAGTACTACCTGGGGGCGGAGGTCAACCTGTCGATGCAGGTGTTCAATGTCCTGCCGATCCTCGGGCGGTTGGGGCTGGTCAGCCGGGTCGATCCTGAGCGGGGTCTGGACGACGGAGGCGAAGACCTTTTCTTCTATCTCGATTTTACCGCTTCAATTCCGAGTATCGCTACGGAGAAGCAGTGGCCCTGAGTAACGAACGCTTCGCTTTAAACTTTTTAGAGTTCGATAGTACAATATTACATATGCGATTTCACAGAGGTCGTGTCTATTTTGTGCGCTGGGATCGTAACCCGGCGTGCCAATCGCGGGAGGTCGCCCAGAGCCTGCCGGGGGCGCGACGGATAAACAATACCTGGTACACCCCTGTTTCGCCCTATAAAAGCGGAGACACCAGCGTTGACAATAACGTGCCATGCAAATGTGACGCCTTTTGCGAGGAGAGCCGGTTTCTCCTGCCGAGTCATGACCTCATCCCGGCGGACCTCCTCTATGATGTGGCCCAGGGACAAACGCCCCTATTCTTTCGCTCGCTCCCTGATAGTGTCGAGACAGGGTGCTGAACCAGCTCTTATCCCAGGAAACGCTCTGCTACCGGACGGTAGCGATCTACCATGCTCCTGCTCACCTCTGCTGCCCGACCGGTGTATCCGCCGGGTTGCTCGAGGAAGCGCTCGAGATCCATCGAGGAGACCAGGGAGAGTTGTTTTCGCAGAATCTCCGCTATCGGATCCTCGAGGATGAGCTGCGAAAGGCTTTTCCCTCCCTCCTCGGAGGTGAGGGTGAGCTTTCGAAGGATTTCGTGTCCTTCACTCTCTCCGGAGAGGGCAAGCAGAATGTACAGCGGTTCTGCCAGCAGCGCCGAGCCCCCGCGTTCGAGGTTTTCTCTGACCCTCGGGGTGTGGACTTTGAGGGTTTCAAGAATCCTGGTCATCCGGTCGACGGCACCGGCGAAGCCCGCGAGGTATTCCGCCAGAAAGCGGCTCGAGGCTGAGTTGGAGAGGTCCCGCTGATGCTCGGAGATCTGATCCATGTAGATCGTCATGATTCGGGGCGAAAAGGTCTTCCAGAGGCTTTTTACGTGTTCGCTGTTCCAGGGATTTCGTTTTTGCGGCATCGTTGAGGAGCCGACCTGGGTGGACGAGAAATGCTCCTGAACCTCTCCGATCTCCGAACGCTGCAGGTTTCGCAGGTCATCTGCAAGGTTCGCGATAATCCCGAAGGCGATCTGGTACTCCTGCATGAGTCGCAGCAGATACTCAGGCTCCACCATCTGGGTCGCAAACTCCGCGGGCTTGAGCCCGAGTATAGCGAGGAAGGATCGTTCCATCTCATAGGGGTCTTCGGTGATGAGGGCGGTGGCGTTATAGGCGCCCACAGCACCTCTGAGCTTGCCCCGCAGCTCTCCGGAGAGCTCCTCGATCTTCGGCAGACATTTTCCAAGCCGAGCTACATACTCGGCAAAGGTGAACCCGAGGGTCACCGGGACGGCGAACTGACCATGGGTCCGTCCCACTTGCGGGAGCTCGGCATACTCCTCGGTGAGATCACAGAGCCGTTTGAGAAGTCCGGCGAGCATCGGCAGGAGCAGTTCCCGACTCACCCCCTTTATCCGCAGGGCGACGGCGGTGTCGAGGATATCGACGGAGGTCGCTGCGAGATGCACATAAGGGCGCAGCCGCTGCGGTAGCTGCTGTTTGAAAACGTGGACTACTGCCCTAATATTGTGGCGGGTCCTCTCCTCCTCCTCGTAGACCTGCGACGGCTCGACCCTGGCCGCCGCCTCGGCGATCGTTTTTAGGAGCGCCGGCTCCCCGGGAAAGAAGTGTCGGGCGTGGACCTCGAGGAGGGCGGCCTCCACTTTGACGGTGGAGCGGACCGAGGCATCCTCGCTCAAGTAACCGCTGAGGCGGTCGAAAAGCTCGGGATTGGTGTGGCGATAGCGGTGGTCGAGGGGCGAAATGTTTTCGAAGATGTCGCCTGAAAGCATGGCTCATCTTGGCCGAAAGAGGGCGAGGTGTCCACGACTCTGGTGGTCAGACCGTTGCCGGCGTACAGCCGCCTGGGGTGGGTCTACTGCACCGGGGACATCTGGTTTCGAGAGAAGCTACTCCCGGGGATAGTGGTACTCTCTGCCTCCGGAGCCGCGGAAGACATAGCTGTTCGGTTCCACACGGAGGAGGGCACCTTCTACCGCCACTTTGCCGCCCCCTTCCGGGAGGTCAACAGCATAGGTTGGCAGTGCCATGCCGGAGAGTCGGCTGCGCAGACGGCTCATGAGTTCAATCCCCCTGGAGATGGGCACGCGAAAGTGAGCGGTGCCGACGGCGAGATCGCCCTGAAAGAGATAGTAGGGCTTTACTCCTGCTCTCAGGAGGGATCGAAAGAGCTTCTCGAGGGTTTCCTCATCGTCATTTACCCCCCTGAGTAGCACCGACTGGTTCATCGTAACCACCCCTTGGGAGAGCAGACGCTGCACGGCTTGGCGGAAGGCGTCGGTTACCTCTGCCGGGTGGTTTGCCTGGGTGACGAACCAAACGGGGCGAAACCTCCCGAGAAGCGTCGCCAAGGGCTCGGTGATGCGTGCGGGAAGGACTACGGGCATCCTGCTGCAGATGCGAAGAAGGAGGTCATCCCGCAGCCCCCGGAGCGTCGTCATGATCTCCTCAAGCTCCCGGTCCGAGAGCATCAGTGGATCCCCCCCGGAGAGGAGGACCTCACCTATCTCCGGATGATCCCGGAGATAGTCGACGGCTGCGGAGAGCTCGCCGTCGGTGATCCGCCCGCTGCTGCTTCCGGTAAAGTGGCGGCGGAAGCAGTGGCGGCAGTAGGTGGCGCAACGGTCACAGACGAGCAGGAGGGCGCGGTCATGGTAATGGTGAATCAGTCGTCCAGTGACGGCGTAGCGATTGTCGCCGATCGGATCAGCCGACTCCCAAGGAAGTCGGATTGCCTCCTCCTGCCGGGGGAGGAACTGAGCTGCGATCGGGTCAAGGGTCGGATCGTCGCATTTGCTCAGGGATCGGTAGTATCGGCTCACACCGAAGGGCAGGCTCTTCTCGGTCGTTCCGGGATTCATCGTTCCCTAGAATCTCAGTTACACCGGTTGCCGTGCAAGGGGCTATGAGTTTTCGTGGAACAGACTCTCTCTTACCTTGATCATGTCGAGGAGGCAGCTGTTGATCGGCGCGGGCAGGCGGTGCTTTTGTGCGAGCTCGACGATCTGTCCGGCAAACATCTCCACCTCCGTTTTTCTGCCGGCTTCCATATCCTGGAGCATCGACGTCTTGCCCTCCGGGGAGAGGGTGGCCAGTATATCGAACCACGGCTCTATATCCGTCTCCTTAAGGTTAACCCCTTCAGCTTCGGCGATCGCTACAACCTCCCGCATCGTTGCGCGCAGGAGTCGTTTAGCAGCCTCCTGCCCCTGAAAGACCCGGTAGGGCGCGCCGAGAAGAGCGGAGAGCTGGTTTACTCCTACGTTAAGCATGAACTTGTTCCAGATCGAACGGCGGATGTCCTCCTCTACCACGCAGGCGATACCGCAGCGCTCGAAAAGCTCCTTGACCGCCTCAACCCCCTCGTCGGCAAGTTCCGGGAACCCGCGACCGAAACGGATCTTTCCCATTGCCGAGTAGCGGACGCGGTTGTCCTCACGTACAGCGTCCATTCCGACCGCCACCGCGTGGACTACCCGTTCCCGGCCGAAGGCGTCGGCGAGGCGCCCTTCGCTCCCAATCCCGTTCATTACCGAGAGGAGCAGCGTGTTGGCGCCGACGAAGGGTCTGACAACCTCGATCCCCTCATCGAGCTGGTGGTGCTTGAGGGCGACAAGGACAAGGGTCGACTCGTCCCGCCTCCCACCTTCCTCCGTCCCCGCAGGATCTTCGATAACCCGCAGCTTGACCGGCGTCCCGTTGACAAAAACCCCATGTGCTCGGAGTCGCTCCGCCCGCTCCCCGCGTGCGATAAACGCCGCCTCTACCCCATTGGTCGTCGCGAACGGACGGGCGTACATTGCGCCAAGGGCACCGGCCCCCAGTATGAGCACGCGCTTGATTGCAACCACGGCAGTCAGGCTATGCCCACTTTCTGCCGGTGTCAACAGACCGGGGACGGAGGAGGCAACCGGGGACGGAGGAGGCAACCGGGGACGGAGGAGGCAACCGGGGACGGAGGAGG
>JBKHDM010000113.1:0-6776 GCA_046541355.1 Spirochaetaceae bacterium
AGCGCTTTTCATACTCCCGGATTCTACACCGCTTTTTTCCGGAGGGGTAGGGTGGAGACATCCCGTTACTCCTCGGTGACATGGTGGCCCACAGCCGGCCTCCTCGGTGCCATGGTGGCCCGACTGAGTGCAGCGGTCCGCCGGAGCACCTCGCCGACCTCGAAAAACCGTGCTATCATCACGCTGCTACCATCATCTGATATCGATTCTGGAGGAACAGCATGAAAATCGCCGTCATCGAACCCCTGGCGATAGCCGCGGAGAAGGTTGAAGAACTGCGCAACAGCTTCAGCGCGGGTGGGCACGAGCTGGTCTACCACAGCGAGCGCACCACCGACCCGGATGAACTGGCAGCTCGTGCCGCCGGTGCGCAGATCGTGGTTATCGCGAACGCCCCCTTTCCCGGGAGCGTTGTCTCCTCCCTTCCGGATCTCAAGCTCCTGGCGGTCGCCTTTACCGGGGTGGACCATGTGGACCTCGAGGCGTGCAAAGCGCAGGGGATCCGCGTCTCTAACGCCTCGGGCTACTCCAATATAAACGTTGCGGAGCTCACCATCGGCCTCATGATCGACGTGCTGCGAAACATTACCCGCCTCGACCCGATCACCCGCCGGGGCGGTACCAAGGACGGCCTCGTCGGATTCGACCTGTGCGGAAAGACCGTCGGCATCGTCGGCACCGGCGCTATCGGGACGAGGGTCGCCGAGCTTCTCGCCGCCTTCGAGGTAAAGATGATCGCCTACAACCGAACGCCCCGAGAAAGTCTGATGAAGCTCGGTGTCGAGTACGTCGAGCTGGAGAAGCTCTTTTCCGAGAGTGACATCGTTACCCTTCACCTTCCCCTCAACAGTGAGACCCGGGGCATGATCGGCGGCGACCTCCTGAAGAGAATGAAGCGCTCCGCCTACCTCATCAACTGCGCCCGGGGACCGATTGTCGACGCCGACGCCCTCCATGACGCCCTCAAAAGCGGGGCAATCGCAGGTGCCGGTATCGACGTCTTCGACGGCGAGCCTCCCCTCTCGCCGCAGATGCCGCTGCTCACGCTCGATAACGTCGTGGTGACCCCGCACATCGCCTTTGCCACCGCCGAAGCGTTCCTCCGGAGGGCAGATATCGTTCGGGATAACATCCTCGCCTGGCTCGAGGGCAAGCCGCGGAACGTCGTTGTCTGAGTCGACTGGTGGTCGATCAGACCTGGTAGTATACTGTCACTGGAGGCTTACCAGGTAATGTCGGAGGAGACAGGCAGAACCATACTCCTCGTCGAGGACGAGGCGATCATCGCGCTCTCCGAGAAGATGCTCCTTGAGCGCCACGGCTACACCGTGGAGACCGTCACCAGCGGGGAGGGGGCGGTGGACATGATCGAGGAGAACGACGGTTTCGACCTGGTCCTCATGGACATCGATCTCGGCCACGGGATAACCGGAGACGTCGCAGCCGAACGGATACTCGAGATACGCCACCTCCCGATTGTCTTTCTCACCTCCCATACCGAGCGGGATTTCGTCGAGCGGGTAAAGGGGATCACCCGATACGGCTACGTCGTCAAGCACTCCGGGGAGTTCGTTCTGATTGAGTCGGTCGCCATGGCCCTGGAGCTTTTCAAGGCGCACCAGGAAACCCGGGAGCGGGAAAAACGGATCGCCGAGATCAACCGGACCTACCAGGTACTAAGTGACGTTAATCAGACCATTGTTCGCGCTACCAGGGGCCGGAATCTCCTCGAGGAGATCTGCAGGATAGCCGTTGAGAAGGGGGATTTTCGCTTCGCCTGGATCTGCGCCCCCGATGAGAGCGGTAACGCCCTCGAGCGAGTCCATTTCTGGGGTGAGGGCAAGGGGCCGGAGGTTCCGGTCCACATCGATCTGACCGGGGAGGTTGCCCGAAGGGGGCCGACAGCCCGGGCCTACAGCTCCGGAACGGCTGTAGTAATCGATGATCTCCTTGACGAGCCGGAAGGGGCGGCGTGGCGAGAGTTCGGTTATCAGTACGGCGTGCGCTCAATAGCAGCGTTTCCGATCCGCCGCGCCGGGGTGGTCGCCTACGTTCTGACCCTCTACTCACCGGTGGCACGGTTCTTTGACGGTCGGGAGATGGAACTCCTCTCGGAGCTCATCATGGATGTAGAGTACGCCCTTGCGGGTATCGACACCGAGGCAAAGAGGGTACAGGCGGAAGCCGAGCGGGCGGAGTGGCAGGAGCTCATGGACTACGTCGTCCGGCACGACCCCAACGCTATAACCGTCCTCGACCGGGAGCTCCGGCACATCTACGTGAGCGACCGCTTCTGCCGGGACTACCGGGTCGAACGGGAGTCGGTCCTCGGGCGCCCACACTACGAGGTCTTCCCGGAGGTCCCTGAGCGCTGGCGGAAGGTCCACGCCCGAGCCCTTGCCGGGGAGGTGCTGCGGTCGGAGGACGACTACTTTGTCCGTGCCGACGGTTCTGTGGACTACACCCGCTGGGAGTGCAGACCGTGGTACCGGGGAGAGGAAATCGGGGGCATCATCCTCTATACAGAGGTTGTCAACGCAGTACGGGAGGCGGAGGGACAGAAGCGGGCGGCCCTCAGCGCAATGGAGGCTCTCCTGGCAAACTCACCCCATCTCGTCTCGATCCTCGACGCCGAGGGTGTCTACTGGATGGTTTCCGACTCCGTGGCCGAGGTGATAGGAGTACCCAAAAAGGAGATCACCGGACATATCTTGGAGGATCTCCTCCCGCGGGAGGTGGCAAGAGAGTTTCGCGAGGCTATCGAAACCGTTGTCGCCTCCGGGGAGCGAGTATTGAAGAGGGATGATCTGCAGATCAACGGCCGGAAGGCTCGATTCGAAACAACCCTTTTCCCCGCCCAGAAGGTCGACGGCAACGTCACCCTGATCGGGGTTATGAGTGTAGCGAGCTAAGGAGGTCTCTTACCCTCGAAGCTATCGAGGGGGCGTCGCTTTCCTCCTGGTCAAAGCCTTACTTATACTAGATGGCGACGCGTAACGGATGCCTTATGGATAACGACTGCGAAGGAAAACGGGTTCTTCTCATCGACGACGACCAGCTCGTCGCGCAACGGGAGTGCGTGATTCTCGAGGAGGCGGGGTGCGAGGTGACCGTCGCCTCATCGACGGAAGAGGCGTTGCGCCTCGCCGAGGGCCACTTCGATCTCGCTTTAGTGGACATCGAGCTCAATGAGGTGACCGACGGCCGCGACCTCGCAGACACCCTCCATGAGCGGCATCAGATGCCTGTGGTATTTCTCACCGAGCATACCGAAGAACCCTACGCCAATCGGGCCGGCGGGGAGGAGCTGCTCGGCTACATCGTAAAGAGCTCCGGTCCCTTCGTTCTTATCCAGTCGGTCAAGCTCGCTCTCCGGCTGGCGGAAGCGCGGCGGCACCTGGAGGAGTCCCGGGATCTCTACCGCTCTTCTGCGGATCTGACCGGGGATATCATTGTTCGGGCTACCCTCGACGGCCGGTGGCAGTTTGTAAACCAGGAGGGCCGAAAGGTTTTTGGGATCGACTCCGAGACCGCCCGGGACCAGGAGTTCTGGAGGTACGTCCACCCGGAGGACCTCGAGGCTACCGCCGAAGCGTTGAAGCTTCTCACGGAGAGTCGCAAACCTGTGCGCGGTCTTATTAATCGACAAAAGACGGTGCGCGGCTGGCGGACCTACGAGTGGAACGCCGCCCCCATTGAAGCGGAGGGGGAGGTGAGGGGCTTTCAGGCGACCGGGAGGGACATCACCGAGCGGGAGGAGGCACACCGGGAGCTCCTGTTAAAGGAGCACGCCCTCCAGGGCTCCGCAGGCGGGGTCGCCTTTGCGGACCTCCAGCAGCGGATCAGCTACGTAAACCCCGCTATTCTCAAGCTCTGGAACTATACGCATCACCAGGATGTGGTCGGCCGTCCGGTAAGCGACTTTCTCACGGAGGTGGATCGCCTCAATATGGTCCTGTCCCGGGTCGCCGAGGGTGAGGATCAGGTTAGTGAGTTTACCGGTATCCGGGGCGACGGCTCCTCCTTTACCGCGGAGCTCACCATAAGCGGCGTTAGAGACGATGAGGGGAGTCTTATCGCCTACATGGCGGTGGTTGTGGACGTAACCGAGCGGCACCGACGGGAGGCTGAGATTCGAGACCTTCTGCAGCAGAAGAACGTTCTCCTCCGGGAGCTTCGCCACCGGATAAAGAACGACCTGAACCTGGTGCGCTCGCTGCTGCTTCTTCAGGCGTCACAGACGGAGAACGAGGGAACCGTTACATCTCTCTACGAGGCGAGCGACCGGCTGACCGTGCTCTCTCAGGTCTACGACAAGGTGAGCCGGGAGACCGGAGGCGACCGGGTCGAGCTCCGGGTGCTCCTCGAGGAGCTCGTGGAGGACCTTCGTACCACCACCTTGCGGGAAGACGTCACTGTCGAGCTGGAGGTCGAGGAAATGACGGTCACCAGTCGCGAGTCGGTCACCCTCGGGATAATCGTAAACGAGCTGATAACCAACGCCGTAAAGTACTCCGACGCAGCAGTTGAGGAGCCGCAGATCACGTTGACCCTCGCCGCCGACGCCGCCGGCGCCCTCAATCTCATGGTCCGGGACAACGGGCCCGGGTTTCCCGAGGAGGTGCTCAACGGCAATCTTCGCGGCTTCGGCTTTACGATAATCAACGAGCTTGTAATCCAGCATCACGCGCGGATGAGCGTGAGCAACGATAACGGCGCTGTGGTGCGGATCAGCGGGATTTCGGTGAGCTGAGACCGAGGCGGGCTACGAGCTCCTCCCAGAGGCGCAGATAACCCTCCACAGCGTTGCCGGCGCGGCTGACAGCCGCAAGGGGCATCCGCTCCGAGGTCATCCGCTCCACCGCCGAGACGTTGGGGACGCTGATCGGGAGGACGTCCCGGATCCCGTCCTTCGCCTCTACCGTCTCCCGGTGGAGTTTGCGCCGCCTGTCGACCATGGAGTAGAAGCCGACAACCTCGACGTCCATCCCCTTTACAAACCGCCTGAGGGTCTCGAAGGTCGCCGTTGCCAGGGGACTGGGAACCACCGGCACCACGACCAGATCCACCGAGCGCAGGATCGCCTCGCTTTCCAGATTGAGCCCCGCCGGGGCGTCGGCAATCATCAGGTCGTAGCCCTTTCCGATCCGCTTGAACATGGTGTCCAGCCCGTCGCCGCCGTCTTTTTCCTTTGCAAGGAGTTGCGGGAGCTTTCTCAGGGAGAGGGAGCCGGGGAGAATGTCGAGTTCCGGGTAGTCGGTGGCGTAGATGTGTTCGAGAATGTCCTTTTTCGCCCTGATAACGTCCTTTGCCTTAGCCGCAGCCTCCCCGTCGACCCGGAGGATATAGCTCGCCGCTCCCTGGGCGTCGAGGTCCACCAGGAGGGTGCGATACCCCTGCCTCGAAGCGAGGTGCGCCAGGTTTACCGCCGTTGTTGTCTTTCCAACTCCACCTTTCAGGTGGGCCACCGCGATCCGCTTCATCCTACCTCCCGCTCCAGCTCCTGGAGCACCCGTGACCGGGCGTGCCGTTTCTCGCCCTCCACCAGGGCGAGCATGTATCCGAGAGCGCCACGCACATCTGCGCTGATCCTCTGCCCCTCGCCCGCCCCGATCTCGGCGCGCTCCTCGGCGAGCATCGTCTGAAAGGTGCGCTCCTCCACCACCAGGTCGTTGTAAGATCCGAGGAGATCCTGAAGGCGGCGTAGCCGCTTCACCCTTCCCTTTGCCTCCTTGCTCTCATGAAGGATTGGAGCAAAGATCTCCTGGAGGTAGCGGTACTTCTTGGCCGCCTTCCGGGCTGCGTGGATCCACTCATCGTCGAGACCCTCCCGGTCTCGCAGGTAGGCGTCCTGAAGCTGTCTCACCGCTTTTTCAAACCTCCGTCGCCTGCTTCGAACCAGGCGCCCGGCGAACTCAGCCACCGGTTCCCGGGAGTCTACCCGCATTGTCCTGAGCAGCTCGGCGAGGTCCACCTCAAAGCCTCCGCCCACCCTCTCGAGCAGCTCCTGGTAGGCGCGGTCCCTCAGCTCCTCCATTAGACCAAAGAGTTCCTCCACCTCTCCCCGCAAGCTCGGCGGAGCGGCCTCGGTATAGTAGCTCCGCCGTGTGAGAAACACGTCACGATCCCTCGCGCTCCCGCTCGCCTGCCATACCGACGTCAGTCGGGCGCTGAGGCTTTGGGGAAGCTCAGCCGTGAGTTTCGCGGCGCTCAGATAGCTTCTCAGGCGACGAAGGGCGACCCGGTAGTCGTGGAGAAACTCGATGTCGAGGCGGGAGGCGATACCGGCGACGTTCGCCGCCATTGTGGCGGAGAGTTCCTCCACAATCCTCCTGTGCGCCTCGGTGGGTGTCTGATCGGCGGCGAGGGGGAGGTTCAGCTTGGTCGTATAGTCGGCAATCCGCCTGCCTCCAGCCCTCGCCACCGCTGAGGCGACCGCCGCAACGCCGTCACCAGCCGCGGTCGGGACCGCCGCAAGCTGCGGTGAGTACCCTTTTAACGGGAGCAGCCGCAGCGCCCTGCCGCCCCCGGGAACAGCGAGCTCGGTCAGCTCGGCAACGGTTTTTCCCGCTCCCTTGAGAAGCAGAGCGTGGCGGACCGTGAGGGTCGCTCCTCCGAGGTCGAGGAGCGCTCGCGGCGCAACCATCCCGAGGAGCTTCTCGCTCAAAAGGGGCGAGCCCCCGGACTCCTCGAAAGGGGGCGCGGCCACGGCGGTGAGACCCGCCGCACGCCGGACCGGGTCGCTGGGTTTACCGGCTTTCCCTGCCCCCGATCCG
>JBKHDM010000114.1:0-6759 GCA_046541355.1 Spirochaetaceae bacterium
CCTTAGCTGAATCACCACCTCCCGGCGTGCCTACCTACTCCAGCGAAACCCAATTGCGCAAGGAGGCGCCTATGAACAGTCTGAACTCGATCATTATCGAGGGCAATCTTACCAGGGACCCCCTCACGAGTCTGACGCCGAAGGGGACAAAGGTGTGCAACTTCTCGGTTGCGACCAACCGGTACTACCGGAAGGAGGAGAGTAAGGAGAAGGAGGTCTCCTACTTCGATGTGGAGGCGTGGCAGCGGGAGGCTGACCGGTGCGAGAAGAGTCTGGAAAAGGGACGGGGAGTGCGGGTCGTGGGACGGCTCAAGCAGGACCGATGGGTCGACTCGGAGGGCCGAAACCGCTCCAAGGTCAAGATCGTTGCGGAGCACGTTGAGTTCCGTCCCAAGTTCCGCAAGGAGGATGATGAGACCTCCGAGGAGGCGCTCCTCGAGGAGGGCGCCGGTGAGGTTGGCTCGGAAGCCGCAGCGGCCGCGGAGGAAGAGGAGGTGATATCGATCATATAGCCGATGTTCCATAGCACTACGCTCGCTTCCACCTTATCGAGTCGGCCGCTCCGGGCGGGACAGCCCGCCGGGGCGGTCGACTCACCATCGGCGATATCGGTGGACCGGGCGGTTGCGATACAGTGCTATCTATGCCTGCGGGATGAGTCTACCTCGGAGCTCATACCGGATGCGCCGGCGGAGTATTGCGTCCGCCGGTTCCCCGAGGTCATCACCGTCTTTGATGCCTCACCCGCCCCTTGACCTAACCGGTGGCAAGGCATATATTGCGAGGCAATGATGAGTGAACGTTCTGCAACAACGCAGCTATTCTGGTGGGCCTGGTGGATGACGCCGGGCACGGTCGAGTAGCGCGAGGAGCGTTCTTGCCGCAGGCCCGGAGGTGACTCGGGGTGTGCGGTCCAGAGGAAGGCCGCCGTTGGGCGGCCTTTTTCGTGCCCACCCCGACTGCCGACGGTATGGAGGAGAGATGGGCAAAAAGAATCAGATCATCAAGATCCTCTCGGGAGAGAGGTTCACCCCCTACACCCTGGCGCGCAAGCTGGATGCGGTGGCGCTTTTGGAGTCGGCGACCTTCGAGGAGGGGCGTTCCCGCTACTCCCTTCTGATGCTCAACGAGGCGTTTCGGGTATACCAGGCCGGCGAGGAGGTGCGATTCTCCACTGACCGGAGGCGCTACCGGGTGGTGAGCAAAGCGCGGGACATCCTTGGCGTCCTCCAGTACTTTGCCGACCAGCACACCGCGCCCTACCAGGACTTTCCCTTTCCCGCCGGAGGGATCGGCTACCTCGCCTACGAGTTTGCCGGCATGTGTGACTCGATCCGCTTTCGGGCGCGAAAGGATCCCCTTGATATGCCCGAGGCGTTGTTCATCTTCGGTCACGTCTTTATCGTCTTTGATCACTACGCAGACCAGCTCTACCTGATCGGGCTCAACTACGAGGAGCACGAGATCGACCTCGCCTCGGCCCTCGACGAGACGGAGCAGCGGATCAACGACCTCGACTTCAACTACCTTCAGAACGACGATCGCGCTTATCCGGCGCGGACCATCGATGACGGCGATCCCGACGCCTATCGCGCGGGGGTCGACACGGTCCGGCAGGAGATCATCGCCGGCAACCTGCTCCAGGGGGTTCTCTCCCGCCGCCTCGCGGTGGAAACGGAGATCCCCGCCCTCGAGGCGTACCGGCGCCTGCGCAGCGCGAATCCCGCACCCTACTTGTTCTACATCAACTTCAAAGAGAGCGAGCTTTTCGGCGCCTCCCCCGAGGTCCACCTCAAGGTAAAGAACGGCCGGGCGACGATGCGACCGATCGCCGGTACCCGCCGGCGGGGAGCCGACCGGATGGAGGACCTCGCCCTCGAGCGTGAGCTCCTCGAGGACCCAAAGGAGCGGGCGGAGCACCTCATGCTCGTCGACCTCGCCAGAAACGACCTCGGCCGGGTATGCGCCCCCGGCAGCGTCGAGGTGACGCAGTTTATGCAGGTCGAGCGCTACTCCAGGGTGATGCACATCGTGAGTCAGGTTGAAGGAAACCTCGCCGAGGTCGCGGCGGGCCCCCGGGCGCTGAGGGCGACCTTTCCCGCGGGCACCGTCTCCGGCGCCCCGAAAATAAGGGCTATCGAGACGATCGACGCCCTCGAGCCGCAGCGTCGCGGCTTTTACGCCGGACTCGTCGGGTACCTCGAGCCCCAGGGCGGGCTCGATACGTGCATCGCGATTCGCACCGCCCTGAAAAAAGATGGAGTTCTCTACATGCAGGCGGGAGCGGGGATCGTCTACGACTCGGATCCGGAGAAGGAACTGCAGGAAACGAGAGCAAAACTTGCCGCCCTCGGCGCGGCGATAGGCGTGGAGGTCTAGGGATGATTCTTCTTCTCGATAACTACGACAGTTTTACCCACAATCTGTTTCAGTACCTCACAGAGATCACCCCGGAGCCGGTGCGGGTGGTACGAAACGATCAGATGACTCTCTCCCAGGTGAGACGGCTCGCCCCCTCGAGCATCGTTATCTCTCCCGGGCCCGGGCGCCCTGAGGAGGCCGGCATAAGCGAGGAACTCATCGCCTCCTTTGCCGGAGAGGTGCCGATCCTCGGCGTCTGCCTCGGCCACCAGGCTATCGCCCACGCCTTTGGCGCCGAGATCGTCCAGGCAAAACGGATTGTTCATGGCAAGGCGGAGGCGATAGAACTCGACGGCCGCGGGCTCTTCCGGTCCGTCGCCTCCCCGGCGACCTTTACCCGGTACCACTCCCTCGCCGTCGCCGAGGAGAGTCTGCCGGAGGAGTTCGAGATCACCGCCCGCTCCGCGGACGGTGAGATCATGGGTATACGGCATAGGGAGTACACAGTCGAGGGTGTGCAGTTTCATCCCGAGTCCATCGCAAGCGACGCGGGAAAGCGGCTGTTGAGTAACTTTCTCCACTACCACCGGGAACCGTTCGTGCCGAGCCACTACCTCTCCCGACTCCTCGAGGGAGCCTCCCTGAGCCAGGGGGAGGCGGCAAACTTTATGGAGGACCTCACCGACGGTAACCTCACCCCCGCTCAGATCGCCGGCTTCCTCGTCGCCATAAACGCCAAAGGGATAACCCCGGAGGAGATTGCAGGGTGTGCTTCGGTGCTCCAGCGAAAGCGCAAACCGATCGAGGTTGCAGGGCCGATCCTCGATACCTGCGGTACCGGGGGGGACGGGCTGGGAACCTTCAACATCTCCTCCCTCACCGCCATTGTCGCCGCAGCCTGTGGCGCCCGGGTCGCCAAGCACGGAAACCGGGCGGTGAGCTCCAGGAGCGGTAGCGCCGACTTCTACAGAGCCCTCGGCATTGCCGTCGATCTTCCCCCTGCAAAGAGCGAGCGCCTCCTCGAGGAAAACAACTTCGCCTTTCTCTTTGCGCCGATCTACCATCAGGCGATGAAGTACGCCGCGGTGCCGCGCAAGGAGCTTGGCATCAAGACGATCATGAACCTTCTCGGCCCCCTGGTTAACCCCGCAGCCGCGGACTACCAGCTGATCGGCGTCTTTTCCGAGGAGTTCTGCGAGCCTGTGGCGGAGGCGGCGCACCTGTTGGGGATCAAGCGGGCGATGGTGGTCCACGGCCTCGACGGCATAGACGAGCTGTCGGTAAGCGCTCCGAGCCGGGTGGTCACGGTGGACGAGGCGGGTAAGCTCGACAGCTACCAGGTCACCCCGGCGCAGTTCGGTATCGCGGGTCACGCCCTGAGTGATCTCGCCGGCGGGGACGCGACAAAGAACGCCGAGATCGCCCGGGCCGTCCTCGCCGGGGAGGGCTATGAGGCGATCAGAGACGCGGTGATACTAAACGCCGCCGCCGCCCTTACGGTGTACGGCGCCGTCGAAGGGTTGCAGGAGGGTGTCGAGGTTGCCAGGGCGGCCTTCGCTGAGGGCCGGGTCGCCGAAAAGCTCGAGGCCACCATCGACCTGAGCAGCCGTCTCGCTAGGGAGGCGGAGGAGGAGGCGGTCGGTGCCGCAGGCTGACATCTTGCGGAAGATAGCCGATCTGCGGCGCAGGCGTCTCGAGGCGGAGGGCCCGGCCCTCGGCGCCGAGGTGCCCGCGGAGCGGGAGGTGCCCCTGCGCCCCTTTTTCGCGGCCCCCGAGATTATCTGCGAGATCAAACGTCGAAGCCCCTCGGCAGGCTCTATCTCCCAGATCCCGGACCCCGTAGAGCAGGCGGAACGTTACCTCACCGCCGGTGCTCCCTCGGTCTCGGTCCTCACCGAGGAGGACCACTTTGGGGGCAGCCTCGATGACCTTGTCGCGGTAAAGCGCGCCTTTCCGCAGCTCGCCGTCCTTCGCAAGGACTTTCTTTTTGACCGCAGAGACCTGGAGCTCTCCTACCGCGCCGGGGCGGACGCGGTGCTGCTTATCGCGTCGATGCTCGAGGCGGATCAGATCGCCGAGATCTTCGCGGCCGCCGAGGATCTCGGGATGGCGGTTCTCGCCGAGGCGCACGACAGGGAGGACCTCGCAAAACTGCGTCCCCACAGACCCGCCCTTGTCGGCATAAACAGCCGGGACCTCACCACGTTCCGGGTAGACCCGATGGTGCCGATATCCCTGGCCCCGGAGGTGGACTGGGATTGTCGCCTCGTTTTTGAGTCGGGGATCTACTGGGCAGAGCAGGTGCGGGTCGCCCTGGAGGCGGGCTTTGACGGCATCCTCGTCGGTGAGGCGGTGGTGAGGGAACCCGGGCGCATCGGCCGGCTTATAGCGGCACTGGAGGACTCCCCCCGGGGCGGGCGAGACTCCTTCTGGGCGCTCCTCGCCCGCCGGCGCTCGCCGGACCCCGCCGCGCCGGGGCCGGCCGCCGCGCGCTCGAGGCCGCTGGTAAAGGTGTGCGGCATCACCCGGGAGGAGGATGCGCGGCTCGCAGCGGAGCTCGGGGCCGATCTTCTCGGGTTTATCATCGCGGACTCCCCCCGGGAGCTTCCGGAGTCGGATCTGCGCGCTCTGCTGACCAGTCTCTCCGGCCCCGGTGGCGTCGACTGCCCCCGGATCGGAGTTCTGGTGGCGCGTAAGGGCAGGGTGCTCGATGAGCGGCGGCTGCTTCGTGCTCGGGCACTCCTAAAGGAGGGGCTGCTAAACGCGGTGCAACTCCATGGTGATGAGTTGAGTGAGGAGTGCGCGCTCCTTGCTTACCCGTACTACAAGGCGATACGCCCGCGCTCGGCGGAGGATCTCGAGGCAGGCACGGGCTATCGCAGTCCGAGGGTGCTTCTGGACGGCTTTTCCGCCGCCGGGTACGGGGGTACCGGAACGGCTGTTGCCGAGGAGCTGGTGGACAGCTGGAGAGAGACTCGGAGTCTCTGGCTCGCCGGAGGCATCACTCCTGATAACGTCAAAGATCTTATCCGACGCTTTGAGCCGGAGCTTCTCGATGTTGCAAGCGGAGTTGAGGCGTCGGCGGGGGTCAAGGACCGAAACAAGCTCATACGTCTCTTTAAGGAGATCGAACATGCATAAGGAACAGACGATGTACGGCCCCCGGGAGGCGGCCTACCACGACTATTTCGGAGCTCTCGGGGGACGCTACGTCGCCGAGGTGCTCAGGCCGCCTCTCGAGGAGGTCCAACTCGCCTTCGAGGAGGCGATCGGGGACCCGAGCTTCTGGGAGGAGTTCGAAGCGATCGAGCGGGATTTCGTCGGAAGGCCTACGCCCCTCCTCTTTGCCGAAAACACAACCCGGGAGGTGGGGGGAGCAAAGATCTACGTCAAACTCGAGGGGCTTGCCAACACCGGTGCCCACAAGATCAACAACGCCCTCGGTCAGGCGCTTCTCGCCAGGCGGATGGGAAAACAGCGGATTATCGCGGAAACCGGGGCGGGACAGCACGGCCTTGCCACCGCGGCGATCTGCGCAAAGCTCGGCCTCGAGTGCACGGTGTACATGGGGGAGGTAGACGTTGCCCGGCAGCGGCCAAACGTCTTTTACATGGAGCTTTTCGGCGCGACGGTGGTGCCGGTCACCAGCGGTACCCGCACCCTCAAGGACGCGGTAAACGAGGCACTCCGGGACTGGGCGGGCTCCTTTGACCAGACCCACTACATTATCGGCTCCGCCCTCGGCCCGAGCCCGTATCCGGATATGGTCCGGGAGTTCCAGTCGGTGATCGGCCGGGAAGTAGAGGCGCAGCTCGCCGAGCGCGGAGAAACGGCAACCGCCCTGGTGGCGTGTGTCGGGGGCGGCTCCAATGCGATAGGCTTCTTCGCTCCCTTTCTCGACCGTCCCTCCCCTCGACTGGTCGGCAGTGAAGCCGGCGGTCGCGGCAGCAAGGTTGGGGACCACGCGAGCCGAATGAACGGTCGCGGCCACCTCGGCATTGTCCAGGGCTACAAGTCCTATTTCCTCCTCGACGAGGATGGCCAGGTCCAGCAGACCCATTCCATCTCCGCCGGCCTCGACTACCCGGGGATCGGCCCGCAACTCGCCTCCCTCGGCGACTCCGGACGCGTCGAGTTTTACTCCGTCACGGACCAACAGGCCCTTGACGCCCTCGCCTTCTTTGCCCGAAACGAGGGGATCGTCTTTGCCCTCGAGTCCGCCCACGGCGGTCACACCGCCATCGAGCTTGCAAAGAGCCTCTCCCCGCAGGACGTGGTGGTGGTAAACATGTCAGGCCGGGGGGACAAGGATCTCTTTATAACCGCCAAGGCGTTGCAGGGGGAGAGGTGGAGGCAGTTTCTCCTCTCCGAGGCCGCATCGATCCCGGCCCCCGGGGA
>JBKHDM010000115.1:0-6740 GCA_046541355.1 Spirochaetaceae bacterium
GGTTGCATGTGATTATCGAACACGCCGGGGGCTATCGCACTACCTACGCTCATATGTCGGAGGTAGCAGTACAATTGAAGCAGGAACTGCTTTCGGGTAGTATACTGGGCAAAGTGGGTAGCACCGGGATTTCAACAGGGCCACACCTTCACTTCGAGATCTCCCAGGGAGATGCGCTCTTTGATCCGCTTGAGCTACTACCGGGGTACAATGCGTCTCAGTAGACCTTTCAACCTTAGCATTATCCTCTTGCTGCTCCTGCTGCCCCTCTGCGGATTTGCCGAGGAGTTTCGGGGAGACCCGAAAACCGTAGTGGAGGTGGACCCGGCGGATCGAGAGGGCGTCACAACTCCCCTCGCCATCGGCGAGGTGCTCTTTATCTCCCAGGATGACCCTCACGCTTTTCTGGAGGGGGTCGAGCTTGAGGTACGCCCTCCCACGGCGGCCCTTGCGGAGGCTTTCGCCGTCAGCATAACCATCCACCACTCCAAGGCCCCCTTTCCCGGCCCGGGGGTACGAGTGCTGTCCGGGGATCTCCTGCTACAGGAGGAGCTGAGGCCGGTACAGAGGTTCTTTTACCGATTTCCGGTGAGCAACGGTGTCAGCTTTCGCAGACAGGCGGACACCCGGGTGCTTGCGGACACCGTCTCCCTGAGCGAGGAGCGGCCGGTCACGATTGGATTCTGGCCGAGGATGAAGGGGCTTCCCTCGGCGATCATGGACGGACCCTTTGCGGTAACCGTACGCCCGGTCCTCGCCGACCGGGGTGGAGCCCGGCTCGAGCTCATCCGGGAGGGTGCGGGGACGCCGATATCCGCGGATGAGGAGGAGCTCGCCCTGCGGATAAACGGGGAATCGGTATCCACCTCCGAGGAGATCTACTTTCTCCCCTCCGGTCTGCACCGGATACGGGTGGACAGCGATCGGTTTGCGGTGAGCGAGACTACCTTCGCCGTGGAACGGGGAAGGATCACGCCCGTCACCGTCTCCCTGCAGTCCCTCTCCACGGTGGTTCGATTCAGTCTACCCGAGGAGGTCGCCCTCTACCTCAACGGCAATCCCCTCGACCACACCGAGGGGAGCGCGGAGCTGCCCGTGGGGGAGCATCTGGTAGTTATGGAGCTCGGTGGATACACTGTACAACAAATGATTACACTTGAGACAGGCAGAAGCTACGAGCTGGGCATTGACCTCGATGTTTTTTTACAGGAAAACTAAACCGTAGCAGATAGTTGACGATAATAAAGGTGTCGGTATTTTAATAGTTCCCCTCCCAGTTTACTATTATGTGCCGATGCCGACAGCCGGCCCGCAAGGGCCGGCTTTTTTTATCCTTTTGGACCCTTGCTTCCGATGTGAGAGGCGGGATCGTAAGTTCTGTTATTAACAGACGTTATCTTGACAAACACACCCTTACCTACCTACTCTCTCGGATATGGCGTTGACCAAACGACAGCGCGTCGTACTCTACTCGCTTCTCGGTTTTACCGGGGTTTGCGCGGTGGTTGCGGGAGTCCTCACCGGATTTGCCCTCGCCTCCGTCCAGAACGTCAGGCAGCTCGATGCCTACGGTTCCAACCGGCTTGCGTCGCTTCCGTCACAGATCCTCGACAGAGACGGCGAGCTCATTACCGAGTTCTTTTCCGACGAAAACCGGGAGCTCGTCGCTATCGACGAGCTTCCGAGACATCTCATATACGCTCTGGTGACCCGGGAGGACTCGACGTTCTTTCAGCATCACGGATTCAGCTTCAAGGGTACCGCCCGGGCCGCCTGGAACCTGCTGGCGAACAACTACGTCTCCGGTGGCAGTACCCTTACCCAGCAGCTCGCCGGCCATCTCTACGCCGACCGTTCGGAGTTTTCCATCACCCGGAAGCTCCGGGAGCTATGGTGGGCGCTGCAGATCGAGCGGAACTGGACAAAGTACGAGATCCTCGAGCGCTACCTGAACACGATGTTTTTCGGCCACGGCAACTACGGTGTTGAGGCGGCGAGTCAGTTCTACTTCGGCCACTCCGCCCGGGAGATAACCGTTGCGGAGTCGGTGATGCTCGTTATCCAGCTTGCAAACCCCTCCCTCTACTCACCGATCCGCAATCCCAACCGTGCCCGGGAGATGCAGCGTACCATTCTCGATCAGATGGTCGATCAGCGATACGCAACCCAGGAAGAGGTCGACAACTCCTTTAGAGACTACTGGAGCAACTACGATTTTACCCGGGCAAATACTTCCACCGCCTTTTTTGAGCGGGAGGACCGGGCGCCTCATTTCAGTGAGTACGTCCGCTACACGCTGGAGAACGAGCTGCTCCTCGGCAGCCTCGACATCAACAGGGACGGTTTTGTCGTCCACACCACCCTCGACCTCGACCACCAGCAGGCGGCAAACCGGTACATGCAGGAGGGAATCACCCGGGCCAACGCCATCTACCAGTCGAACACGTCGACAAGGACAAGCTACGGTGACGAGCTCGTGGCGATTATCGACCTGCTCTCCCTCGGATTCAACATCGAGAACATCCGGGTCGCCGACACGAAGCAGAAGCAGGATGCCCGTAAGACCTATCAGGAGGAGATCAATCCGTTAGTCGATGTTCTCTCCCTCATGTTCGGCACTACCGAAGAAACGCCGCTGCGGCGGGCGACGATGATCGCCCACAGAAATCAGGAACGGGAGAGCCGGCGGACCGTCGTCGAAGGAGCTCTCATAAGCATCGAAAACGAGACCGGCCACATCCTCTCGATGATCGGCGGGAGCCGCTTCGAGAGCCGTAACCAGTATAACCGCGCCGTCGATGCCCGGGTCGAGCCGGGCTCCTCGTTCAAGCCGCTTTACTACGCTGCGGGGATCGAGGAGGGAGTGGTCACCCCGGCGACGATGCTCTACGACTCGCCGGTCGTTTTCTGGAACGACGACGGAACCCCCTACACGCCGGAGAACTACAGAGGTGAATGGGAGGGGCCGGTCCTCGTCCGCTACGCCCTCGCACAGTCGATGAACGTCCCATCCCTCAAGGTTCTCGACCGGGTCGGCTTCTCGGACGCCCTCGACACTGCTGCGCGCCTCCTCCAGATTCCGGAGCGGGAAATGAACTCCCGAAACCTCGTGAGAAAGTACCCGGTCGGCCTCGGTATCGTCGAGGTTGCTCCCGTCGAGATGGCCCAAGCCTTTGCCACCTTCGCAAACCAGGGGCGTCAAGTCGAGCCGATCGCCATTCGCTACATAGAGGATCGTAACGGCCGGATTGTTCTCGAGCCGGAGGCGGAGCTGAGAAAGTCCCAGCGCGACCGCTCTGAGGAGATGCAGGTCCTCTCACCCGAGGCGGCCTACGTAATGACCGACCTCCTCGCCTCCACGGTGGAGACAGGCACCCTGCGGTACGCAGAATCCGTGGCAGGCGGATTTGACCAGCCAACAGCGGGAAAGACCGGTACCACCCAGAACTGGGCGGACGCCTGGACCGTCGGCTTTACCCCCTATTACACCACGGCGATATGGATGGGCTTTGACCGGGGCGGGGGTAACTCCCTCGGGGTCAATCAGACCGGCGCTGTGACCACCGGGCCGGTCTGGGGTCGCTACATGAAGGAGGTCCACGACGGGCTTCCGATACGGGAGTTCACCCGGCCTGAGGGAGTCGTGGAGTTGCCGGTTACCGCCCGCTCCGGCCTGCTTCCTCCGGCCAACTACCGGGGGGAGACGATTGAGGAGATCTTTATAGCCGGGACTCAGCCGACGCGGTTTGACGAGCTGCAACAGTTCGAGGATGAGCAGCGACCGGAGCTGGTAAACCGGCTCAAGGAGCATCTGGACACCTCCTCCTTCTCTTTAGGAGCCTTTCCTCTCTCGGCTCCCGTGGAGGAGACCCGGGAGTTCGACCCGGCGGATGACTTCCAGCTGGAGCTCGACCTCACCCTCTCGACCGAAGACCGAAGTTCTTCCGGCGGCGGCTCGAGAACCCTGCCGGAAGAGGAGGAGGGCAACCCCCTTCTGGACTAGCCTATGAAAGGGGGCGAGGATGTTGCATGCAGATTGACGTAAACGCAGTGATACTTCGTCGCAGAGTACGGAAGAATCTTGGGGATCTCAAACCGCTTGCGGAGAGTCTCAAGACCCACGGCCTGATAAACCCGATCCTGATCAACGAGCGCAACGAACTGATAGCCGGACATCGCCGCCTCGAGGCGGCAAAACTACTGGGCTGGAACACTATCGCCGCCCGGGTTGTCGATCGCAGCGAGGCATCCGAGCTGTTGGAGATGGAAGTAGAAGAAAACACCCATCGCAAGGCGCTTACCGCGGATGAGCTCGCCGAGGCGTACGACCGCCTCGAGCACCTCAAGAACCCCGGGTTTTTTACCCGTCTCTGGCGCTCGATCCGCCGCTTCTTTGCAAAACTCTTCGGAAAACAGAGGTGAGCTGAAGTCCCCCCGGTAGCCGGCGGGTCAGAGCCAGATCTCCTCGAAGGTGTGGGGCTTCTCGCAGTAGCGACAACTGTAGCGCTCCTTGCCGATCTGGTGGAACTCGGCGGTGGGCACTTCGTTGTAGCCCGGTGCGGAGATGCACGCCTCGTTTGAGCACGCTGCCTCCGGGAGGTTGTAAATCCGTGGCGGCATGCTCATACGGAACTTTCGTTCCACCTCACCCTTTCTCACGACGTTAAGGGTGGACCCGGGAGCAACGGCCCCGAGGATCTTCATCTGCCTCTCGTCGAACACGTTCCACTCAGGCAGTGATATTAGCCCTTTGTGGTTTCCGTCGCTCTGGGAGCGGTAGACGCCGTGGGAGCTTATGACCTGGAGATCAAGAATACGTCGGATCTTTTCGATCTGGTCCCAGATCTCCCTCGGGCTCCTCCCCTTTCCGATGTGGTCGATTACGATCCCCGACGCTACAGGTTTTATTCCGACCTTGTACTCAGGTTTCTTGCGACCTTCCGGGGTCACCTCCTGGACAAAGTCATCCTCGTACACTGGCTTGACCGCAGGCTCCCCGAGAAAATCTCCGCCAATCCGCCCGGAGACCATGCCGATCAGAGCGATACGGGTGTAGTAGCCGTTCATTGACTGCTCGTCCCAGCCGTTGAGAGGAGTCGCATCGAGGAACGGCGGGATTGTGGGAAACTCGCTGTGCCTCGGCAGGGGGTGATAGAAACGAACTCCCTCGCCAAGGGATTCGAGAAACTCCCGACGGAAGGTGACCGCCCTGCGCAGATGCTCCACTCGGTCGAGGAGACGGTCTCCCATCCGCTCGAGCTGTAGACGGGTGAAGTACCATAGGGGAGCGTAGCTGCGTGAGGCGAGGTACTCCTCGATCGTCTCAAACCGGCGCACCTTGTATCCCGACTGCTCCATTCGCTCGACGTAGTGGAGCGGCATCTGCATATCCCTAGGGGCGACAAGGTCGACCTCCACCTCCCGGAAGATCCTCAGACCATCAACCTTCGAGTGGACGGTGCGTCCGTGAAAGAGGTCGCCCACCAGGGCGAGATGAATGTGATCCCGTTTCCAGTCCAGCTGCTCGAGAAAGCTGAACTCGTCGAGAAACTCCTGGGTAGGATGCTCGTGGCGGCCGTCTCCGCCGTTGATAAAGGCGGGGGTCGGCTTGCCCACCCGCTCGGCGTAGGAGCCGACCGCCTCCTCGAGCCAGCGACAGGTCCCCTCGAGAGAGGTTCGAACTGCAAAGACAGAACGCTCAGCGTAGCCGACAAGCATCTTGACCGTGTCGGTGATTGACTCTTTTTTCTGGAAAGAGGAGGTTTTGGCGTCAAAATCGTTGACCCGCAAACCATGAAATTTGGCCGCGTTCCGGAAGGACTCCTTGGTCCTCGTCGAGTCCTCCATAAAAAGGAGATAAAACGCCGCGTCCGGGTCTGTAATCCGGAAGGGGGCAAGCTCAGCACCTCTCCGGCTCAGGGTGAGTTCCTTGATGCGCCGGGCCTGCTCGTAGAGGTAGAGCTGCTCATCCGGGCTCAGGTCCCGGACAACCTGGACCGTTCTCCCGGCAAATGGGCCGGCCTGGGACATCTTCGCGCTCCTTTGTCAGGTTACCGGGTGACCCGAAGGTCCTCGGCGTCGAGGATCAGGACCGACCCGTCAATACCCTGGGCGAGGAGGGTCTGCTCGGAGAAGGTAAGCTCCGAGTCCGGCGTCACCGTGACGACGGAAGTCGCCTGCACCTCGAGCTGATCGTTTAACCTGCCCACCTTCCAGGCACCCTCATCCCGCACAACCATGTAGACCGATCCTTCTCTTACGGTCACACTGCTTGCCCGGTAGACCACCTCTTCGGACTCCTCGGTCACCTCGAGACTCTCCTCATCGAGGACAACCGCCCGGGTCTGATCCGTCGAGGCCGCTTCGAGGGCGACGACGCCCCCGGCAAAGGCGCGGGAGCTTCCTCTGCGCAACGCACCCTCCTCCTGTCGGGAGAGAATCTCGCCGTTTCGCTGATCGACGAGGACAAGGCGCCCCGCCTCCCCGGAGTTGTCAACGAGGAAAAAGAGAAGCGGCTCCGCCGCGGCCCCGGCCTCCTCGCGCCCCTCCTCTTCGATAACCGTCTCCTGGTCCTCGGAGGTCTCGTCGTAGAGCTCCTGGGCGCGCTCGGTCAGCTCTTCGAGCTCCTCCTCTTCCTCCTCGAGCTCTTCCTCCCGACGGTCGAGCTCCTCTTCCCGCTCCTCAAGCTCCGCGAGCCGCTCCGCCTCCTCAGGCTCCGCCTCCTCAGGCTCCGCCTCCTC
>JBKHDM010000116.1:0-6587 GCA_046541355.1 Spirochaetaceae bacterium
GCAGCGGTGCGTGCGGCTGGGCGGGCGCAGCTCCCCGGCCCCCGGCGGCGCCGGGGCGGTGGCGGTCCCCGGGGCGGTATGCTATCGTTAGGGTCGTGGCAGGAGAGGCATTCAGACGGAGCCGGGAGGCTCTCATCGAGCTCATGGCGGCCCGGAAGCTCGAGGAAAAGCGGCGCAGGGATCTCGAAGCTCAGTTCGCGATCTGGGAGGCACGGGCGCGCAACGCACAGCAACTCGGAAAGAGAGAGGCTGCAAAAGAGGCGCTCAACAGGTGCAACGAGATCGCCGACGAAAACGCCGCCGCCCTTGTTCAGATAGAGAAGCTCGACGATGAGATCGCCCTTGCCGAGGCTCAACTGAAACAGGTCGCCGTGGCTGAGGAGCGGTCGGTTGACACCGAGGCGCTCCTCGCCTCCCTCGAGGGGGCCGCCGGAACCGGTGACCGTGACCGGAGGAGGCTCGAGGAGCTCGAACAAAAGCAGTCCGTGGAGGACGAACTCGCCCGCCTCAAGGAGCGGCTCAACCTCGACTGATGACTCCCCTCGACCTGCCCGGCAGTAAGCCCCTGGTCATCGCCCACCGCGGCTTTGCCGCCGAGTACCCTGAAAACACGATGGCCGCCTTTACCGCGGCCGTCGAGGCGGGGAGTCTCGGGATCGAGCTCGACATCCATCGCCTCGCCACGGGAGAGGCGGTGGTGTACCACGATTTCGACCTCCGCCGCCTCCATGGTGAGCCCCGGCCCATCCTCTCCCTGACGAGGGCGGAACTCGAAACCTACCGAATACCACTTCTCGAGGAGCTGTTTCGAACCTTTGGGAGGCGTGTTTTTTACGACATCGAAATAAAGTCCCGGAGCCGGCGAACGACGGGGGTCGAGGCCGAGGCGATACGCCTGGTCCGGGAGTCCGGCCTGGAGCAAAAGGTCCTCATCTCCTCCTTTAATCCCCACGCCCTCCGGGAGGCGGCGGCTCTCGCTCCGGAGATACCCCGGGGCACCATCTACTCCCCGGATCGGGAGGTCCCGCACCTCCTGCGCCGCGGCTGGGGGAGACTCCTGGTTCCCGTGGCCGCCTTAAAGCCTCGCCATGACCTGGTCACCCGGCGGTACATGGCGCGCTTCTCCCGGCGATACGCGATACTCCCCTGGACCGTGGACGACCCCCGGGAGGCGCTCCGGTTAAAGGAACTCGGGGTCGACGGCATCATCACCAACAACCCGAGGCTCATCTGTGAGGCGTTGGAAGCGGGGCGCCCGTGAGAACACCGCTTTCCCGGGCAACCCGCCCCTAGGGCAGCTCCCGCAGCAGCTCCTCGGCAAAACGGTCGCCGAGACCGCGGAAGGCGGCGGAGATCGCGCTTTGCGAGCTCCGCCCGCGGCTGCGCTGGAAGCCCTCGGCCGAGGCGAGGACCGCACCGTCGGCGAGGCGAACCGCCGTTACCGAGCCGGATACACGAACGATGATCCCGTCGCGCTCCTCGAACTCGTCGATGCCGACGACGCCGAAGATCACCCGTTGCACATCCTCCCCCGCCGCCTCCCGCACCCGATCGATAATGGCGGACTGGTCGAGCCCGGCGAGCTCCTCCCGGGAGATGGAAAGCAGCCTGATATCGAAATCCTCATTGCTCAACCGTTGCAGCAGACCGGACTCGGTCGCCCCGTCGTCAATCGGATTTCCCGCAATGTCCGTGGCAAGGATCGCGATCGCCGTGGGAACATCCCCCGCCCCACTCTCCACGGAGTATCGAAAAAGAACCCGCTTCGAGGCGAGGATATCGAGAAGGGAATCGACCTGTCCCTGGAAACGGGAGGGCGCCGTCTCGAGGGGGGTGAGATAGGCGTTCAGGTCGAGGCCGACCGAGAGCGTCTCATCCCCGACAAACTGCGGTACCGGGTGGTCGAAGGCCGCAACACCGCGGCTGTCCGTCCGTACCCGGGCGGTGGCGACACCGGTTCGTCCGTTGGAACGCAGCACCTTGTAGCTCACAAGGAGTTCCGCCTCCGGAAGGGGTCGTCCCGCGACGGTGACCCGGGTGAGAAAGGGCTCGTCAAAGGGCGTGTTGACGTTGGTGGAGAGATTGTCGTTTTCCTTCTCCAGGGTGAGCTCGGAGACAATGCTTCGGGCGGCGGTGATATTACGCTCGAAGCGTATCTCAGCGTTCTCGAGGGTTGAGCCGGCGGCGGCTGAGGCGGCCTCGATGTAGCGAAGGGCCGCCTCGAGATAGGCACCCTGGTCTTCGAGGCTTCGCGCCTGGGACTCGGGGACCGCGATGGCGTCGACTCGCTCCTGAAAGAGCGCGGCGATCCGCGCCCGCTCCGCGGCGAGAGCGGCTTGCTCATAACTCGCAAGGATGTAGACCGTAGCCCGATCCCCTGAGCGCTCAACGTAGCGATCCTCGACTCGCAACCCCTCGACCCGGGCGTCACTCTCCTGCCGCACTATCTGGGTCACGTCGGTCTCAAAGTCGTCGAGAGAGGCTCGCGCTTCGGCGGTGGACTCGCTTGTTACCCGCACACCCATGTATCGGGTAATTTCCGCCAGGAGGTCCGCCACAGCCTGCTCCTCAGCCGCCGCTACGTCTCCCTCCGCGCTCGATGCGGAGCCGAGAAAGTACTCGAGTTGCGCCGTGGACTCCGGCGGGTCGACGACCCATGCAGGAGGAGGCGCGCCATCCGCCCCGGCGCCATCGCCACCGGTGGCGCAGGCAAAAAAAAGCAGAGGTAGTGCAAGTAGAGTAAGTAGGTGTGCCCGGCGCTTCATCTCAGCCTCTCTCCAGCGCACGCCCTGCCGTCGCCCCCAGGAGAGGCGACGGCGGAAGCGCTGAGTTTGCTTAGCTATTCGAGTCCGTTTTCGAACGCTTCCTGTACCCGCTGTCGAGCGGTCTGCTCTTCCTCATTGTCCGCATCGTCCTCCTCGGCCGCCTCCTCGAGAGCATCGTCGATCATCTGATCGAGGGTGTTCTGAGGTATCGTGTAGAGAACCAGATAGGTGTAGGCGTCCTCTTCGACGGAACCGTCGTCATTGTAGTATCGCATCTGGACCCAGTAATCATCCACCGGCTGGTATCCGGAGAACTCTGCATCCGAGAAGCTCTGAACCACCTGCTCCATGTAGGTCTCGAGCATATCCATGTCCCCCGCGGCGGCGCCGGCAAACTTGGTCTGGACGCGGTTACGCACGACCTGGGCGATCTGGGAGGCCGCCTGAAAGTTGCGGGTCCACAGCTCGGCGCCCTGGAGACTCTGTGCCCGGGGCGACTCGAACTTGAACACGTAGTCATCCTCGAAACGGTCCATCTCTTCGAGCTCCTGGGTGTTCATCACCACCCAGTCCGGCACCTCCCGGCCCCACTTGTAGTTCTTGTGGTCCAGCATATCCGGCTGCCGAAGAATCGGCTCCTGGACGTTATCCGTCGGCGAGGGGGCCGGTTCCGGATCGCTACCACAACCAACGAGAATAAGTCCGGCAGTCGCCGCAAGGACGACAAGCAGTACACTTCGTTTCATCTTGATCCTCCTGAAACTAAAAAAGGCAGTCACACTCATCAGATTCTATAACCCCGTGTCAAAGGTCAGGGTGTTACCTCGAGTCAATACGAGAAAGAGACTCTCGAATCCCGGCACACGGTCCGCGACATCGTAAATGGTATCCTCAAGCTCGTCGCCGCGTCCGTAAAAGTAAATCTCGTACTGCGTCTGCTCGGCGGTCTGAGAGACGGTTATCACGTCGCTTACCGAACGGCGCAGCTGCCTGCGAAAATTGCTGATCAGCCGGGCGTCAGGGGTGTTCTGCAGGGTTACCACGAATCGGACCCCCCGGGCGAGGTTTCGGGCCATCTGCACCTCGGACTGCTCGATCGCCACCGGCATCGCCTGGTAGACCGTCGACTGCAGGGCGTTGAGAACCGCGTCCTCCTGGGAGACCCTGCTCAGGGTACGCTGACTCCGCCGGTTTACCGACCCGAGGAGCTGGGCGGTGGAGCTGTCGAACATGCGCAAGGTGACGGTTGCCGTGGCGTAGTGGTTCGAGTCGTTGGTCTCACTGCTGGTTGAGGCGTCGAGCTCGATGTAGACGTCGGCGTTGAGTCGCTGGGCAACCCACTGAATCATACTCATCTCCCGGCCGGTCTCCTCCTCATAAACAATCTCCTGGTCCCGCTGGAGCGACTCCACCTGCCGATAATCGATGGCGACCATCCCCTGGGAGGTGAGGTAGGCGTTCGCCTGCCCGACGGCGCTGCGCATCAGAAAGCTCTCCGCCTCGGCGCTCTCCTCATCGGCGTAGACCATGTAGGTCATGGTGTCGACGTAGCGGCGGATAAACCGCTCCTGCTCCGGCGTCGCCTCGGCAAAGTCCCCCTCCTGGGGGCTGAGCTCCTCCGGCGCCTCCGGCGCCTCCACAGACGCCCCGGGGCTCGGGGTGTCCCGATTCGCCTCCTCGACAAGATCCTCCGCCCGATCCCCGGCGTTCTCCTCGGCGGTGGCGCCGCCCCCGGTGACCCCGGCTTGGCGAAGTACCGTCTCGATCGCCGGACGATTCACCCTGATCCTCACCTCGTAGACAAAGTCTAACTGCTCCACGCTGCCGACGTTCTCATTGCGGAGGGTCTCCATCGTCTCGGGGTAGACAAAGAGGTTGGGGTTACGGGAGTTGTACAGCTCCTCCTCGAGGGTCTGACGGTTCTGCTCCTCCCGGTCCGGCCCGATCATGTCGATGACCGCGTTTCGAACAGCGTCCATCTTGGCCGCGGACATCGCCCGGGCGAGACTCTCCGATCGACCCTCACCGAAGTAGACCTCCTGCTCCCCACGCTCCGGGGGAGGAGCACTCTCGGGTGCACCGGCGCATCCCGCTGTGAGCAGGACAACCGCCGAGATAAACATGACACTTCCCAGAATCTTAACCATCACTTTCGTCCTTTTGGAGGCTATTTGAAGCTTACCCCCGCTCCTACAAGAATTCCACCGTAACCGGCGAAGAAACGATCAAGAACCGTCTCCTCGAAGATCCGATCGTAGAGCCCGAACCAGTAGGCGTAGCCGAGATCGGCGTGGATCATCACGTCACGACCGGCAAGGTAACTCAGACTCAGCATGCCTTGGCCGCCGAGGTGGGTTGCGAACTCCTCCAACACCTCATCGTTTACCGGAATCGCGCTTCCCACACCGAGACCAAAGCTCGGGTTCGCCTTGAGCCGTCCGAGCATCAGGTTGTACTCCCCTCCGACGTAGACGTTCACGGGAACGTAAAAGCCGAGGATCGTCGCTGTAAAGGGGATCTCCACGCCGACCTGCGGGCGGGTCTGAAAGAAGCCCCGGGAGGCTGTCGCCCGCAAGCCGGGAACAAAGGTGTAGCGTCCGTTTGCCGCGTCCGCGAGCACCCTCGCGTACGGATTGATCTCGATGCCGTAACGCGGCACCTCCACAAGCTGGTCTCCAATTACCGGGTCCGGATCGGCGTAATAGAGGTAACCAAGGGAGAATCCCTCCTGAACCTCCTTGATGGCGATGAGGCCGGTCTGCTCATCCGCGGTGTGGCCGGTGGGAAGAATCCGGGAGCGGACAATAGCATACTCGTCTCCCTTTACCACCCCCATGTTCTCCCCGAACTCCATCATGATCTCTCGTCCCGCAACATCGAGGACTCCGGTGCGGATACGAAAGATATCCATGTTACGGATCTGGAAGGAGAGCTGCATCGGTATCCCATCCACCGCCGAGCGCATCGCGTCCACCGGATCGTCGTCGACGCCCCCGGTCTCGATAAAGAACTGCTCGATCGCCCGGCGCTCCCGGACATCGATAAAGGTAAAGGAGGTCTCGATCGTCGACTCGAACTCGCCCTCGTCGTTCTCGCTGAGATTGTAGAAGGAGACTGTGGGGACCACCACGATAAAGTCACCGGTCAGCCTGTTGAAGTCCGCCTCGGTAAACGCCTCCTGACCGAGAAGCACCGTTTCGGGAAGCTCGATCTCCTCCTCCTTTACCTGTCGGAGGGTCTCGATATACGCGTCCACGTTCTCCGCGCTCAGACGCTTACTCAGTCCGATAACCTCGAATCGGCCGAGATTGATAAAGACGCTGCGGATCTGCTCGTCTATGGAGCCGAGGGCGCGCTCAAAGATATCGGTCGTTCGAGGCTGAATCTGCTCGCGATAGTCAAAGCGGATCACCCCGAGTTGCACCGTCGCCCGGGTGGTCGTCACGGCGGGATCGGTGGGCATGCCGTAGTAGCCGAGTTGAAAGACGGCGATCTCCCGACGCTCGGAGAACTCCTGGGCAAACCCTGCAGTTGCGAGAAGCAGCATCACGAGGAGTGCGACTCTTTTCACGAAACCCTCCTGTCTCTATAACACCGGTCTTCGGCGGAACGTAGATGGTTACGGGGATATTCTACTACAAAACTACAGAGTACCAATCAGGGAGATTCAAAAGTTCGTCGGATCTCGACCGGTTCGCCCTCTCCGGCGTGCAGGAGGTAGAGCGACTCCCCTGCGACTCCTTGCGGCTCATCATCGCCGAAGGCGTAGAACACCGTGTCGTCCCTGCGGGTTAGGGATAGCGCCCCCTCTGAGGTGAGGGT
>JBKHDM010000117.1:0-6548 GCA_046541355.1 Spirochaetaceae bacterium
GAGGTGCTCTCGGAGATCCTCTCTTTTCTGGAGAGGGTTACTCCCTGAGAGCCCTCGGGCCTACTCTTTCCGTTTAGAGGCTACCAGGCGTTGGAGGTCGTGGATGTTGAGTACGACGATCCGGTCTTTCTCGACCTCCAGGCGGCGCTGATTGACGAAGTTGTTGATCACCTGACGACACTTTTCCGGGCTCAGCCCTGCCCAGTGGGCGATGTCGTCGGGGGAAACGTGAAAGACCCGCTTGTCGTCTTCCTCTTCGGGCACGTGATTGGTGTCGCCCTCGTCGAGCATGAGAAACACATCCGCAACCCGCGCCTGGATGTCGTCGAGGGTCAGGATGAGAAAGCGTCTTCGTTGATCGTAGATCCGCTTTACAAAGAGCCGCAGGAGCTTGAGCGCTATCTGGGGATTGCCGGTGAGCAGGATTTCGAAGTTCGCACGGTTGAACTCGAGAACCCGCACATCATCTATAGCCATCGCCGAGGCTGAGCGGGGAGCCTCCTCGAGGATCGCCATCTCACCAAAGAGCTCCCCGGGCTGGAGAATGTCGATCGTTTTTTCGATATCCCCGATTATCTTCGATATCTGAACCCTCCCCTCCTGTATGAGATAAAAGGTGTCCCCCGGCTCATACTCACAGAAGAGGAGTTGGTTTTTTTTGTATGTCACCGCGAACCGCTCGAAGGCCGCGAGGTTCAGATTCGACAAATTCTCTCCTTGCAGCTACGACAGCTTACGAAGCTCCGCGTTTACCTTACGGGTTATCGCCTGGCTCGGGGAACCCATGCTCAGGGCGCGGGCGTAGAAGGTTCGTGCACGCTCGCTCTCACCAGCTTCGTGGTAGCTCTTCCCGATATAAAACAGGATATCGTTAATCTCGCCAATACGGGGGTACTTCTGAAGGAGATTTGAGAAGTGCTTGACCGTGGCGTTGTACTGATTGAGAAAAAAGAGGCAGCGACCGATCTCGTACATCGACTTGATCTGCATCTCCTCACTGACCGCCTCCTTGGCCAGCTGCTGGAACTCCTCGAGGGCCTCTTTGTACTGCTCCTTGCTCTGGAGGCTCACCGCCTTGTAGTAGCGCTTCTCCTCGTCGTTGAGCTCCTTGCCTGCCCGGGTAGCGCTGCTTTTGGCGCTGGTGCCCCCAACGCTGCTCGCCCCGGGGCCCTGGCCGTCGCCGTACTTGCCGAGAAACTCCTCAGCCTTCTTAAGATACTCCCTTGCGGGGTCCGCATAGGCTCCCGAGGGGTATATCTCGAGGTAGCGCCGAAAGGCGTGGGATCCGTGGGTGTAGTCCTTCTTGCGCATGTAGTACTCGCCGATCTGGAAGAGCCCTGCCTCCGGGTCGGTCTGGTTACCGGTATTGAGCAGGGAGCTGACCTTGCCGTGGATACGGCGAAGCTGGTTTGAAAACACCTTGAGCATCTTCATGATGATTCGGGTGTTGTTGCTTACAAGCTGCTCGAACTCAGGAACCGAGAAGACAACTACCTGCGCCTCGGACAGGACAACGGCGTTTTCCTCCCGGGGATACTTACCGAGGGCGGACTTGACACCGAAAAACTCTCCGGTCTGGATGAGGTCGTGCACCTCCTCTCCGGTTTCGATGTCTCTGGAGTTGAGGCTGACCCGGCCCGCCTTGAGTATAAAGACCCGATCTCCGATATCACCCTGGAAGTAAATAACAGAGTTGGGGTTGAAGCTCATCGCTTTGGGCACCAGCTAAACTCCTCCTGTAAAATCCTATCCGAGGGTCTCGGAAAAATCAAGTTGCCTAATTATCGCTGTCCGGCCTACTATCCTTGTTATGTTGTCGGCGATTCCGTTTCACGAACGTATCGGCCGCAAGGCTGTAGGCTCGCTCCAGAGTTTCGCCTACGCCATGGGCTTCTTCTTCGAGATTCTCAAGGAGACTGTCGCCTACCTCAGAGAGAACCGGTCGAGACGGGTTCTCACCTTTCAAATTCTCTTTACCGGGGTTGAGGCGCTCTCGGTCATCGCCGTCCTTGCTCTCGCCCTCGGGGCGATCATTATTATCCAGGGGGTCTCCCTGCTGCCGCAGTTCGGCCAGGGGAGTCTCATCTACACCATCCTGATCACCGTCATTACCCGGGAGCTCGGGCCGATACTGACGGCGTTTATCGTCACCGCCCGTTCGGGAACCGCAATCTCAACGGAGCTCGGCAACATGGTTATCAACCATGAGATCGAGGCGTATGTGGCAACGGGGATCAACCCGATCAACTATCTCGTGGTTCCCCGGTTTATCGGAGTCATCGTATCGGTGGTACTCCTCAACCTCTATTTCAACATCTTCGGCCTCCTCGGAAGCTACTTTCTCACCCAGTTCGTCGAGGCTGTCGGATTCGTCGACTACTTCTCCAGTCTCCTGCGCGCCCTCTCACCGGTCGACGTCCTCTCCTCGATCATCAAGAGCGTGGTATTCGGCGCGGTCATCTCAACGGTAGCCACCTATTACGGGTTCAAGGTCGAGCGCTCCGCAACGGAGGTGCCGCAGACCGCAATCAAGTCGGTGGGACAGGGCTTTATGCTGCTTATCGTGGCAAACGCTCTGCTCACCCTGGTCTACTACGCCTAGGAGTTGCACCGTGGATAGCGCAGTTTCCCTTGCGGGCGTCGGACTCCAGATCGAAGGCGCCACCATTCTCGAAGATGTAGACCTCGAAATACCCCGGGGCAAGACGACCTTTATCATGGGGCCGAGCGGGTCGGGGAAGTCGATGCTTCTCAAATGCGCCGCCGGTATCCTCCCCTGTGATACGGGTCGAGTCCAGTTCGACGGCAGGGATATAGCAAAGCTGAGCGAGAAGGAGCTGCGGAAACTGCGCCAGGAGCACGGCTTTGTCTTCCAGGACGCCGCCCTCTGGCAGAACCTCACGATCCTCCAGAACCTGAGCCTTCCCCTCCAGTACCATCGTCCGCAGATGCCTCCGGCGGAGGTGCGCCGCCGGATAGACGCCCTCATCGATCTGGTCGAGTTCAGGGAGGACCTCACCCTCCGTCCCGCCTCCCTCTCTCTCGGTGAGCGTAAGATCGCCTCGTTTATCCGCGCCCTGGTCCTCAGTCCCAGGATGATCTTTATGGATGAGCCGAGCACCTCCCTCGACTCCCAGGCGGTGCAGAAGATAAGCGAGGTTATCGAGCGACTCAAGCGGGAGGGGCGAACCATGATCATAACGAGTCATAACGCCCGTCTCGCCTCCCGATTCGCGGACTATCTGGTGGTCATTGAACGGGGTAAGGTTCTCGCCTTTGACACGATGGAAAACATCGTCAAAACCGATTCAGCCAGGGTTAAGCAGATCCTCGCGGAAGTCCTGAACTTGAGCTCGAGTTATGACAGTGACATTCTCGAGCTCCTCGGAGAGGACGAGAGCAACCCCTTCGACCTCTGATTGGATTGACTACCCTATCGGTTGAACATAGACTTTCAGGAGCATGAAGTTTCGCATTCGCTTTGCCCACCAGGTGGTCGGGGTCTTTATACTTGTTGCCGTCGCGTTCGTCGTGGCAATCCTCGTTCTCATGGGCGTCAACCAGCGCTGGTTCGCGCGAAACTACCGGTACGAGAGCGCCTTTGACTCGGCAAACGGCCTCTCCATCGGGATGGCGGTCGATTTCAAGGGGTTCGAGATCGGTCGGGTCACCGACATCTCCCTCAACGAGGAGAACGTCGTCGAGGTGGAGTTCTACATCCAGGACACCTACGTCGATCGGGTCTACGCCCATAGCGTTCTGCAGCTGCAAAGCAGCCCGATCGGGCTGGGAGGCGGCCTTGTCTTCCATCAGGGGGTAACCCCGACCGAACCGCTTCCGGAGGGCTCGTTTATCGCATCCCTCAATACCGAGGAGGGCCTGCAGCTCCTCGCCCAGGGGCTCGTGGATGTGCCGAGGTCTTCCGACCCGATCAGTAGTCTCATTGAACAGCTCGACCCGATCCTCGCAAACGTAAACAACGTGCTCCAGGAGGTCGAGGCGACCCTCGCCACGGTCAATCTCGCCCTCGCCGGTCAGGATGAGGGCCCCCTCGGTGAGACCCTCACCAACATCAACGCCCTCATGGTCGAGGTAGACCGGACCCTCGAGGAGACCACGAGCCGGACCAACGTTGTCCTCGAAGATGTCGGGGTAATTACCGACAATTTCGCCCAGGCGTCGGCGGAGTTTGCAGATCCTACGGGGATTGTGCCGAAGCTCCTCGACCCCCAAGGCTCCCTGGCGACGATCCTCGATGATAACAACGCCCTCTACGACCAGATCGAGGCGATTCTCCTGAGTCTCAATAACACCGCCACCGAGGTGGAGGACCTCTCGGGCTTTATCACCAGTCAGTCCCCTCAGATCGCCGCCCTCCTCTCCGAGGGACGGGAGGCGGTTCAGACCGGTCAGGACGTCCTCGAGGGGTTGAGCAACAACCCCCTCATCCGCGGGGGAATCACCCCGGAGCTCGACCAACCGACAAACTTTCAGAGCTTCCGGGAGGCGGAGTTCTAAATGAAGAAGAGCGCCGGAATCCTCTCTCTGACCGCCCTCACCCTCCTGCTCGGCGCGTGCTCCTCCTCTCCGGACCCTCCGGAGGCGGTTTTTGAAACCAAGAACCAGGCGAGCCGCTACGCCGAGTTCGGTAACGCCTACTTCGCCGACGCCGAGTATGAACTCGCCCTGCGGTTCTTCGAGCTCGCCCTCGAGGAGAACACGAGCGTTGACAACCAGCCCGGGATCGCGACCAACCACAACGCTATCGGCCGGGTCTATCTCGCCGTCGGCCGTCTCGCCCCGGCTGAGAGCAACTTTCGTCTCGCCCTCGAGATAGCGCAACGGCATGAGGCGCCGGAGGCTCTGGTCCAGGCGCACGCGAACCTCGGGGAGCTCTACCTCTACCAGGACCGTACCGCCGACGCCGCCGCGGCCCTCGGGGAGGCGGAGGCGATTATCATCGCCGAGGAGCTCGGGGCGGATCCGATCGTGCTGCACAACCTCGCGGTGGTGCGCATGCGCGAGGGATCTCTCGAGGAGGCGCAGGAACTCCTCGGAGAGGCGGCGGCCATCAACGAGGAGCGAAGCGCCTGGGCGGAGCTCGCGTCCAACCAGTACATGCTCGCCTCCCTGGAGAGACGAAGGGATAACCTCCCCGGCGCGATCGAGCGGGCCGAGCTCGCCCTCGACTACGATAAGCGGGCGGAAAACTCTCCGGGCATTGCAAAGGACCTGCACATTCTCGGCCGTCTCAACCGGGAGGCGGGCAATTCAGAGGCCGCCTACGACTACCTGCAGCGATCTCTGCGGGTCACGATCGCCCTCAATCAGTTCGAGGAGACCCGCAGGAACCTCCGTATTCTCACTGAGGTGGCCGAGGAGGCGGGAGACCGGGAGGCGGCGCAGGAGTACCGCAGACAGCTCGAACTGCTCGACGAGCAGGAGACGGAGTTTTTGGGTGCACCTTAAGCCGCTGGTGGGTCGGATGCTCGCCGGCTACCGGTATCTTTTCTCCCTCCTCTCCGGCGTGATCCCCCTCCTTCTCGGGATCCTCCTGATCTCCGGTGTGATCGTGCTGCCCCTCTGGTACCTGGCCACCCACCACCGGGCACTCTACACGGGGCTGGTGATCGCCGTTGCTGTCGGAGGGGGTATTGTTCTCCTTGTCCGGAGACTCTCCCGCCGCGGGCCGACCGCCACCTCCCTTCGGCGGGCTGGGCTCGGCGCAGCGGCCCTCTTTTTCATATACCTGACGATCAGGAGCGTCGTCCTCGGACTCTACCTTCTCACCCCGCCTGCGGCGGTTTTTGCTCTTTTCCTTACGGGAGTGGCTCTCGCGCCGAAAAGGAGAGTATGAGGAGCCGGTATCGGATTCCCGTTTTCTATCTGTTACTTCTGCTTCTCCCGAGCTTCGCGCTCTTTGGACGCTCTCCCTATCCGACAATCGAACGTGCCGACCGGGGAGACCCGCTCTATCTCCAGCATCAAGCGGCAGTAGAGCGGTATTTTCGCTCTTCCGCCGAGGGAGAGCCGCTTCCAGCTTTACGCATCTACGAGTACCGTCTCGCCGGGGAGCGCACGCTTCACGCCGTGGCCGCCCGCTTCAACCTGACCGTCGAGAGCCTCGCCACACTCAACCGGCTGCCGACTGTAGATATCCCGGCGGGACGGGAGAGCGTGCTTGTTCCCTCGCTGCCGGGAATCTTTCTGCCGACGGACCCTGAGACGCGCTTCGAAGTACTCCTCTCCCATGAGCGGGCATCGGCGACCGCCGGCGCGCCGAGCTTTCCGGTGCTCCTCCTGGGGGAAAGCGCAACATTCCGGTTTATCCCCGAGGCAAGACTCTCGGGAGCGGAACAGCGCCACCTTCTCGGCTCGTTTTTCAGGGTGCCTTTAGACGAGGCGACGGTGACCAGCCACTTCGGCTACCGCACCCATCCAGTTTTCGGCTTTCGATCATTCCACAGGGGGGTTGATTTCCGATCTCCCCGTGGAGCACACGTGTACGCCGCCGCCGCCGGGCGGGTAATCGAGGTTGGCAGGGACGG
>JBKHDM010000118.1:0-6533 GCA_046541355.1 Spirochaetaceae bacterium
GAGGCTCCTGAGGACCTGATAGCGGACCTGGAAAACGCCCTCCCCTCGGCCTGAGACAACCCGGCCCCGGGGGCGGTGTAACTCCCGGCCCAGGCGGGCCCTGCCCGGCCCCTGGGGCAGTGTAACTCCCGGGCCCAGCGGGGCCCTGGCCGGCCCCTGGGGCAATGTAGCTCCCGGCCCCTGGGGAAGTGTAACTCCCGGCCCCGGGGGCAGTGTAACTCCCGGGCCTGGGGCGGTGTAACTCCCGGCCCTGGGGCGGTGTAACTCCCGGCCCTGGGGGCGGTGTAGCTCCCGGCCCCCGGGGCGGCAGGTCTCCCGGCCGCGGGAGCCATCCCGATGCGATTACACTTAAGCGCGCCCCGCTGCCGGGGGCTCCTCGACTGAGGGGAGTTCGAAGGTGAGATTCCAGCGGGTGCCGCCTTCCACCTCGACCTCAACATTCCCGCCGAGCTGCTCGGTCAAGGCGGTGATAAGCCGCAGGCCGAAGCTCTCCGGGGATTTGAGGTTTACCTCGCCGCGAATGCCGACCCCGTCGTCGGCGAGGGTGAGGGAGATCTCCTGCCCCCGGCGACGGAGGGTGCAGCTCAGGGTGCCTTGCTCTCGGTCGGGAAAGGCGTGCTTTACGGCGTTCAAGGTTATCTCCCCGACAATGAGCCCGAGAGGAACCGACAGGTCGACACCGACAGTCACCTCGTCGGCGCTGATCTGTGCCCGGACCGGATGGTCGACGGCGTACTCGGCGAGAATGTTTGTCACAACCGACCGCAGATAGCTCCCGAGATCGACCGCACCGACATCCGCGGCCTCATGGAGCGCCTCATGGACGAGTCCGAGGGAGCGTACTCGAAGCTGGAGTTCCCGAAGTACATCCCGGGCCTGGCTGTCCCTGAGGGTTCGGCTCTGAAGGGCGAGAATGCTCGAGACCAGCTGCATGTTGTTTTTGACCCGGTGGTGGAGCTCCCGGAGGAGGTACTCCCGCATCTCCGCGGCCCGGGCGAGGTCGCGGTAGAGGCGGGCGTTGTTAATCGCCGCCCCGACGTGGGCGGCAAAGGTGGAGACCAGTTGCACCTCCTCATCGCTGAACGGCTGCACCCGGGCGCGGTCGACGGTTATCACCCCGACGACGGTCTGCCGAACGATCATCGGTACGCCGAGCCAGGAGCGGATGTGGCCTGATGCGAAGCGCTTCTGCTCTTCCTTGAAATGGGGTGCGACGCGGCGGATGTCGTCGAGGGCGATACTCCTTCGCTGGATGACGACCTCGGCGTTCGGATACGGTTCCCGCAGGGGAAAGACGAGGTCTCTCACGGTCTTCCAGTCGAGAAAGCCCCGAAAGGCGACGATTCGCAGACTATCATCCTCGAGGAGCTGGATGCTCGCGCTGACAAAGTCGACTGTCTGGGATAGATGGTCGAGGATCCGCGGGTAGAGCGCCTCGAGATCCCGTACCTCTCCGCTCAGCTCGGCGGTCAGCTCGAGTATCTGTTCGATCCGATTCGCGTAGACTTTGAGCTTTCTCTCACTTTCAGATTGTTCAGGAGGTTCCATCCGAAGGTTCCAGGCGCTCCTCGCGGGTCTCCCGCAGGAATAGAAAGATCGGCAGCCCAAAGGAGAAGCCGACAAAAACAGTTCCAATGAGGGGTAGCCAGAGGTGAGCAACCCGCTTCCTCCGTCCCTCGACGACCATAAAAACGACTCCGGTAACCGCGGCAACGAGGAGGTCGAAGGCGACCCCCCGCAGGTTTCGGGTTGCCATGAGCTCGGAGATCAGCTGTCCCACCGAGAAGCTCCCGTCGATCGAGGCGGGAACAAACTGACTGAGGGGGAGCACCGCTCCGAGGATGGCAAGCAGAAGGTAGAGGTAGCGCATCACCGCCCTTTACGCCACGTGGAGAGCGTAGCCGAGAAAGAAGGAGACGTTGCCGCCGAGGACAAAGAGATGCCAGACCACATGGCTTCCGGGAAGCCGCTTCCAGAGGTAGAAGAGTACGCCCACGGTGTAGCAGGCGCCACCGATGAGGAGCCAGGCGACGAACCCCTCAGGAGCCATCCGCAGAAGGGGGCGAAAGGTGAAGAAGATGATCCACCCCATCGGCAGGTAGAGGAGGTCGGTGATGATGTGCTTCTTCTTGAAGACGAGGGTTTTGAGGAGAATACCCGCGAGGGCGAGGGTCCAGACGGTGAAAAAGACCCCCCAGCCCCAGGGACCCCGCATGGAGATGAGGGTGATCGGAGTGTAGGTGCCTGCGATCAGCAGATATACAAAGGCTTGATCCACGATCCGCAGATAATAACGGAGCCTGGGCATTGCAAAAAAACTGTGGACCAAGGCGGAGGAGGAAAAAAGAAGGATCTGACTCGCCCCGTAGATGCTGAAGCTGACGTACTTCCACGGGGAGGGATCGTTGCCGGTGATAACGAGGAGCACCACAAGCCCCGCGATACTGAGGCCCACGCCAACCGCGTGGGTCAGGCTCGAAAAAATCTCCTCCATAGCGCTATTGACCGCTGCGGGGTCCTCGTAACGCTCCAGGTACTGCTTTCGATCACCGGTACTCATTATCTTCAGTATCCTACATCTTCCCGCGGTGCGCAACGTCGTAAGCGGCCTCGCCTCGCTGGTTGAAAGGGCACACTACGGGGTTTACACTTACTTTGCCATGAGTTCGCCCGAGAGCTGGGCACGGCGAAAGGCGCTGCGCCTGGTGCTGCCCTACCTGATTCTAGCAACCCTCTGGATAGTCGGGTCGGACAGCCTCGTCCTCCTCCTGCTCCCGGGAGGATCCCTGCCGCAGACGATCAAAGGGATCGGTTTCGTGCTGATTACCTCACTGTTTCTCTACCTCCTCCTCCTCCCGACCTTCCGGGATCTCCAGCTCCGTATCAGCCGGGAGCGTGAGCAGTGCAAAGGGAGGGAACGAGCGGAGCGAGCGCTCCGGGATTCCCTGGAGGTCCAGACCGCCCTCGTCCAGGAGCTCCACCACAGAGTCAAGAACAACCTCCAGGTACTAAACAGTCTGATATCGCTCCAGATGGCTGCGAGTCGCGACGAGGAGCGCAGACAGCTTCTGCGGCGGGTTGTTGAGCGTATACGTTCGATCTCCGTGGTCGAGGAGGAGCTCTACCGGCTGAAGCAGCTCCACGCGATCGACCTCTCCCCGGTTATCACCAACCTCGTTGCCTACCTCGACCCCGGCGAACACCCGGTACGACCACAGATACTCCAACAGATCGATGACGTCAGGGTTCCTCTGAGCGACGCGGTCCCGATCGCCATCATCACTCAGGAGCTCATGACCAACGCCATTTCCCACGCCTTTGATGAGAGAACCCTCGAGACGGCTGTGGTAAACATCGCCTTAACCCGGAGCGAGTCGGGCTACCAGCTCCTCGTGCGGGACAACGGCAGAGGGATCGAGGGTGAGGCGCTCTCCCCGACCCGGGGCACCATGGGATTCGCGATCATTTACACCCTCGTGGAGCAGCTCGACGCCGAACTAACCTACCAGAACCAGGATGGTTCTCTCTTTACCCTGACGGTTCCGATATCCCCCCCGGAACGCTACAACCGCGTAACGCCGGCAGTGTGAACTCACCGCGCCCCTCCTTCAACCTCTCCCTTGTAATACCCTACCCCCCTATAGTATATTGAGGTTGTGAGGGAGGTGTGTCGGCAGTGATGGACGAGACGCTCAAAAAACAAGTGGGCAATCGGCTCCGCCGGATTCAGGGTCAGATCGGCGGCATTCAGAAGATGATCGAGGATGATCGCTACTGTATAGATGTCCTGACCCAGATTACCGCCGTCGTATCGGCGCTGCGAGGCGTCGAGGACCAGGTGATGCAGAATCACCTCAATAACTGTGTCGCCGAGGCGATGCGCAGCGACGACGCCCGGGAGCAGCAGGAAAAAGTGGATGAGTTACTCAATGTAATCGGAAAGTTCAGAAAGCACGGATAGGAGTGTAGCGATATGAGTACCGGTCGGACCGACGAGAAGGCTCCCGCCACCGAGGCGGTGGGACACCTCGAAATAGAAGGCATGCACTGCGCGAGTTGCGTCGCGGCGGTGGAAAAATCTCTTGAGAAGCTCGACGGGGTTGCCGAGGCGAGTGTCAATCTTGCCACCGAGCGCGCCCAGGTGGTCTATAACCCCGACCTCATCGATATGCGGCGGCTCACCGAGGCGGTCTCCCGGGCCGGCTACGAGGCAAAACCGGTGCGACAGCCGGGTAACGGGGCGGAGGGAGAGCAGCCGGGGAGGGGCACCTACAAGATCGAAGGGATGCACTGCGCCTCCTGCGTTTCCGCGGTGGAGCGGGCACTCAAGAACGCCGACGGCGTGAGGGAGGCAAACGTAAACCTCGCAACCGAGAGTGCGACGATTACCTTCGACCCCCTAAAAATAGACGCCTCGGCCCTCGCAAAGAGCGTGGAGAACGCCGGGTATCGGATGATCACCGAGGAGGATGAGTCGGGGATCGAGAGCGAGCTCGAGAAGGATGAGCGCAAGATCAAGGATGCGAAGAACAAGATGCGCCTGGTCTGGGCGTTCACCGTGCCGATCATCGCCTGGATGATCCCGCACATGTTCTTCGGCTACCACGTTCTCGGCATGCAGGGCTACAACATCGGCATGCTCATCCTCGGTGTTCTGGCGGTTATGATACCGGGCTTCGAGACGATCCGCAGCGGCTGGAAGTCGGGAGTCCACCTCACCCCCAACATGGACGCTCTGATCGCCCTGGGAACCGTCGCCTCCCTGGCCACGGGTATAGTCTCGGTCCTCCACGGATTCGGCATCGGCCCGGCCTTCGCGAACTTCGCCGGGGTGGCCGGCATGATCATGGCCTTCCATCTCACCGGCCGCTACATAGAGACCAAGGCGAAGGGGCGGGCCAGCCAGGCGATCAAGCGACTGCTCACCCTCGAGGCGAAAGAGGCGACAATCGAGCGGGATGGAAAGGAGGTGACCGTTTCAGTCTCCCGACTTCAGAAGGGGGACATCATGATCGTTCGCCCGGGAGAGAAGATTCCCACCGATGGTGTTGTCGTCTCGGGAGAGTCGAGCGTGGATGAGTCCCTCGCTACCGGTGAGTCCATGCCGGTGGAGAAGTCCCCGGGTGCCGAGGTTATCGGGGCGACGATAAACAAACAGGGCTTTCTCAAGGTGGAGGCTCGCAAAGTCGGCTCGGAGACCTTTCTCAGCCAGGTCGTGCGGATGGTCCAGGAGGCTCAAGGGTCAAAGGTTCCGATCCAGGCGCTTGCCGACAAGATCACCGGCATCTTTGTTCCCATCGTCATCCTCGTCGCCCTCCTCACCTTTGCAAGCTGGATGATCTTTCCCTCCTTTTTCGGCTCACTGGCGACCTGGGCGAGCGGCTTTCTGCCGTGGGTGGACCCGACGATGGGCACCGTACCCCTCGCACTGTTCGCCATGATCGCCGTTCTCGTTATCGCCTGTCCCTGCGCCCTCGGTCTGGCAACCCCGACAGCCCTGATGGTCGGTAGCGGAAAGGGAGCGGAGAACGGCGTGCTCATCCGAAAGGGCGCGGCGATCCAGACCCTCAAGGATGTACACACCATCATCCTCGACAAGACCGGCACCATAACCCTCGGCAAACCGGGAGTTACCGAGGTGGAGAGCTTTGGGCAGCTGGGGACGGAGGAGCTCCTGCGTCTCGCCGCAGCCGCGGAACGGGGCTCCGAGCACCCCCTCGGCCGTGCGGTTGTAGAGCACGCCGCCACGAGCCTTCCTGAGGCGAGCGGCTTCGAGGCTGTGAGCGGTCGCGGCATCACCGCCACCGTAGAGGGACGGAGGGTGCTTGTCGGCACGACGGCACTCATGGAGGAGCGGGGTGTTGAGATAAGCGAGAGTGCGGCAGCCCGGAAACGGGAGCTCGAGGATCAGGCGAAGACCGCCATGCTCGTCGCCGTGGACGACACGCTCGCGGGTCTCCTTGCCGTAGCGGACAAGGTAAAGCCGGACAGCCGCAAGGCGATCGGCGAGCTCCAGGAGCTCGGTTTCGAGGTTGCGATGATCACCGGTGATAACCAGCGGACCGCCGAGGCGATCGCCCGGGAGGTCGGTATCGACCGGGTTATCGCGAACGTCATGCCCCAGGACAAGTCCGCCGAGGTCAAGCGACTCCAGGCAGAGGGCCGGGTCGTGGCGATGGTCGGCGACGGTATCAACGACGCCCCCGCCCTCACCCAGGCGGATATCGGTATCGCCATCGGCACCGGCACCGATGTGGCGATCGAGGCGGGAGACATTGTCCTCGTCCAGGGCGAGCTCTCCGCGGTGGTCAAGGCGGTCCGTCTCAGCCGGGCAACCTTCCGAAAGATCAAGCAGAACCTCTTCTGGGCGTTCTTCTACAACCTCGTCATGGTACCTCTGGCGATCATCGGGGTGATGCACCCGGTCCTTGCAGAGATCGCGATGGCCTTCAGCTCGATCAACGTGGTTACCAACTCCCGCCGCCTCCAGAAGGTTAAGCTCGACTGAGGGCGCTCTGTCGGCCCCCGGGGCG
>JBKHDM010000119.1:0-6439 GCA_046541355.1 Spirochaetaceae bacterium
CTTACCTCAGGTTGATTCTACCACGCCTTGTGCCGGGTCCGCACCGGCCGCCCCCGGGGCGCTGTGCGGCCGCCGCGGGAGGTTTGGGCCGCCCCCGGGGCGTGGTGGGCCGCACCCAGCACCGGCAGAAACAATTTTCGCAAAAGATTTGACGGCTCTCAAAAGCTGTGAGAGAATGCTATTTGTCTTCTCCGAGCCAACCTACCTACGGCTTCCCTCGTTGAGGTGCGGGCTATGGTACTCGGCCGTTAGGGTGAGAGAGGAAACTCCCCCGCCTCCCGTACTTGGAAAGGAGAGCATCTCAATCCATTGTATTGGAGGTATCATTATGTCCTACATGGGCAAGATGATCAGAGTTAACCTGACCACCGGCGACATTTCCTACGAAAAGACCCCGATGGATCTCGCCAAGCAGTACATCGGCGGCCGCGGTCTCGGAACGCGGATGCTGATCAACGAAATCGATCCGAACGTGGATGCCTTCTCTCCTGAGAACAAACTGATCTTCATGACCGGCCCCTTGAGCAACACCCAGGCTCCCACCGGCGGCCGCTACATGGTTATTACCAAGAGCCCTCTCACCGGAACTGCCGCCTCGAGCAACTCCGGCGGCGTCTGGGGCGCATATCTCAAGAAGGCCGGCTACGACGGCATCGTTTTTGAGGGTAAAAGCGAAAAACCGGTCTACCTCGTGGTGAACGAGCAGACCGTCGAGCTCAAGGACGCCGGCCATGTCTGGGGCAAGCGGGTCGAGGAGACCACCGAAATCCTCTCCGCCGAGAGCGGCCAGAAAAAGGTGTCGGTCTCCTGCATTGGTCCTGCGGGTGAGCGAAAGGTGCTCTTTGCCTCGATCATGAACGAGGTCCACCGGGCGGCAGGACGCAGCGGCGTCGGCGCGGTTATGGGCAGCAAGAACCTCAAGGCTGTTGTGACCTGGGGTAAGGCGGAGTCTCCCATCGCCGAGAAGGACGACTTTAGACAGGCGGTCCGGGACTCGGTCAAAAAGCTCAAAGAGGGCGCGATTACCGGCCAGGGTCTCCCCGCTCTGGGAACCAAGGTTCTCGACAACATTATCAACCAGAACGGTATGTACCCGACCCGCAACGCGATCGATGTCATGTTCGAGGGTGTCGAGAACATGTCCGGCGAGGCGCTTGTCGAAAAGGGCTACCTCAAGCAGAACACCGGCTGTTACATGTGTCCGATCCGCTGCGCCCGGGACGTTGAGACTCCCAGCGGTCGCAAAATGGAAGGACCCGAGTACGAAACCGGCTGGGCCTTCGGTCCGATGTGCGGTATCGACGACCTCAACGCGATCTGCGAGGCGAACTACGCCTGTAACGACCTCGGTATGGACACCATCTCCGCCGGCGTCACCATCTCCTGTATGATGGAAATGTGGGAGAAGGGTCTCATCCCTGGTGACGACATCGGCAAGGGTCCCAAGCCTAACTTCGGCAGCACCGAAAGCCTCCTCTACTACCTCAAGCAGGCGGCTTACCGTGAGGGGATCGGTGACAAGCTTGCAAACGGTTCCTACCGCTTTGCAGACAGCTACGGCCACCCTGAGTACTCCATGACCGTCAAGAAGCAGGAGCTTGCAGCCTACGATCCCCGGGGCGTACAGGGCCACGGACTGCAGTACGCCGTTGGAAACCGCGGGGCGGACCATGTGAGGGCGTACCTCATCTCCCCCGAAATCCTCGGTGTGCCTGAGAAACTCGATCCCCAGGAACTCGACAGCAAGCCCCAGTGGGCGGTGATCTTCCAGAATCTTACCGGTGTCATCGACTCCGCGGGACTCTGCCTGTTTACCTCCTTCTCCCTCGGAGCGGAGGACTACACCCGGCTGATCAACGCCGCCACCGGTTTCAACATGAGCGTCGAGGAGATCCTCCAGGTTGGTGAGCGGATCTGGAACATGGAGCGGAAGTTCAACCAGGACGCCGGTATCGATCCCAAGGAGGACACCCTCCCGAAGCGGTTCTTTGATGAGCCCGCCAAGGAAGGCCCCAACAAGGGTAAGGTCCACATGCTTCCTCAGATGCTTCCCAAGTACTACGAGCTTCGTGGCTGGACCACCGACGGCCGCCCGACGCCGGAAAAACTGAAGGAGCTCTCCCTCACGTGAGAATCGAAGTAAAACTCTTTGCCACGCTCAGGCTCAAGCTTGGGCGTGGCTCTGTTACCGTTGAGACAGAGGATCAGCCGACCGTGGCGCAGCTCATTGAACTTGTGGGTCAGGAAGTTGGCCGGGATGTTCGTGAGTTTCTGCTCACCGATGAGGGTGAGTTGCAGATCGGGACGATGATCCTCCTCGACGGGACCAACATTCACCACCTCCAGGGACTCGACACACCGGTAACCCAGTCGGAAGTGTCGATATTTCCTCCCGCCGGAGGAGGTTGAGCCGCCCGCCGGAACCCTCCGGCGGTGACGGCATTACCACGGTAGAACGTCCCTCACCTCAGAGCACCTCAGAGGGGGATCAGCTTGTCCAAAAGTTCCTTTGCCTCCCCGGCGGCCCTGGTGCGGCTGATCCAATCCTCTGGTATACCCCGCTCCCCTCCAATACCGTAGAGCGCACCGGAGAGACTCCCGAGGATCATCTCTCGTCCCGCGGAGTCGCCGCACGCCCAGATATTGACCCTCGTCTGCTCGACAAAGGTGTGGTTGGTGGCGAGGTTGTGGAGGGCCGAGGGCACCCCCATGGCGCAGTCACAGGCGGGACCGAACTTAAGGGTAATCGCCTTGGTCTCCTGACTGAGCATGGAAAGCGCTTTGGAGAGGGTGATCCTGTTTTCCTCCGGCAGGAGTGAAAAACACTCCTCGAGATAGGTGACCAGAGCGTCCGGATCGACCGGCGTATCCGGGCCCGGGTTGCCGAGCGCTTCGACAGCGGTGCCGAGGACGATCCCCTCGAGAGCCCGGGCAAGCCCTGTGGCGTAGGCTACGGCGAGGTCGCTGTTGTTGGTCGCCCTCACCGCAGTCTCGAGCCTCTCGAGAAGCTCCTCGGAGCCTGCGTAGAGCGCTACGATCGGCGCGACCTTGGCGAGCGCGGGCATCTGAGCGTCCTCAGGTCCCGGGGGACGGCGGTACTGCTGCACAGCGTCAACCACCTCGTCGAGGACCTTGTACTCCTCCTCGGTCGTCTTGTACAGGTCGAAGGGAGAGCGAAGCATCGCCTTGAGCTCCCCGGCGTCCCCCTCAAAGAAGTAGCCGGATATGTAGCGGGCAAACTGCTTGTGCCGCTCCTCGGAGACAGGCAGATCCATCGCCTCGATCTTCTCGGCGATCTCCCGGGTCATCAGCTCGGCGTTAAACAGCGTGCCTCGCATCGGACCGTCGGCGTAGCCGATGTAGTCGCCCCCGGGACCGAAGTAGGCGCGAAAACGAGTGAGGAAATCCCCGAGATGGAACGTCCCCCCCTTTGCCGCGAGGGAGCGCAGGGTAAGGGAGACATACTCACCGTACATTGTGCTGTCGCCGGCGTGCTTGCGCTCATGGGCAAAGTAGCCGGGAACATCCTCGTAATGCTCCGCCTTCGGCTCCTGGAACTCCGGGGTCTCGGGAGCAACCTTGCGAATCCTCGGCTGGGCGTAGATCCAGTGAAGCCCGAGGGCTGCAGCGTCTCCCACCAGAGCTCCGAGGACCGCCGCCTTTTTTCGTTCATGTGCACGTACCATGAGCGCAAAGGTACACAACGCGCCCGCGCCCGGCTACGGTAAGCGCTCCGGGCTGCGGGTATTAGTTGTCCCGGCGCCGAGGTGCGTGACCCCGGGACGTGACGATCGCGTGGCACGCTCAGTGGGTGATGGAGGATCGGGCTACCATCCTCGCGGGTAGCAGGATGGTGTAGATCGTACCCTCCCTCGTCTCCCGCTCAACCGTAGCGCTGAGTCCCTCTGAGAGAAAGCGGACCAGTTGCATGCCGAAGCCCTCGGAACGCTCCTCCTCCTCTATACCCACTCCGTCGTCTCCCACTCTTATGGAGAGAGCTCCCGCCCCGATGGCGCGGACAGCGAACGTGATCCGCCCGTGGCTGCGGTCGCGAAAGGCGTACTTCAGGCTGTTGGTTACAAGCTCTGTAACCAGGATGGCGAGGTTGGAGAGGGTCCCGGTGTCGAGGCGGACCGCCTCACAGGAGATCTCGAGGTCAATCGCGGCGGAGCTGGGAAACTGATCAACCGTCTGACGAACAAGGGGCGCAAGGAAATCTCCCACATCAAGATAGCCTGACTCCACGTCCCGGTAGAGACGGTCGTAGAGCTCGCTCATGCTTCGAAACCGGTTTGCCGCGGAGATCAGGGCGGAGCGCGCCTCCTTCCCGACCGTCCGACTCTGGAGGGAGAGAAGGCTCACCATGGTGCTCATGCTGTTCTTGATCCGGTGCTGCACCTCCCGAATGAGAAACTCCACATGTGCGTTGCGCCGCTCGAGCTCCTGCTCAGCCTCTACCTGGGCGTCTATCTCCCTCAGGTTTACCAGGAGTGAGGCAAGTTTACCCTTCCTGGTGTACTCAAAGCGCCCCCGAGCCTCTACCCAGACGAAGCGACCATCCCGGGTGCGCATACGCAGGCGCGCGGTGTCCGCCCTGCGCAGGCTTCTAACATCATTTCGGATCTGCTCGAGGAGCGCTTCGGCATCCTCGGTAGCGACAATATCGAGGGGTGACCGGCGGGCGAACCAGTCCGGGGAGTAGCCGGTTATCTCCCGGATAGAGGGGCTGATGTAGCTGGTGTTCAGGGTACTGTCGAGGCGGAGAATCACATCGTGGGAGTTTTCGGCGAGAAGCCGGTACTTCCGCTCGCTCTCGGTCAGCCGAGTGAGGTCCTGGGTTATCGAGGCGAGGCAGTTACCGCTCTCCCCCGCGATCGCAAACACCGTCAGGAACAGATGGCGACGGCGACCGCTACTTTCCAAGGTTATCTTTTCCTCGACCGGCTCCGGCAGCCGCCCTCCCTGGAGCATCTCCTCAAAGCGTTGCCTCACCTCGGGGCTGCTGTTCTCCTCCGGGCACGCAAGGAGGCAGTGCAGCTCCCAGGCAGGACGCCCAACCGCCCGGTCCCGGGAGAGACCGGTTATCTCCTCGAGAGCGCGGTTCCACTCCACGATGATCCCCGCCTCGTCGGTGAGAGCAATGCCGACATTAGCGTGTTCCACCACCCCCTCGAGGAGCTGACGCTGCCGCTCGGCCTCAATCTCCGCCAGCCGTCGGTCGGTCACATCCCGGGCGGCGGTGTAGATAAGCTGACCCCGGGGCCGGGAGCTCCACTCGATATACCGATAGGCGCCGTCGGCGCGACGGTAGCGGTTAACGAAGCCTTCGGTCCGCTCGCCCTCAGCCAGCTCCAGCATCACCTCGAGGGTCGCGTCAACGTCGTCCGGGTGGACGAAGCGCATGAACGGCTCCCCTTCGATCTCCTCCCGGCTGTAGCCGAGAAGCCGCTCCCAGGCGGGATTAACCCGCCGGAAGTTGCCCTCCAGGTCCGCTATCGCCTGCAGGTCCAGGGCAAGGGTGAAGAAGTCATCGAGCTCTTCGGCGTTCTCCTCGGCTCGTCGATTTGCTTCAAACAGCTCGAAGGCCATGGTGATCGCCTCTATCAGGACGAACTCCCCGGCGCTCTTGAGAACATACCCATACCGGGTTATCCCCTTGACCGCCTCCACAACCTCCCGCTCGCTGTGGCTTGTGAGAAAGACGATCGGGAGGGTCCACCGGTTCAGTATCCTCCGGGCGGTTTCGGTACCACTGATCCCGGCGCCGAGGTCGATATCCATGAGGACGAGATCGAAGGGAGCGCCCTCTGCGAGGAGTTGGAGCGCCTTCTCACCGGTAGCGGCGGTGGTCACCTGATATCCGTAACGCTCAACGGTGTGCTTTTCTGCGAGGGCGATTATCGCCTCATCCTCCACGAGAAGGATGCGACGCGCCTTGTGGGTGTTTTCCATGATTGTGGCAAATCCTGGCCTCCCTGTGGATCGTTCCATCTGATCGTTCCAGGGTTGGCCTGTTATTACTTGATGGACAGTAGAAACTACTGTCAGTGCCACCCTCGTGGCACAGTGAAAAGGTACACCTCTGTTAAGGTGTCTTGCAACCGGTTTCTACTGTCCTCCACTCTGGGGATGACCCCCGTTGTATCGACTCCCAAAGTGGGACAGAATTGTATCCTGCGGCCCCGAAAGGCCGCGCACATCTACAGGAGGAGAGATCTCATGGCGAAACAGCAGACGCAGCGCATTCCGATCAACACGCCCGGCGGCACCATGCACGTTTGGACACAGCGAAACGGCTCGAGCCCGACCATGCGGCTCCTGCTTCTGCACGGGGGCCCCGGGGCGACCCACGAGTATTTCAGGAGCTTCGAGAGCTGGTTTCCAAGGGGCCGAGCGAGTTCGGAATCAGCGGAACCCTGGAGAGCTGGGACCGTTCCGC
>JBKHDM010000120.1:0-6282 GCA_046541355.1 Spirochaetaceae bacterium
CGGGCCGTCCGCCGCAACCCCGGGTTGCTCGCCGCCGGGGTTAGCCATATAGTTTAGAGGTAGCTATGGCTCACATAATCCCGATCGCCAGCGGAAAAGGTGGAGTAGGAAAAACCGTCATTCTCGCGAACCTCGGCGTCGCCCTCGCCCAGGCGGGCAAGACAACAGTGCTTGTCGACCTCGACCTCGGTGCATCCAATCTCCATACCGCCCTGGGGGTACGAAACACCCACAGCGGCCTGGGCAATTTTATCTACAAGCAGGAAGAGTCGATCGAGTCCCTCGTTGTGCAGACTGAAGTGCCCAAGCTCTACCTTATCCCCGGGGACTCCCTCCTGCCGGGTACGGCGAACCTCCCCTACTTTACCAAGCTCAAGATCCTCGAGGGACTCGAGCAGGTGGTGGCGGACTACGTCTTTCTCGACCTCGGGGCGGGGTCCGCCTACAACACCCTCGACTTCTACCTCTCCTCGATGATGGGGATTATCGTCACCACCCCGGAGACAACCTCTATCCTCAACGCCTACACCTTCCTCAAATCCGCCCTTATCAGGCTGATACAGCGCAGCTTCCACTTCAGGAGCCGGGAGCGGGAGGTGGTAAACGAGTTTATGCAGGGAAGGATCGAAGGGACCGATCTCACGATCAAGGCGCTGAGCGATCAGCTCCGGGCGGTCTCGCCGGAGGCCTCGGAACTGGCAAAGCAGCAGATAGAGCGGTTTCTACCCCGGGTAGTGCTGAACATGGGCACCTCCCCTCAGGACATCGCCCTCGGCGGTAAACTCCGTCAGATCGTCCAGAAAAACCTCGCCGTGGACGTGGAGTACATCGCCTACATGCCTCAAACCGCCGTTCTTTCCCGATCGATCATCGACCGGCGACCGGCGGCCCTCACCTATCCTGAGGACGAGTTCATCCAGGCGGTGCGGACCCTCGCCCAGAGGCTCATCGCCTCCCCTACCCCGCAACCCCCCTCCCTCTATCCGGAAAACGGTGATCTCTACGAGATCGCGGAAGAGGCGGAGCAGCTCGAAGCACCGAACTGAGATGAGCCGGACCCGCCATAGCGCGCCCGCGGGCACCGCATCACGGGTAGCTGTGGCGAAACCGCGGCACCCGCGCCTGCACCCCCTCCCCCAGGGGTGAGGTGATGCCTCTCGAGAGGTACTGATACCCGAGCCCGGCAACCATTGCGGCGTTGTCCGTACAGAGCTCCAGGGGCGGCAGGTGGACCCGCAGATCGCCCCGGGAGGCGAGATGCTCCCGGAGGTAGCTGTTTGCCGCAACCCCTCCGGCGGCGACCACCGTCGTGATGCCCGTCTCCTCAACCGCCCGCATCAGGCGACCAAAGAGCATGTCCACCGCCGCGCGTTCGAAGGAGGCCGCGATATCCTCTAAGGAGCTACCCTTTCCCTCTACGTGGAACTGCTCGAGCTGGTGGAGCACAGCTGTCTTGAGTCCGGAGTAGGAGACATCATAGGGATGGTTGCCCTTGGTGAGCTTCGGGACAGGAAATCGGTAGGCGCCGGGGTCCCCTTTGCGGGCGAGCCGGTCGATCCTCACTCCCCCCGGGTAGCCGACGCCGAGGTGGGTCGCCACCTTGTCAAACGCCTCGCCACAGGCGTCGTCGATGGTAGTCCCGAGGACCGAGAACTGGTCGTAATCCTCCGCCTTGCCGATGATCGTGTGCCCACCGGAGACGAGCAGAATCAGGTGCGGATAGGCGATCGCCTCGGTGAGCTGGGCTGCGTAGATGTGGGAGAGGATGTGATCCACCGCGATAAAAGGGAGACCGAGACTCAAGGCGAAGCCTTTTGCAAAGGTGAGGCCTACCACCAGGGAGCCGGTGAGGCCGGGGCGGCTGGTTGCGGCGACCCCCTCTATCTCACCCGGGGTGATCCTCGCCTGCCTGAGGGCTTGGCGAAAGACCGGCAGAATCGTCTCGGTATGCATCCGGGAGGCGATCTCCGGGACAACGCCGTTGTACATTGCGTGACGCTCAACCTGGGAGTAAATGATGTTTGCCCTGATCCTTCGACCGGACTCGACGACCGCGACGGAGCACTCGTCGCAGGAGGACTCTATTCCGAGGACTACCATGGTTTCTGTGCGTTCAGAATAGCCCGGAAAGGGGGGCAAAGGCGATCCCCCGGCGACGAAGCTCCAGCTCCTTTGCCGCGACCACCCTGGCGACGACCGGGTCGGTGACGTGTCCGATGGCAACAGCGTAGCCCTGCTCGGACGCAAGACGTGCCGCCTCGGCAAGCTGGGCCGCCACAGCCTCGTCGCTGCGCTCGTTGTCGAGAAAAACCGTCCGCTCCGCAAAGGGCACACCCAGGGCCCTGGCGATACCAGCCGCCACACTGTCGGCGCTCGTCCGGCTGTCGAGAAAGAAAAGCCGTCTCTCTGCGACCTCCGCCATCACCAGCGCCATAACCCGTGGGTCGGTGGTCGCCTTTGAGCCCATGTGGTTGTTCACGCCGATCACCTCCGGAAAGCTCGAGAGGTGGCGCTCCACGGTAGCGAGGATCTCCTCATCAGTGTGGGAGGTCAGAATCGCCCCGGCCCCCGGGTTTGCATCTCCCGAGGGCTCCATCGGAAGGTGGAGGATCGACTCCTTACCCGCCTCGAGGACCGCCCTGGCCGTAGCCGCCGAAGCTTTCTGGTCCGGCAGAATCGCAATGGTCACCGGAAACGGCAACGCCAGGTAGGGCGCGACATCCGCGAGGTCGTGCCCCGCGTCATCTACCACCAGATAGATAAAACCGTCGGGGGCGGGAAATATCTCCACCCCGGGCTGCTCGTCCCCGGGCCGGTCGGTCAGCTCCTCCTCCCGGAGATCGTCCAACGAGGGCGGCTCCTCCCGCCGGGGATCATCCCGGCGAGGGTCATCCTCCCGGGGCTCGCCCTCCCCGGGGTCATCCTCCCGAGGCTCATCGGTGACCGGTTCCTCCCGGGGCTGCTCGCCTCCCGAGGGAAAGACAAAAAGAAGCAGGCTCAGAAAGCCTGCTATGAGAATGAGCAGTAATGACAGGAGTACTACGCTCTTGAAACGGTTAGTTGCAGACATACTCCCTTAGATCGTCGGCATATTGGCGCAGTTTTTTCAACGCCCGCATCTCTATTTGCCGCACGGTCTCAGGCGAAATCCCCATCTTGTCGCTTATGCCCTTGAGGGTAGCCCGCTCTCCCCCCTCAAAGGCGTAGCGGTACTTGAGAACCATCCTCTCCCGCTCCTTGAGATGTTCGAGAAAGTGCAGGGTGTCCTCCTTGAGGGCCTTCTGCATGTAGACCGAGTCGGGGGCGTAACTGTAGTCCTCGAAAATGTCGTGAAAGGTGCTGTTATCCTCGTTGATTTCGCTGTCCATGGAGACCAGGGAGTTGGCCAGGGAGAGGATCTTTCCCACCTCCTCCGGGTCCATCCGAAGATCATCGGCAACCTCTCCGATCGAGGGGCGACGCATCAGGGACTGGGAGAGGGTGTTGTAGCTGCGCTGAATCCGCTTCAGGGCGTCCTCCTTCCGGTGAGGAAGCCGGATCGCCCGCCGCTTGTTGCACATCGACCGGGTTATTGACTGCTTGATCCACCAGGAAGCGTAGGTGCTGAAGCGCACCTTCTTTCGGTAATCATACTTTGATGCTGCTTTCAGGAGACCGAGGTTTCCCTCCTGAATGAGATCGAGAAACGCCACGTCCGGGGTGAGGTACGCCTTCGCTATCTTGACCACCAACCGCAGGTTAGCCTCAATCAGCTGCTGCCTGGCGCTGGTGTCACCCTTTTGAACGCGTTTGGAGAGCGCAATCTCCTCCTCAAAGGTGAGAAGGGGCGTCTTGCGAATCTGGTCGAAATACGCCTTGAGTGCGTCTTCCCGCTCAAAGGACTCGATACGTCGCTTCGCCATAAGAGCCTCCTGGCTAATACTATGCAAAGTGCGTGCCAAAAAGAGCGCAGCAGAGCGGATAGTCTGTAAGTTGTTATTTTACAAAAAGTTGAAAAAAAAGAGCCACCCCCGCAGGCAGGGATGGCCCCAAACTTGTATGTAATTGTATACACCCCGGGAACCGGGTGTATGCAAAAAGATACTACCGGCTCTCCTGGAACTGGTCCACAATCAGCTCGGCTATACCAAAGCTACCACGCTTGGCCATGATTTTCGAGTATTCTTCGTACAACATATCCTCAAAAATATCGCCGGCCATCCCGGTGTCGATAAGACGGTTTTCCTCGTTCAGGGTGCTTCGCATCGTATCGAGCATCTGCTTGAGAAAGAGCGACTCGAACTGCTCGGCAACCTCTCTCAGCTCCGCATCCCCCGCCCCGGCGACTCGCCGCTGGAGGGCATTCGCGGTCTGTTCGACCGACGCGTCTCGCTGTATCCCGGCGCGGTCGGCCGAAAGAGTCTGGGGTATCTGGAAGGCGTCACTCACTGTTCAGCTCCTATCGCTTCAGGTTGTTGGCTATACCGAGCATCGTGTCGGAGGTCTGGACCGCCTTGGAATTGAGCTCATAGGCTCGCTGGGCGGTGATCATCGTCACCATTTCCCGCACCACTTCCACGTTCGAGTTCTCCAGGAACTTGTGCTGGAGCTGTCCCATGCCGTCGAACCCGGGCTGCGCGGCGATCGGATCCCCCGAGGCGCTGGTAACGCGAAAGAGGTTCTCCCCGATAGCGTTGAGTCCCGCGGGATTAACAAATCGGTAGAGCTCCATCTGACCAACCTCCACCGGGTCGTCGAGCCCGGGCAGTCGTACCGATATCCGGCCGTCCTGGGTGACAGTGAGGCTGTCCTGGATAAACCCCTCCGGAAGAATCACCTCCGGAAGGAGGCGATAGCCGTTGGAATCCACCAGCTGTCCGTTTGCGTCGATCTGGAACGAGCCGTCCCGGGTGTAGGCGAAGCTACCGTCGTACAGGAGTACCCGGAACATACCCTCTCCCTGGATCGCGAGGTCCCCTACGTTACCGGTCTCCTGGAGGGAGCCCTGGGTGTGGAGCTTCTGGGTACCCGAGACGCGAACACCGTGCCCCACCTGGACACCCACGGGCCGGAGGGTCTGCTCCGTCGCCGGGGTACCGGCGGTCCTGCTGGTCTGGTAAATCAGGTCCTCGAAGTCCGCCCGATTACGCTTGAACCCGTTGGTGTTGACGTTGGAGAGGTTGTTGGAAATCGTGTCGATGTTGAACTGCTGGCCGATCATACCGCTCGCGGCGGTGTAGAGACTACGCATCATGGTCGGCTACCTCCTTTATCCTCGGGAAACCAGGTTGAGAAGCTGGCCCGTTGAGGTGTCCTGAGTCTGGACCACCTTCTGATTCGCCTCGTAGGCGCGGTTTACTTCGATCATCTCAACCATCTCCCGCACCGGATTGACGTTCGAGCCCTCGAGAAAGCGCTGCATGATCCCCGGGCGAGCATCTCCCTCGAGAATCTCCCGCTCACCGGAGTCGAAGGTCGTCTCGTACAGACTGTCCCCCTGCTTCTGCAGGTACCGCGGCTCCCGGACGTTGACCAGCTGGAGCCGGTCCACGGGGACCCGGTCTCCCCACTCGTTCTCGGCCATGGAGACAAGGCGGTCGGGGTCGTCGAGGTAGAGAGGATTGGCGTAGATAGTACCGTCGTCGTCGAGCTGAAAGTTGTTCATCTGGATCGGAATCGGCCCGTTCTCTCCGAGGACCGGGTAGCCCTGCTTGGTAACAAGGAGCCCCTCAGGACCGATCATGAACTCGCCGTTCCGGGTCATCCGCTCTCCCCGGGGAGTCTGGACAACAAAAAACCCCTCCCCTTCGAGGGCGAAGTCGAGAGCGTTTCCGGTCTGCTGAAACTCACCCTGCTCGTAGACCGTGAACACCTCGTTCTGCTCAACACCCGTGCCGAGCTTGCCTACCACCGGGGCGATGTCGTAGGAACCCAGGGGCTCACTGCGCAGGGGAAACTGCCTCACACCGTCGTCGGACATCCGTCTGATGAGAAGCTCCGGGAACGCCTTGTGCACCGAGGTGTCCCGCTTGTAGCCGGTGGTTTCGACGTTGGCGATGTTGTTGGAAATCGCGTCCAGCCGATGCTCCTGGGCGAGCATCCCGCTGGCGGCAGTATAGATACCTCGAACCATCTCTTCTCCTTACGGTTCTTATCGGCAGAGGGAGGCGGCAAGCTGAATCGTTGTTTGGGCTTGGCGGCGCAGGCGGGGTCGGCCCGGCGGCCCGGGGTCGTCCTGGCAGCCCCGGCCGCCGGGGGTCGGCCTGGCTCGCCCCGGCGGCCCCGGGGGGGCGGGGGCGCCGG
>JBKHDM010000121.1:0-6193 GCA_046541355.1 Spirochaetaceae bacterium
CTGTCGGCCCCGCTGGTATCGGAGGTTTTTTTTCGAAATATGAGTATGTACTCGTGTTCCAGGGTCACGTAAGCGCCCCCCGGCAGCATCCCGGAGCCCATGAACTTGGTGGGACTGTTAGTCGGCTTGCGCCAGATTATGCACGGCAGAGATTCGAGGCCGAGGTCGGTACAGGCGGTCAGAACGCGGGCGTGATTAGGATAGAGCGAAAAGCGGTCCCCGACGGTGCGGGTTGCGTCGCCGATGTTTATCGCGACAATGCCCCCTGGGCGAACCACCCGAACCATCTCGCCCCAGGCGAGATGCAGACTTTCGTGCATCCTGCCGAATGCGAGCCATCCCTGCCCCTCATCGAGCGCCCGCCCCGCCTCGGGCGAAAGGGAGCGGAAGACCTCGTCCCACATGGCAATCATCGGATAGGGAGGAGAGGTAACGATGAGATCGACGGACTCGTCCGCAAGAAATCCGAGGTCCCGGGCATCACCGCTGTGCATCTGGTGCGACGTGTCAAACACGAGGCTGAAAGTCTACGCTTACCTCTTCAGAAGAGCAACCATGTCTGCCGGGAGTTGCCGGCTGCAAATCCTCGAGGGACGGAGGTCCCGGACTTAAGGCACGGGGACGGAGGTCCAGGGAAGATTGTCGCTTCGGCGGCCCGGTGCTTTGCCACGGGCTGAGAGTCTATCCCCGCGGGGCTACTCCTGTTCCTTTGGGACGAGACAGATGAACTGAAGCTCCTCGTCGGCGTTGTTACGAAACTGGTGCTGCTCGCCCGGGGAGATGAAGATAAAGTCCCCGGCGCTGATCGGCCTCTCCTGCCCATCGGCGGTGCGTATGACGCCGGAGCCGGAGATCACATAGTTCTCATGCTCCCAGGGATGGTTGTGATACGGTGTATATCCCCCCGCTTCGAGGGTAAAGACTCGCATTGAAAAGTTCGGGGCTCCATCGGCTATGCCGACGGGAACCTGCTTGCTCGCCCCGTTTACACCCTCCATCTCGACACGCACCGACGGTACCTGGGCCAGCCTGGTGATTTTCACGCTACTGCTCCTCTTGTTGGAATATTGATTCTATCGCCTCCGATTTCCGGGGCTCCATTGCCAGAATAGCCTCCCTGGGATATATTTTGGAATATGATAGAAGCAATGACCACAGCATATTCCAGCATGAACCAAGTGCAGATGCAGCAGCAGGCAAGCACGTCGGTCCTCAGACAGACGATGGATATGCAGGAGACCCAGGGTGCTGCGATGGTAGAGCTCCTTGCTCAGGCGGGATCGGCAACCGGCAACCAGCAGGCTCTCGACCCGATGATGGGACAAAACGTCAACATTCTCGCATAGCATCGCATAGCCACTCGACTCGCTCGCCACTCTACTCGATCCACGCCCCTCGCGTGGCAGGCTGGTCGTCGCGATCCACGCCCCTCGAGGGGCAAGCTGTTCGCCACGGGTGGCCTCTCCACCGGCTTGGATAACCTCTAAGGGTCCGCCTCTCTCCCCTGTCCCTGTCCCGCCCCCATCGATATCGCTTATGCTTTAGAGAATGAAACGTCTCTGCGTTTACTGCGGCTCTTCCCGGGGAAATGAACCCCGTTTTGAACACGCCGCCGCCGAACTCGGGCGGGAAATGGCACGTCTCGGAATTGAACTAGTCTACGGCGGCGGGAGAGCAGGCCTCATGGGTGTCGTTTCGAGCGAGGTCATGCGTCGCGGCGGCAAAGCTTACGGCGTTATCCCGCGCCACCTCATGACCCGGGAGATCGCCCACACCGACCTCACCGAGTTGATCGAGGTTGAAACGATGCACGAGCGCAAGGCGATGATGATCGATCGCGCCGACGCGTTTGTTGCCCTCCCGGGGGGGCTGGGAACGCTCGAGGAGATAAGCGAAGTGCTGAGCTGGGCGCAGATTGGCCTCCATAACAAACCTATCGGTCTTGTAAACAGCGGTGGATTCTATGATCCCTTCGTTCGCTTTGTGGATCATCTGGTATCCGCCGGATTTGTCTCCCCCTCGAGTGTCGACCTGCTGCTACTGGACGCGTCACCCCTGCGGCTCCTTGAGAGACTCATCGCCGCCGCGCAGTGACCCAAGCCGCACGGCGCCGCAAGGCGGTGCTGCCGACTGCCGTGGGAGCCGGAGTGCAGTGCGGCTTGCTCCTCAGTGTCCGTCGAGCAGCCCATCCTCCACGTACTTCTGATACCCCGCTCGGGTGAGGTCCTCGAGCTCGGCAAAGAGGGGCTCATCGTTCTTTCGAAAATTGAAGCAGGATTTGCCCTGCATTCGTCGCTTCAGGTCGGCGGAAATGTTTTCGAGGAGTTCAGGATAGAGATAGACCGGCATTAGATGAAAACTGATATAGTGCTTTCGGATCTGCACCGCCCCAAAAAAATAGGGTTTACCGTTCTTTGGATTTTTCCCCGCATCGAGGTAGAACTCCTCATCGTTATCCGTAACTACCGACAGCTCCTTGGCGTAAGGTTTCATGATAGCCTTTAATCGATCGAACAGCTGCTCGGTGTCATTCATGATGCACTCCTCATTTGTATATACTACTGTGGCAAAAGCGGTTTTCGCCAGGATATCAAGCTTCCCCGGCGGGCAGGTGGGGGCCGGCCGCCGGTTCGCCCCCGGAGTGCCCGCGCCCCCGGCGGCCGGTTGGCCTCGGGCCGGCAGCTCGCCCCCGGGCCGGCTAAAAGCGGCGCTCGTAGGAGTAGCAGGTGGCGACGGGAGCAAAGCCGATGCGTCGGTAGAGGTCCGCCGCGGGGTTGTCAGGGCGTACCGAGATATCTACCCGCCCGAGGTCGGGATCGGCGAAAAGATGGTTGAGCGCCTCTGCGATGAGCCGGGTACCGATGCCCTCCCCCCGGGCGTTCTCGTCGACATTCACAAAGCAGATCTCGCCGCCCTCGCCTTCAACCTCGTAATAGAGATACCCGAGAAGCCGCCGGCGCGCTTCCTGTTCGGCGACGAGGGTGCTGCCGGCCCCTTCGAGGCTGCGCCTGGCGACCACCTCCGCCGAGTAGTACGCCTGCTCCGGGTGGAGTCGGGAGAGCTCCTGACTGTCTGTTTCACGGAAGGGACGGAGGAGGACCCGCCGCGGGGAGCGGGGAAGCCCCCTCGATGGCTGATGACGCCACTCCTCCCGACCGATGGTGAGGCTCATCTCTGCGTTGTACCGCCGAAACCGTGCTGCCTGCAGGAGCTGCCGGAGCTCTTCAAATTCACTGTTTACCGCAACCTTGACCAGGGAGCCCTCGAGACGGGGATCGGCCTCCAGTAGGGCGAGTAACCTTCGCCCCTGGGCGCCGAGCGCCGCACCCTGCTCCACGACGGGGCCGAGGAGGCGGTGGACTCCTCTGTCGGTTTCGAGAACTCCGACAACTCCGGCCTCCTCGGACACGAGAACCAACGCCCCGGACTCCCAAGCCTTCCGGAGGGCGTCTGTGATCTTCTCCTCCCGACGGGGGAGCCAGGGGTCACGGGTTCTCATCTGCTGCTGCTGCCTGACGATGCCGGCGATGAGTCGCTCGAGGGCACCGAGGGTGTCGGCTTCCAGGGGCAACGGCCTTGGATCTTCTTTACGCGTCGGACTGGTCATCTGTCTCACCGATACCACCTCCCCTGGTCAGCCGCCGAGGGCCTGTTGTACGAGTTGCTGCAGGGAGACCGACTCGTCTTCGAGAGCCTGGACGAGCCTCGAGAGATCGAGGCGCTCCTTGATAAGAAGCTGAAGGGCGGAGCGGTCCGGACCACTGCCGTTGACCGAGAAAAACGAGACAAGTCGTCCCTCGTTGAGGCAGAGCAGAAAAAACCGCCCTGTTTCCGGTTTACCCCGGAGGACCGTCTCCTCCCGGAGCCTCTCGTTTCCGACGATGTCCACCCGATGCTCGCCCACATCAGACCAGACGTAGGGGAGCATGGTGAATGCTTCATCTGCCCCGGCGGCGTTCTTTCCGGCGAGGTAGCCTGTCGCCTCGGCTGTGCCGTAATGTTCGAACCGGCGTCGGCCGGACCCGTACGGGTCCGGGACAGAGGCGACGTCCCCGGCGACCCAGATTGCTGGATCGCTGGTCCTCAAGGTCTCATCGGCGATGATGCCGTCACCGCAGGAGAGGCCGGCCTCCTCGGCAACTTCCTGGTTAGGCACGACCCCCACGGCGACGAGTACGAGGTCCGCGGGCACCCGGGCTCCCGAGGCGAGGAGTACCTCTTCGACATGATGATCTCCTCGCACGCCGGTTACCTCGGCGCCGAACTCCAGCCGCACGCCGAGGCCGACGAGGTACTCCTGCAGAAAGGACGCGACAACCTCAGGGGCGACTGCGGGCCAGGGGGAACCGGCGCGCTCGAGGAGGGTGACCTCCGTCCCCAGGGAAGCGATCGATGCTGCCGCCTCGAGCCCGATGAAGCCGGCCCCGATAATCACGACCCGTTTCGGCTTTCCGCCTCCGGCGAGGAGGGTGGCCCGTATTTGTTGAGCGTCGTCGATGGTCCGGAGGGTCTGGAGTCCTGCCAGGTCGCTATCGGCGAGGGAAAGACGTCGGGGGCGGGCACCGGTTGCGAGGATACCCCGGTCGAAGCTGATAGTGCCACCGTCGGATAGGCGGGCGCGTCGCCGATCCCCTTGGAGATCGACTGAGACGAGGGAGACACCGCGTCTGACCCGGCACCGCTTGCCGAGATAGAACCAGGGGGTGTGGACTGCTATCTCCTTGACGCCTATCGCGCTGCTGAGGGCGGCCTTGGAAAGCGGAGGCCTGTCGTAAGGGAGGTGGCGCTCCCGGCAGACCAGCAGGATTGAGCCTTTACGGTCGACCTCCCGAATGCCCTCGATCGCCCTGGCTGCGGCGATTCCGCCACCGGCCACAAGGTAGGTGTAGTGCTTCATCGATTACCCACTCCCTCAACCCTCAATATACCGTGAGTCGGGCCGATTCGTGTGCATCTCCTCGAGGCTCTCTCTTGACCAAGGGCGGGCCGATTGGAGAGGCTGTCGGACCGGTCGAGACCGGGGGAGGCAGACAGATGAACGAAAACAGACCGAGACTCTCCACGCTTCTCGCCCAGGGGGGTGTGAGGAGGGGCGACCCTACCGGAGCGATTTCGACACCGATATACCAAAGCGCCACCTTTTCCCATCTCGAGTACGGTGTTTCCACTGGTTACGACTACTCCCGGACCTCCAACCCGACCCGCCGGGAGGTGGAAACCCTGATCGCGGCCGCCGAGTCCGGGGACGGAGGTTTCGCCTTCGCCTCGGGTATGGCGGCGGTCACCGCGGTTCTCCTGCTCTACCGCCAGGGCGACCACATGGTGGTCTGCGATGACTTGTACGGGGGAACCTACCGGGTTCTCGAGCAGAACTTCCGGCAGTTCGGCCTCGAGGCGACATACGTCGATTTCGCCGATCTCTCGGCGGTGGAGGCGGCGATCATTCCTGGAAGGAGCCGGGCGATACTTCTCGAGACCCCGACCAATCCGCTGATGAAGGTGTCCGACATCGCCGCGGTCGCCGAAATCGCCCGCTCCCGGGGGCTCCATCTGATTGTGGACAACACCTTCTGCACCCCTGTTCTCCAGCGACCCCTGGAGCTCGGGGCGGATATCGTTATCCACAGCGCGAGCAAGTACCTCGCCGGGCACAACGACGTGATCGCCGGGGTTGTCGTCACCGCCTCCCGGGAACTCTCGGAGAGGGTTGGTTTCGTCCAGAACTCGACCGGATCGATCCTCGGCCCCCAGGACAGCTGGCTCCTCCTGCGGGGCATGAAAACCCTCGCTCTCCGGATGGAGGCGCAGCAGCGCGGCGCCCTTCGCCTTGCCCACTGGCTCTCGGAACATCCTGCAGTCCGGGAGGTCTACTATCCTGGTCTGCCGGACCACCCGGGGACGGAGGTCCACGGTCGGCAAGCCTCCGGCGGGGGTGGAATGCTCTCCTTTCGGGTGACCGACGCCGCGGCTGTTCCTTCGATTATCAACCGCCTTGATCTGATCATCTTTGCCGAGAGTCTCGGAGGTGTCGAGACGTTGCTCACCCACCCGGTCAGGCAGACCCATGCGGATATTCCACCGGAGGTACGCGAGCGCATCGGGGTAACCGAGGATCTGTTGCGGCTATCCGTCGGGATCGAGGCTCCTGAGGACCTGATAGCGGACCTGGAAAACGCCCTCCCCTCGGCCTGAG
>JBKHDM010000122.1:0-6109 GCA_046541355.1 Spirochaetaceae bacterium
GAACGAGCCTCTCGAAACCTGTCCGCTTGTGGAACAGCTTGCGTTCGTGCTCAATTACCGCCTTGCGCAGTTTATCCTGGGTTATATCCTCCGGGAGCTCAATTTCCGAGTCCAGAGAGGTTACCTCCGCATCGATCGCCATCACACCCTGAGCCTTGGCTACCGAAACCCGATGATTACCGTCCCGTACAAAGTAGACGCCGCCGATTTCGTAGAGTTTTATCGCCGGGAGGATCACATCCTGCAGGTGGGCGCGGTCGATACTCGTCCACCGCCCCCGGAGCCGCTCGTGCTTCGGCAGAAACCCTTTGTTAAAGTCCCGGTAACGCCCCTCGCTGCCGACGATCCTGGAAATCGGGACGGTCTGCATACCCCGGTAGGTTTCGCCCCGGGGTCGCACCACCTCCTTGACCTCGTCGAGGGAGAGGAGCCTCCGCTTATCCCGGTTTAGTATGTGAAAGATCCCCGAAAAGACCTCGTGCATCCGGGCACGGTTAAAGTCCTCCCGAGCCTCGTTATCGGTAAAATCACTCATCCTCGTCTCCGGACTCGCCTGCCTCTTCAGACCCAAGGGTGAGGAGGTAATGGTCGTATACATTAATGACCCGCGTCTCATGATACCGCGTCACTCTGCGGGCGTTAAGGTCGTAGAGGTGTATGTGGCCGTGAAGCAGATACCGCGGCTTGAAGGTACGCATAAACCAGAGAAACGACTTAAACCCGCGGTGGGGCGGGTCGCTCCTGTCGTGTATACCGAGGGGCGGGGCGTGAGTGAGGAGTATGTCGAGATACCGGCGGTGGAGGAGCTTGTTCAGGATCAGTCGCGGAATGAGTCGGATAATCCGCCACATCATCTGAGCATCGCTGAACTGGTTTTTCCCGTTGTTGTACCGCATGCTGCCACCGAGACCGACAAAAATGAGACCCCCCGCCCGGACCGACCGGTCTCCCGCGTAGGTCGAGCCGTAATAGTTGCGCAGGTTTACGGTGAGCTTACCAACCTGGGTAGGGTCTTTTGTCCTTCTGAAGAGGTGGAGCGCCTCGAGATTGTGATTGCCGAAGACAAAGATCACCGGGAGGTTGAAGGTCGAGGCGAGAAAGCCGAGATACTCCATCGGGAGATCCCCGGCGCTCACCACCAGGTCGATATCCTTGAACCGCTCCTTGGCCTGGACGCTGTAGACCAGGGGATCGATGTGATCCGCCACGCAGAGTATCTTCACGCGGTCCTCTTCAACATCTCCTGCAGTCGTTCCTTGTTGAAGAGGTCGATCGGTCGCGTCTCCGCGAAGTCCATCGCTACCCGGGAGAAGTTCGAGCTCGACACGAGGATCCCTCGGGTGATATTCTGGTTTTTCATCGCCTCGTGAAGGCTTCTGACCCGGGACTCGTCTATGAGATCCGGTATCCGGACGAACCAGATCAGTTTCGGCATCTGGCGCGCGTTGCGCCATTTGGACTGAGCCTCATAGGCGAGAACCTCGCACCCCTGGTCGATATCGTTTATGTCCTGAACCCGGAGCCCCATACTCTGGGTTATGGCGGAACAGGTCTCCCTGAACTCATCCTGCCCCATGGTGAGAAAGTCCTTGACCCGGTCATCCTCCCGGAGGTCCTGATACTGACTCAGTTTTTCGGCGACGTTCTGAAAGTTCGGTCGCTGCTTGTAGATCTGCTCCCACTGCTCGATCGCCGGCTCGATCTTCCGGGTCTGCTCATAAGCGGTGGCGAGGTAGTAGCGAGAGTAGAGGGTCTCGCCGGCGGAGGCGTCCTCCTCAGACTGTTTGACCGCCCGCTCAAGCTCCGAGATCGCCCGGCCCATATCGTTGAGTTTGATGTAGCAGACGCCCCGCTCCATGAGGGAGCGCGCCTTGAACTCCTGGCTCTTTACCGACTTTTCAAAGGCGCTTATGGCACCCCGGAAGTCCTTGTTCTCCTTGGCGATCCTGCCGAGGTAGAAGTGGGCTTCGTAGTTGTCCGGCTGGAAGGCTACCGCCTTCTCGAGATACCCCTTCGCCTCCGCGGGACGCTTCGCCCGGTAGAGGAGGGTGCCCATGCGCATGTACGCCTCGTCGTGGGAGGGGTCGTACGCTAGGGCCTTCTTGTAGTAGGCAACCGCCCGCTTCGGCTTGTCTCGCTTCTCAAAGAGCTTTCCTGCCTTGTAGTAGTAGTTCGGGTTGCCCTTGTCCTTCTGGATCAGGAGGAGATACTCCTTGAGAGCCTCCTCGGGCTGATTGAACTTAGCGAACAGGTCTGCTATCTTCTCCCGAAAGGGGAGTTCCGGTATCCTGCCGTTGAAGTTTCCTATCTGATTGACCGTCTTGAGCTCCATGAGGGCGAGCTCCGGTTTATTGTCCTGGAGATATGCAAGGCCGAGAAAATAATGGGCGTCGCCGTTCCTCGGTTCTCGGGCCACTATTTGCTTACCGACGCGAACGGCTGCGGAGCTCTTCTTCTGTTTTACCAGCGACTCCAGCTTACCTACCCGTTTCGGGGCTAGAATGCTCTTTATGAGAAAAAAGGTTGTGACGCCGATGGCCATACCGAGAAGTATGATAAGGATGATCAATCCCATGCGATCACATTATGCGGACAAGCTATCCTTTCGGCAAGTATTCGCCTTCGCCCTTTTACTGGCGGCGACGCAACTGCTTGGCGCCCAGAGCCTCCTCGAGCAGGGAGAAGAGCTTTTCATGCAGGACAGGCCCGGGGAGGCGGTCCCCCTCCTCGAACAGGTGGTCGAGCGGGAGGAGGCGCCGGCGCGGGCGTTCTACTACCTCGGAATCGCCTACGAGCAGCTCGAGAGATACGAGGATGCCGTGGAGGTCTACCAGCGAGCCCTCGAGCGTGGGGGAATCAACCGTGCCCGGGTGCACTTCAACCTCGGCAATAACTACCTCCACCTCGGCGACCGGGAGGCAGCGGTGGACGCCTACAGCCAGGCCCTGGAGGCGGACGGCGAGTACGCTCCGGCCTACCTGAACCGGGCTAACAACCGGGTCAGCCTCGAGGCGTACGAGGAGGCGATCCGGGACTACTCCGCCTACCTCGCCCTGGAACCGAATACCGCCCAGCGACCGCAGATCGAACGGATGATCGAGGCGCTGCGTAGTATGATCGAGGAGGAGAGGATCGCCGCCGAGGAGGCCGAGCGTCGCCGCCGGGAGGAGGAGGAGCGTCGCCGCCGGGAGGAGGAGGAGCGCCGCCGCCGGGAGGAAGAGGAGCGACGGGTAGCAGAGGAGCGGCGTCGGACGCTTCTCAACTCGGTCCTCGACTCCCTCGAGGGAGCGGGGTCGGAGACCGAAAGCACAACCGCGGGACCGGAAGAGCTGGAAACCTACGACGATGAACTTGATATAGCTGACTAAGGGGAGGGGAGATGTACAACAACAAGCGCAATCTCATTATAGGAGGAGCGGCGCTGCTGCTGCTGCTCGCAGGCGGAGGGGGAGTCTACTTTGCCACCAGGGGGGGCGGCTCCCAGGAGGCTCCCCCTGAGTCGGAGATGAGCGAGGCTGAGCGGCGGCAGGAGAATATGCTTCGTCTCGCGAGGGACTACGCTGAGGCGGGAGAGTACCAGAGGGCGCTCGACCTGCTCGACGAGCTGCTGATTGAAAACGCGGACCTTCAGGAGGCTGAGGAGCTTCAAGACGAGGTCCTTGCCCAGAGGCGCGCCGAACAGGAGCGTCGCCGTCGGGAGGATCAGGCAGAGAACCGCGACAGCGATGAGATAGCCGCGGAGGCCGCACGGGCGGAGGCGGAGGCTCGTCAGCTCGAGGCGGAGCTTGCCATTCAGCGGGAGCTCGCCGAGCAACGGAGAGCCGAACAGGAGCGGAGAGCCGAGGAGGAGGAGCGGGCACGCAGGGAGCGGCAGCAGGAACTCGAGCGGATGAACCAGGAGGATCGGGAGAAAAACGAACGGATCGATGAGCTCCTCGCCGAGGGACGCCGGCTCCTGGAAAACGAGTCCTACAGGGCCGCCCGCTCTCCCCTCGAGGAGGTACTCGAGATCGACCTCCGGGATGAGCAGGCCCAGGCTCGGTTTCACGCCCAGGCGTACTCCAAGCTCGGCCGAAGCTACTTTGAGGAGAACCCCGACAGCAGCGACGCCCGGCGTCAGGCGATCCGGTTCGCCAACCGGGCGATTCGGCAGGATGACTCCCTCGCCGAGCCTCACCTCACCCTCGGGCAGATCTACTATGAGACCGAGCGGTACAACGACGCCATCGACGAGCTCGAGGCCGCCGCGCGCCTCGATCCGGAGGATCCTGCCATTCTCTACGAGCTCGCCCGCAGCTACTACCGGGCGGAGATGTTTCGCGAGGCGCGCTCTGCCTACGAGTCCTGCGTCGGGATCGACCCGTACTACCGCAGCGCCTACTACAATCTCGGGATAACCCAGCTCCAGCTCCGAGACGCCGACGCCGCCCTGGAGGCGTTCCGCTTCGCGACCCAGGTCGAGGCGACCGAGGCGGACGCGTACTTCCGTATCGGCGCTATCCTCCTCGACCGGGGGGATCTCTCCGGGGCGAAGCAGGCCCTCGGCAACGCTATCGACCGGGAGCCACGACGGGCGGACTACCACTCACGTCTGGCCGGCGCCCACTACCAGGATGGCGAGCTCGAACGGGCGGAGTCCTCCTTTGAGCGGGCCGCCTCTTTAGAGCCGGAGAACGGGACCTACAATTATAACGTTGCCCTGGTCAAGCTCGACCTCGGGAAGGCGGAGGAGGCTCATCGCTTTATCCGCAACGCTATCGATATCAACGACAGTCGTGCGACCTACTACTACACCCTCGGGCAGATCGAAGAGGAGCGAGGTAATATCGACTCGGCGATTGAAGCGCACAGCAGGGCTATCGCCCTCGACTCGAGCTACGTCAGGCCGTTGGTCGACCTCGGTCGGATTCTCGAGGAGCAGGAGATGTACGATCAGGCGTTACAGTTTCTCGACCGGGCGTACCAGCTCGAACCGGACGGCTTTGCGGTAAACAACAACCTCGGTAATGTCTACCTCCACAGGGAGCTCTACGGACGGGCGATCGAGCACTTTGAGCGGGCGATCGCCGCGGAGCCGAACAACGTGACAGCCCAGTTCAACCTCGCCCTCGCCTACATCGACTCCGAGGAGCTCGAGGCTGCGGAGCGGCAGTTAAACGATGTGATAAAGATCGAGCCAACCCTGTGGGAGGCGTACCACCGTCTCGGTGAGGTCTTTATTGCTCAGGAGGACCCGTCGAGCGCGCGGTCGGTACTCGAGCAGCTCCTCGAGGCGAACCCCGACTACCAGCGACGCAGCGCGGTGGAAGAGCTTTTGAGCAATCTCTCCTGAGGGTTTGGGTCTCCCGGGGGAGGGACGGCTGGTCTGTCTCCCTCTCCCGCCGACGAGGTGCGCCCTGTCAGTGGGTCCGGCCGATCAGCTGGAGGAGCTCGGCCTCGCTCAGGGAGTACCAGAGCGGGCGGCCGTGGGGACAGCGGGGGATATCCAGCTCAAGCACCCGCCTCGCGAGCTCCTCTGCTGAGATTTCGTCGAGGATGTCACCCCGTTTTACCGCCGCCTTGCAGGCGAGCTGCGCTGTAAAGCGGCGGTCGAGCTCATCCGAGAGCCCCCGGAGCTCAACCACCGTCTCGATCAGGCTCTCCGCGTCCTCCCGGAACGCCTCGGGAACCGATCGTATCTCCCATCGATTAGCGTCGGTCGCGACGATCTCTATGCCGATCTCCCGGTAGCCCTCGAGATTACGCGCGAGGGCGGCGCTCTCATCCTCGTTCGTCTCGAACTGCCAGGGTACCAGGAGCGGCTGCACCGCCCGGCGGGTCTTGAACTCGTCGTAGAGCAGCCGCTCGTGGCTCGCGTGCTGGTCGATTATGTAGAGCCTGTCTCCCCGACTGACAAGAACAAACAGATCGAAGAGCCGGCCGTGGTAGGTGAGCCGCTCTCTCCCCTCTCTTCCCTCTCCCGCCCGTGGTGAGCTCGCGACCCCCTTTGCCTCCACCCGTTCCCGGACCTCATTGATATCAAAGGGGCGATCGAGAGGCGGTCGGCTGCCTCCTCCCGCCGGGGGTGCGCCGGCCCCGCCGCCGCCGTGGCCGGGAAAGCCGCCGTGGC
>JBKHDM010000123.1:0-5917 GCA_046541355.1 Spirochaetaceae bacterium
TCGGTGATCTCCGACGTGTCGTTAGAGGGTATCGCCGGGCGGGACCCGGTGGCTCTGTCAATTTCGTCTCCATTCTTGTCGAGCACGGTGACTGAGTCGTCGTACCATAAGGTGAACCCGGCTCCCTCGGGATCAGGTGTGTCCGCGGAAACCAGGTCGTAGTAGAAGAAAGGCTCTGGACCACCTTGCTCCAATATCCCCTCCCCTGATGGCGCAGTTATCGTCAGGGTTGCGAGCTCGACCGTCGGTGACGTCGGGGGCGTGTAGCCGAACCGGTCTGTGAGAAAGGTGGCAAACTCTTCCTCGCTGTTGGAAACGTCGATGTCGACGGTCTTTGTCTCTCCTGCTTCGATTGTGACCGTCGTAAAGCCGAAGTTCCCCTGCTCTGCCTCCGCGGAGGACGCGATGACTACAACCGCAAACTCCTGGCCGTCGGAAAGACCTCGAAAGTCGACGCTGCCGGAGGTGCCGCTAAAGAGGTTCGCCTGGAGTCGGTAGGAGGGCAGGGAGAGCCGGATATCAAAGTCCTCGAGATTGACGTTATCCGGGTCCTCGGCCCCTTGAGAAAACTGTTGGAACGCCTCGGTCCGGCTCTCGTTTAACTCGCCGAAAGCGTCGTCTGCTGCATCCTCGTCGCCCCGGAGCAGATCGGTTCCGATTACGTAGGCGAAAAAGACCCCGTCAAAATCGGCCAGGGCGGCGGAGGCGCCAAGCTCCCCGGCACTGATGCGCAGGGCGAGGCCGCCTTCGCTCTGATCCGGTGTCCAGTAACAGCCTGCAACGGCGAGGACCAGGAGCGTGGCAACGGTTATTCTCGATGTAACTCTCATCATCTTCGGACCCCTCCCGCGCTCCATTAGTTTACGATCTCCCAGTTGATCGTAACGCCACCGGTTGTGCTTCTCCTCACGGTGGGCTGGTCGTCACCTGGCCCGACGACCACGGTTACGGTGTTCTGCTCTTCTGCAGACTCCGACGGCTGCTGGGGAGGCGCGTCGTCTCCGGCGCTGCTCTGCTCGCCCCCGGCGACGGCGACGGTCTCGTTAAAGCTGTTGGCGAGAACGACGGTGCCCTCGGAGACCGAGAGGTTTACCCCGTCAAAGTCGAACTCCGTCCCCCGAACCGCGGCGGTTGCCCGAGGGCTCGTGACGCGAAACTCCGCCCGCCGCTCGGCGCTTCGGACGTTCGCCCGCATCCTTCCTACCGGCAGCTCTATCTCACTACGGTCGATGTCCTGCTCCTCGGCGAGCTCGGCAATCCGTATCCGGGTGAGGGGGCGCACCGTGAGGCTGCTCTCGCCGATGGCGAGGACCGCCCGGGAGTTGAAACTGGTTGATATGGTTGCGCCCACCGGGACCAGGTCCCCTTCCTCCACCGGCTCCCAGGAGCCCTCGGAGCTGGTGCGTACCTCTACATTCCCTGTGACCTCCGAGACGGTTGCCTCAAGGGCAGCCGCCCCGGTTGCCACGATAAAAAGCAAAAATAGCGCGACTTTTGTTCTTCCAATCATAGTAGCCTCCCTCCTAAAAGGATGCCGATGCCTGCATGCGAACGAGGTACTCGGTCTCTCGCTGGTCTGTAAAAACGCCGGAAGACCCGGTCCCCGGCAGAAATATACCACCGGTCAGAGAGGTTCCCAGATCGCTGAGGATGCGCCAGCCGAGGGTGAAGGTCGCCTCGGTGCCGATGTACTGACCCTCGGAGGTGACCGACGCGCCAAATGAGTCCACAGGCTGCTCCGGCATAATCCTGAAAAGCACCCTCGACCCGAGGGTAGTCTGGATATCCCGAAAGACCCTGCTCTGTGCACCCGCGAGCGGCTTGAGCCCGTAGGTAAACTCACCATAGGCGACGTTCTCTCCCGGAATGGTCGCTACCGTCGACGCCTGCTGGTCCGAGATGGTGTGAAAGTTGTCGTCCTCCTCGCTGATGCCTGTGATCACCACGCCCCGGAGTCCAAAACTCGATGAGAGCCAGTCCGGGCGGAAGTAGGTGACCCGCAGGGAGCCGAGGATGCCGAGATCGTCGTCGCTCTCATCGTCGAGCTCCTCGTCGGCAAAGGAAAAGAAGGTCGAGACCTGGTGAAAGAGTCCCGGGATGATCGGACCGTCCGCCCTGAGGCCGACGTAATGGGAGTTGATCGTATCCTCCCCTTCCTCCGGGTCCCGCAGGTCGAACTGGCCGATGTAGGCGAGGGTCAACGTCTCCCGTCCGACGATCTCGGGAAAGGCGATCTCGGAAGTGGCGAGGATCCGGGCAGGACCAAAGAAGAGATCATCGTCACCGGCGTCGGCCTCGTCGGCGGCGCTCATTCGGAAGTTTGATACCGGGTTGAGGAGCAGCCCTGTATACGCCCCGGCGACGCGCACCCTGATACCGGCGACGGAGAGGGTAAAGTCCGCTCCGTCGACGGTGTCGCTAATGATGAGCCCGGAGGCGTCCGAGAGGGGGAAGCGCCCCGCCCGTCCCCGCAGGACGCTACCGGGGCCTGCAATTGCTCCGAAGCGCATATCGGCAACCGCCCGGTCGAGGTCGACGAGATAGGGCCGGTCGTCGGCCCAGGTGTAACTCGGCTGAAGGGTCACCTCGATGGCGGCCGTCTCGGAGGGCTCAAAGAGCGTGGCGAGCCATAAGGCGACGGAGGCGGAAAAGTCAGTGTCCGGATCATCGAGGTGGTCTGCGAAGGTGGCCGAACCGCTGCCGTCGATGGTCCCGCCCCAGTCGAGCCCCTGGGCGACAACCGCCGGGGCCGCTATAAGGGATAGCACAAAAAGCGTTGCAACGAGGAGAAGTGCCCGGGGAGATCTGGTTCTGGTCTTCATCGGATGCGCTCCTCTTCCTGGAGGGTGAGCAGACGACTGAGGATCCTCATCGCCCGCTCTCCGGACACCGGAGAGCCGGGATAGGCGTTACCCTGGATGATCCCGCGAAACTCCAGTTCCCGGGCGGCGTACCGGGGTGACGGCACAAGGGTGTACCAGAGTCCCCCGGGCACCCCGAAGCTCTCCATAGCGATGTAGGAGAACTCGCCAAGGGTAATGCCCTCGTCTATCCCATAGCCGGTAGCGTAGCCGCTCTGCTCGGCAACCTGGTACGCGTCAGCTACTTCCGCCTCCCGGCCGAGCTCTCCGGTTGCGAGGAGCAGCAGGTAGGCGGCGTTGCCGTAGGAGATTTGATCCTCCTCGAGGATTTCATCAATCACCTCGTTTGACTGCGCAAAAAGTGCCGTAGATGCGAAAAATAGCACGAGGACCACTGTCGGCCAACTCATTAGAGTCTTTTTCATAAGCGCTTTCATGTTACTCGAAGCGTAATGGATCTCGGGGTGGAACGCAAACTTTTCGCGCCGAGGGAGCCGGCCGGTGTCGATGGGATCCGGTCAGGAGGAGCGACGCAGCTCGGTCATGATTCGCCTCGCCTTGTGGAGGTCCTCCTTGTGGACCTGGATCTCCACGGTCTGCCGGTAGTGGCTGATACCCCCCATCGTTGCCCCGCCCCCGGTGCCGATGACCCTGTACTTTGCCCGCACTCCCTGCGCGCGAAGCCGGGCGTAGAGGCGGGTGACAAACTCCGGGCGTACGCCCGGCTCGGAGGTGAGCTGCTCATAGGTGTGCAGACTCGCGAGTGTGCTTTTTATCCGCTCCCGGAGCTGGGCAAGGTAGCCGGCCATCTCACGCTCCAACGTAGCGCTCCCGGCCACTCGACGGCCACCCGACGGCCACCCGACGGCGACCCGACGGCCACCCGACGGCCACCCGACGGCGACCGTGACCGTCTCGGCCCGAGGTAGCCGGAAGCTCTTTCGGCGGCGTATCCTCATAGTCGTGGGGTATCTTCTTCTTCTCCTTTCAATCCTGCCGCTCTTTCTTGTCGGCTGTGGCCCCCAGGCGCGCTACGAGGATGTCTCTGATGTCGCACTTCCCCAGGGCGCCCTCGGCGGTTTCAGCACGGATGCTCGGGCCGCGGACATCGATGGTGACGGTGATCTCGATCTGGTTGTCGCCCGGGAGTACAGCACGAACCTCCTGCTTATCAACGACGGCCGCGGCCGGTTTACCGATGAGAGCAACCGAATGCCGAGAGCTTCCCGGGACAGCCGGGAGATCGCGGTCGGAGACTTCGACGGGGACGGCGACCTCGATATCGTGGTCGCAAGCGAGCACGACCAGGTCAACGAGTACTATCGAAACCGCGGAGATGGGACCTTCGAAAACGCGTCGAACCTTCTGCCGGTTGCCGGCAGGTCAAACGCGGTGATCGCCGTCGACGTAAACCAGGACGGTCTTCCGGACCTTGTTTTTGGAAACAACGGTCGGAACTTTCTGCTCATCTCCCGCGGCGAGGAGGGGTTTCGCGACGCGACGGCGGAGTGGCTCCCGGAGCGGGAGGATGCGACTCAGGATGTGGCTGCAGGGGATGTGGACGGTGACGGCGACCTCGACCTCGTCTTTGCCAACGAGGATGGAAACCGCCTCCTGATTAACAGCGGTGACCGGTTCGTCGATGAGACCGACACGCGGCTTCCCCCGGGACCGCAACCCGAGGAGACCAGGGGGGCGGATTTCGGCGACGTGGATGGTGACGGCGACCTGGATCTCCTGTTTGCCAATGTCCGCGCCCTTGTTCCCGGGGCGGCGAGGCAGAATCGGCTCCTCATTAACGATGGCACCGGGCGGTTCACCGATGAGACTGACGACCGGCTGCCTGCGGATAATAGCAACGCCTTTGACGGAGACCTTGTTGATCTCGACGCAGACGGGGACCTCGACATTATCCTCGCCCAGGCAGAGCAGGGGTGGCGGGCTCCGGCGCCCTACGCCGTCTGGGAGAACGACGGATCCGGTAGTTTTACAGAAGGGACGCAACGGTTTCTGCCTGCGGAGGCGCAAGGCCCGGGCTTCGATGTTGAGGCGTTTGATGCCGACGATGACGGCGTCGTGGAGCTCTACCTCGCCAACCGGGGTGTTGTGCCGGATATGCTGTTGCGGCGGTTCGACTGAGAGGGACACCACGGTTGAGAACAGCTACCGGAGCTTCACGAAAAACTCACTGGTCCCGATGCCCCGGGGGGCGGTAGCTTTACTCCTCGAGAGGAGGTGGCTATGTGGCGACTCGCAGTCTCGCTCGCACTATTGGCACTCCTGGTGCCGACGCTTTCTGCCCAGGAGGGTAGGGGGCGAAGCGCGCCGTGTGAGGTCCCGAGGAACTACCTCGAGGCTCTCGGAGAGAACCAACGCACGCTTCTCGGCATTGTCTATATGGCAAACTCCGCCGAGTCTGCTCTCGACGGCAGGGAGGGGGGAATCGCCTATTACAATATGCTCGCCTCCACACGGCGCTATCACCTCGACCTCCACAACGGTCTGAACTCCTGCGCCCAGGAGCTCAATCTCGCTACCATCAATACCCTCTCCGCCGCGGCGGATATGGTGGTTATGGTCATCGCCCGGAGGCAGGAGCCGGAAAGCGGTTGGGCCGCCGTCAGAGCCGCGGCGGCGGTGGACGAGCTCAACGACGCCTTTAACGAGTTGCTCGCTCGCACCGAGCGGACCGTGTTGGTGGTGCGGTAGAAAGGGGTGGTTGTATCCTTAATGGGATCGGATACTTGACAACTCGGTGATTCTGTCCTAACCTCAGAGTCGCTAATGGTTTTCGTGACTGCGTCTCTGCTCTTCCTTCCGTTACTGGGACTCCAAGACAGACTGCATCTCGGACCGTGGTAATTTTATTAAGTCTGCCCAGTGCAGAAGGAGAAACAAGAATGGGTAACAAGCTCTACGTTGGTAACCTCAGCTACCAGACTCAGGAGTTCGACCTCCGGGATCACTTTGCAAACTACGGCGAAGTTGTATCGGCAAACATCGTCACCGATCGTGACACCGGCCGCTCCCGGGGATTTGGCTTCGTTGAGATGGCA
>JBKHDM010000124.1:0-5755 GCA_046541355.1 Spirochaetaceae bacterium
GTCCCCGCCGCGGTCTGGCACGCCCCTCCTCCGTCCCCGCCGGACACCCGGGGACAGGCGGCCTCAGATGGTTCCGGTTCCCTGGGTTTCGAGAGCGAAGCGGACGGTGTAGCGGGTGCCGACGTTTGAGGTCTCCCGCTGAACTTCGGCGGAGATTTGCTCGGCAAGAGCCGACACGAGGCGCATGCCGAGGCTGCTGGTATCCGGGGCGACTTCCGTGCTGATGCCGATGCCGTCGTCCGGTACAATTACGAGGCAGGTTTCGTCTTCGACCGAGGTGCGGATGTCGACGCTTCCGCTTCGATCGTCCGGAAAGGCGTGTTTCAGGGCGTTGAGCAGAAGCTCGGTGACGATGAGTCCGAGCGGTATCGCCTGATCTGCGGAATGATTGGTGGACGAGGGACATGCTGTATACCCTGTTTTGCGCCGCCGATGAGTACATCGTCCGCCGCCTCTCCCTGGTGCTGACGCCCCTGGAGTGCGAGCATGCTGACCACCGGCTGGAGGTTGTTCTTGACCCGGTGGTGGACTTCACGAAGGAGCAGCTCCTTCTCCTCGAGGCTCGCAGCGAGCTCTTCCTGACTCGCCGCACGCGCCCGCATCTCGTGCCGGATTCGGTCGAGCGTCCCGCTGAATGCGTCGGCGAGGGTGCCGATCTCGTTGTCCCAACGCCGGCCGATCTGATCGAGTTCACCGAGGTTGCTGCCGGGCATCTCCTCGTTCGAGGTGTCGATTGAATCCACCGTCGCGGTGAGCCTCTGCAGTGGCCGCCTCAGGTATGCGCTGCTTGCAACCTAGACCGCCACCTCCAGAGTCCCGAGGGCAAGGACCTCGCTTCGGTTCTCGTAGGAGACTGGGAACGAGACGGTCTCAGTGGATACCGGCGCCCGGTGGTCAGCCGTTGCGTAATACGACAAGCGAGGCGAGGTCGGAGCGGAGCTCGACTGATCGGATGAGCTCCGAGCTACCGATCAGTTCAAGCTTTGTAGCAACCTGCAAACGGTCGAGGTTCAGGATCGACTGAGCCATTGCCTCGACAAAGCGTTCCTCGATCCGTCTCAGCTCCCCGGCAGTCTCGAGCCCCACCTGAGCGCATCGCCTGGTTTCGCTTATCTTCCCGGGAGTATCGCCGGACAGTGAGACCAGATCCTCGTCTCTCTCCTGGAGGTAGGGTTCCATCTCGTGAGTCTTATTCCGTAACGGCTCGCCGGGTCGTTTACGCCGGATGCGCCGTTTTGGTGCATATCGAGCGTGACCGCCGGGCGGGGTGGCTGACTTGTTGCGCGAAGCTCTTCCACCAGTTCAGCGAGCTGCCCCGCCTCCCTCACGGGTGCGGGGAGGTGGGGGAGGGCCGGAGGGTTCTCCCTCAACCGCGAAAAACGCAGACCCGCTCCGTCCCTCGAGGGTGATGTCACTTTCGCCGGACTCCGGGGGGAGCGAGCCGCCAGAGGCTGGTATCAACAGAGCGGAATCGGCGCCATTTGCGCAGTATAGGCAAGGCAACATAGACTATACCTGTACCCGGACGGCGACAGGAGGTCCACGGTGAGGCCGTTGCGCCCGCTCCTTCTCTCTCTTTTTGTCTGCCTCTGCCTTACGCCGCTCTACGGAGATACGGAGGTGCAGGTTGTCACAGCCATTCTTCAGGCCTCAAGCGGTGAGCAGCGCGCTACCTTCGAAAAGGCCCTCGAGGAGGCGGTTCGGCGAGCTACCCTGGAGTCTCCCACACTTGAGTTCCGGGAGAGCCCCGGGGGAGGCACCCCGCGGATTGATCTTACCGCGCTGAACACCGTCGACGGCCGCCATATTACCGTGAGCTTCACCAGAGCCGGAGGCGAAACCGTCACTCTTCTCCTTCGGGCACCCTGGGACGATATCCTGCCCACCGCCCTGACCCAGGCGCTGCGCTACATAGAACCTCTTGTTGACGGCTACCCGCAGCTTCCCGACGGCCAGATCGTATTGGAAGACCACTTTCCTCTCCAGACCATTCGTCCTCCGTCCCCGACAATGGGAATGGTTGGACTCTACCCCACCGGAGTGGCTCTCAAACCGGACGGAGCAGTGGTTGTGGCGGGCACCACCTTCGCCCTGGAGGTGGATGAGCTCTTTCGGGTGGTTGGTTATCCGGGTTCCGATCTTCTGGACCAGGGCGTCTTTAACTACGCCAGGGCGGTCGCGTCAACCCCCGCGGGAACAGTGTACTTTCAACCCTCCCAGGGCAGCGATATCTACCGGATTGTCGAGGGAGTCGACCGTACCCTGCGACTTCGGGCGGGGGTGGGAGGGTACGGTCCCCTTACCGTACTTCCTGACGGGACGATCATTACGATCGACGCGATCGGCAGGCGGGCTGCCTCGATCAGCGGCCGTAACCGGCAGGACCTTTCCCTTTTCCCCTCTCCCGACGCCTATATCGTTACCGTCGCCACCGGACCGGCGGGTAACATCTGGGTCTACGACGGTGTGGACCAGCGAATCTCCATCGCCACCCCTCAAGGTCGTTTCGTAGATACCATCATTCCAGCGATCCCGCAGCTCGCCGCGACTCAGGTGGTCGCTCTGGACGTCGCACCGAGCGGCGAGTTTCTGTTGCTGACCCGGGCGGGGCTCTGGAAGCTGCAGAGAGACGGACAGCCGATCTGGGGCCTTGCGCACCTTCCTGGGGGAACCAACATCACCTTTCAGCAGATGGCTGGTATCGCCGCAGACCACCAGACGGGGCTCATCTATCTCGTCGATTCAGGAAGCCGGACACTTTTGAGACTTCGAGACCCATCCCACGACGGCGAGGTGGAGTCCACCTTTGCTCTCGAGCTCAGACGCCTCAACGCGGAGCTCTCAGAGCGAGGCGAGCAGCCGGCACTGCTCCTCGGGAAGGCCCGGGTCTACGAGGAGATCGGTGCAACGGAGCTTGGGGAGGTCACCTTTCAGCATGTCCTCGATCTGGAGCCCTTCAACGCCGAGGCTGCCGAAGGGATCGAGCGAATGGAGATAGCCCGGCTCACAGGGGAGGCTGATCGTCTCGCCGAGATCGCCCGGAGTCAGCTACGAAACCTCGGTCCCGCCACGGCCCAGCGCACCTATCTCGAAGCGCTTCAGGCGTTCGAGCAGATTCTCGCCCTCCGTCCCCAAGCTTCGCAGCTGCGCTCCCGGATGGAGTCGCTGCAGCGGGAGTTCGCCCCAGGCAACGCTGCCGGACCCCGGGGACCAGAGCCGCTGCAACTCGATGAGCTCGCCATGGACAACCTGTTTCCGGGGCTTTTTTCAACCTACCGGACCAATCCCGTCGGAACGGTCCGAGTAACCAATCGCGGGAGCGAGAGTATCTCAAGGCTCAGGGTCATGGCGGAAGTGCGTCGGTACAGCGATTTTCCTACGGGGACGGAGGTTTCGTCTGTCATTGCCCCGGGTCAGAGTATGGAGCTTCCGATCCGGCTCATACTCAACAGTAACGTTTTCGAGGTTGAAGAAGACCTGCCGCTCCAGGCGCGTATCACCATTGTCGGCGAGAGCGCCGGCCGTGAGACTGTCGCCGAGGGAACGACCGGCTTCACCCTTTACCGGCGCAGCGCCCTCAACTGGAGAGAAACAGAGCGCCTCGGGGGCTTTATCACTCCCAACGAGGGTAACATCAGTCGATTCGCCCTCTCCGCGGCGAACGCCCCGGGAGAGACGCAGCGGCTCGGGTTCAGCCGTATTTTTCTTCGTGCCCTCCGGATCGGAGAGGCTCTCGGCCGTAGGGGTATCTCCTACGTCGAGGACCCGCAGACCCCAATTTCGGCGGTCCTCGGCCGAGACGATGTAGTCGATACCGTCCGCTTGCCCCGGACGACCCTCCTCAACCGGGCCGGTGACTGCGACGATACAACCGCTCTGCTATGCTCGCTCTACGAAGCCGCCGGTATCCCCACGGCGATCATAACAACACCCGATCACGTGCTCATGGCCTTTGATAGCGGAGAACCACCAACCAATCGGTGGCTCTACGAAGACGCGGGACTCATCACCTTCATTCGGGACGGCACCCTCTGGCTTCCCCTGGAAACGACTGTGATCAGCGAGGGATTTCACACAGCACTCTTCGCCGCGGCGAGGAGAATAGAGGAGGCAGGGGGAAGGGCGGGCGCCGGGTTTGTTGCCACCGAGGCCGCGTGGCAGCGGTTTCCGACGATACCCATCCCCCCGACGGAACTCAACATACCCCTCCCGGAGGAGGACGACATCTTCCAAGCCTACGCTCGCTCCGGGCAGGCGCTGCGGCGTGAGGTGTACCTCGCCTCCGCGCAACGTCTCGCTGCGGATGCATCACAACTGAGTGGCCCGGCGGCGGCAGCGCGACTGAGCCGTCTCGGTTCCCTCCACAGCCGCTTCGGGGAGGCCGAGGATGCCGAGAGGGCGCTCCGGGAGGCGGTAGACGCCTCCGAGGGGGCGCTGCTTCCGGTTGTACATCTCGCGACGCTCTACGTGCAGAGTCGACGCCCCGCTGACGCCCTCGATCTCCTGCGTCCCGCCTACCAGCAGAATCCCGGTGCCCTCATCGTTAACGCCCTGCTTGCCCGGGCTCACTATGACTTGGGGGAAACCCGGGAGGGACGGAGGTTCGCCGCTTTTGTTACAGATCGCAGCCCCGAGCTCGCCCGACGCTACGGTCTCGGCGGCGGCACAGATGGGGGACGCGCGTCCGGGGAACTCGACCCCCTCGCGTTCGCCCTCCCGGCGTCGGAAGAGGAGCTGTTCTAATGAAGCCCACCGTTTACTCCGGGGACTATCGCCCGGGAGGAGTTATATCGCTACTGTTGACAGGACTGCTCATCCTTCTTCCGCTTTCGGCTCCGACTCAGGAGTTGACGGCAGCGTTTCTCGACGGCGTCGTCGAGTTGGATGGTGAAGGGACGGTGGCGATCGGGGATGTCTTGCCCCCTGAGGGCACCCTCCTTCTCGATGAGTCGGGTTATCTCGAGATTCGCGCTCGAGGGCGGACGGTTCGACTAATCGGCCCAGGTGCTTACGAGCTCTCCCGAATTGTCGGCTCCTCCGACCAGACGTCCGGGACACTAAGCGCCGTAACCGGCCGAGTCCAACGACTGATCCGAGAGGAACGGCGGGGAGACCTCGCCGCCGCCGGCGTCCGGGGAGACTTTGCCGGAGAAGGTGAGTGGGCCTCCAGCCCGGCCGCAGAGCTACGGCAAGCAGCGGAGGAGGCGCTGAGGGCGGGGCGGGTTGAGGCTGCAGAGGAGCTTTACCAGGAGGCGCTGCTCTACGCGGTAGGGACGGAGGCGACGATTCGCCTCGACCTGGCGGAGCTGCACTTCTCTCGAGGGGAGGCGCAGCGGGTCTTGGCCGTCACCGAGCCTATCGATTCGATTGACGAGATGGAGCCCCGGGTCAGGGGTCGCTACTATCTCGTACGGGGCGCGGCGCTTCTGGAAGTCGGGGCTGGGAGGGAGGCAGTCGAGTTTCTCCTGGGTGTGCGGGGACGGAGGATCCCGCCGGAGACCGAGCTGCTGTTGGAGCTTCTCACTGCCGAGGCGGCTGTGAGCGCAGGTAGAGATGAGATTGCACGAGAGGCACTGCAGCGGGTGATCGAGCTTGCCCCGGATACCCCACCCGCCACGGCCGCCCGGCGGATGCTTGCCGCGATGTAGCCCCGCATCGCCGGGACACCGACCGCCCCGGCCGCCTCCCGTCGTTCCTCCGTCCCCATGACCTTGGCCGCCCTGCGCCCGTCGAGGCATCTACCGCCCCCGGGCGC
>JBKHDM010000125.1:0-5444 GCA_046541355.1 Spirochaetaceae bacterium
CCATGTCCGACAGACCGACAGGATAGCTGAGGAGGCGGTCGCAACGCCCTGAGGCCGAGGGCGCCTGCCTGCCGCGCCGGGGCTGTCTACCGCGCCGGGTCCGGCAGCCGCCGCGGCACCACCTCATTTTGCCGCAGATAGGTAATCCCCTCGAGGGCCGCCTCCGCGGCGGAGGTTGTGGTGGTGTAGGCGATCCGGCGGCGGACCGACTCGATCCTCAGATAATCATCGTCCTGCTGGGTGTAACGGCCGAGGGGGGTGTTTATCACCAGGTTGATCCGCCCGGCGCGCATGTGGTCGATCACGTTCGGGTGCCCCTCGTGTACCTTGAGCACCACCTCCGGAAACAACCCTTGAGAAAAGAGAAACTGTGCGGTCCCCCGGGTCGCGACGATCTCGAAGCCGAGCTTGTTGAGCTCCTGGACTACCGGGAGCATCGTCATCTTGTCGTCGTCATGCACCGAGACAAAGACCCTGCCTCCCCTCGGCAGGGGTGCGTTTACCGCCGCCTGAGCCTTGGAGAACGCCTCGCCGAAGGTCTCACCGATACCGATTGCCTCGCCGGTGGAGCGCATCTCCGGCCCGAGAAGCGGGTCGATCTCCCGGAACCGGTCAAAGCTGAACATCGCCTCCTTGACCGCGTAGCCGGTAACGCAGCGCCCGACGGCGACGCCCCGGGCCGCCCCGCCCGAGGGCAGCGTGCCGGTCCCGGCGGGGACGAGCCCCTGTGCCACCAGATCAGTTCCCGACCAGACTCTCACCGCCGCGTCGACCATATCGACTCCACTCGCCTTGGAGAGAAACGGTACGGTCCGGGAGGCGCGCGGATTGACCTCGATTACGTAAAGCTCCTCGTTCTTTACGGCGAACTGGATGTTGATAAAGCCGCGGACTTTGAGCTTTCGCGCCATGGTGGCGGTCGCCTCCACCATCTGGTCGAGGATGTGATCCTTGCTCTTGTGAGGCGGAAAGACGCAGGCGGAATCGCCTGAGTGGATGCCCGCAGCCTCGATATGCTGCATGATCCCGCCGACATAGACATTCTCCCCGTCGCTCACCGCGTCGAGGTCGTACTCAAAGGCGTCCTCGAGAAACTGATCGACCAGGACCGGCCTCGCGGCGCTGATCTCGATGCCGCTTCGCTCGAGAAAGGAGATCATCTCCTCCTCGCTGTAGACGATCACCATCGAACGCCCGCCAAGGACGAAGGAGGGGCGCACCAGCACGGGATATCCGATATCCCATGCCGCCTTTCGCACCTCCTCGAAGGTCGCGGCCATCCGGTTCTCGGGCTGCCTGAGCCCGACGCTTTCCACCAGCCTGGTAAAAAGCCCCCGATCCTCGGCGTCGTGAATGCTCTTTACCGACGTACCGACGATCTCGGCGCCGAACGCCTCGAGCTCCTCGGCCATGTTGAGGGGACTCTGCCCGCCGAGCTGGACGATCACCCGCTTGATCCCCTCTTTCCTGAGGACATCCTTGACGTCCTCGGCGGTGAGGGGCTCGAGATAGAGGCGGTCGGAGACGTTGAAGTCGGTGGAGACGGTCTCGGGATTACAGTTGACGATGACCGTCCTGGTTCCCAGGCGGCGGTACGCCATGGAGGAGAGGGTGCAGCAGGTGTCGAACTCGAGGCCCTGGCCGATCCGGTTGGGACCACTTGCGAGAATCACCACCCCCTCCTCGCCGATCGGCTCTCCCTCGTCGATCTCCCCGAAGCTCGAGTAGAAGTACGGGGTGTTCGCCTCAAACTCCCCGGAGCAGGTGTCCACAAAGTGGTAGGTCCGCCGGATGCCCGCGGACTCCCGGAGGGATTCGATATGCTCGGGAGTGTCGTTGCGCACTCCGGCGATGTGGAGGTCTGACAGCCCCATCCGCTTCGCCTCTCTCAGGAGCTCCGGGTCCATCGGCTCCCGGCTGCCCGCGGCAATCTGCTTCTCGAGGTCGATCTGCTCGAGAAAGTAGTGGAGAAACCACGGGTCGTACCCGGTAATGCTCGAGAGCTCCGGGAGGTAGCCGGGACCCCGCCGCTTGAGGAGGGTGTAGGCCGCGAAAATCCTTCGTGGATGGAGGGTTCGGACCATCGTGTCGAGCTCCCGGTCGCTGGTGCCGACGAGCTCCTCGATCCCCTGTACGCCGTACTCGGCGGCACGGAACGCTTTGTTGAGCGCCTCGAGATAGGTGCGGCCGATTGCGAGGGACTCGCCGACGGACTTCATCTGGGTCCCGAGACTCTTGTAGCCGAGGGGAAACTTCTCCAGCTCGAACCGGGGCACCTTGACCGCCACGTAGTCGAGAGAGGGCTCGAAGCAGGAGACGGTCTTTCCGGTGATGTCGTTGATGATCTCGTCGAGGGTAAAACCGACCGACAGGCGGGCGGAGCTGCGGGCGATAGGAAACCCCGTCGCTTTACTCGCCAGGGCGGAGGAGCGGCTCACCCGGGGGTTCATCTCGATAACCACCATCCGGTCGCTCTCCGGGTCCACGGCAAACTGGACATTGGACCCGCCACAGTCAACCCCGACGGCTCGGAGGATGTCGATCGCCGCGGTCCGCATCCGCTGGTACTCACGATCCGTGAGCGTCTGGACCGGGGCGACGGTGATACTGTCGCCGGTATGAACTCCCATGGGATCGACGTTCTCGATGGAGCAGATGACCACGGCGTTGTCCGCCTGGTCCCGCATCACCTCGAGCTCGAACTCCTTCCAGCCGATAAGGGACTCATCGATCAGGGCGGTGTGGACGGGAGACTCAGTGAGGGCCCAATCGATAAACTCCCTCGCCTCGTCCATCGTATTGGCGATGCTCCCCCCCTTGCCTCCGAGGGTGTAGCTCGGCCTGATGATGAGAGGAACTCCCACCTCCTCGGCAAAGGCGAGTCCCTCCTCCACCGAGGAGACCAGTTCGGACCGGGGACTCTCGAGGCCGATGGAGTCGATGAGCCTCTTGAACTCCCCCCGATCCTCGGCGAGACGGATCGAGTCGATACTCGCTCCGATCACTTCGACCTTGTGCCGCTCGAAGACCCCCGCCTTGTCGAGATCCATCGCCAGGTTGAGGGCGGTCTGGCCTCCCATAGTCGCGAGAACCGCGTCGGGACGCTCAAGGCGGATGATCTCCTCCACGTACTCGACATCAAGGGGATCCATGTAGACGCTGTCGGCGTTACCCGGGGTGGTCATAACCGTGGCGGGGTTCGGGTTTACAAGGACCACCTTGTACCCCTCCTCCCTGAGCGCCTTGACCGCCTGGTTTCCGGAGTAATCGAACTCGCACGCCTGGCCGATGACGATCGGGCCTGAGCCGATGATAAGAATCTTTTCGAGGTCTCTTCTTGCCGGCATCTAATCCATCTCCTCAGATCGCCTCGAGAAAGGCGCGAAAGATCCACTTCGAGTCCCGGGGACCCGGGGCGGACTCCGGATGGAACTGGGTGGTGAGCACCTTGAGACGGTCGTTTCGCAGCCCCTCAACGGTGCCGTCGTTCGCGTTTCTGAACCAGACCTCCGTCCCCCGGGGCAATCCCTCCTCCCCGAGGGCAAAGCCGTGGTTCTGGGAGGTGACAAACACCTTCCTGGTCCGCTCGTCCCGGACCGGATGGTTCACCCCGTGGTGGCCGAACTTCATCTTGAAGGTCCGGCCGCCGAGAGCCTCTCCGAGGATCTGGTGGCCGAGGCAGATACCGAAGACCGGGAGCTCGCCGATGAGCTCTCGGGCCGCCCGGACCTGGTCGGGAAGAACCGCCGGGTCCCCCGGGCCGTTTGAGAGGAGCACCGCGTCCGGATGTACCGAGAGGAGATCCGCCGCGGAGGCCCTCGACTGAAAGAGGGTCACATTGGCTCCCGCGGCGTGGAGCTCCCGGATGATGTTTGCCTTCGCTCCACAGTCGTACAGTGCGATATGCGGTCCCCCGGCGCCGGTGCCGAGGCGCACAGGCTCCATTGTCCCGACCTCGCCGACCAAAGAGCGCCCCTCCATGGATGGAAACGCCTCGAGAAACGAGAGAACCGCCTGCCGGCCGGAGTCGCTGAGGCTTGAGCCGGAATCAGGGGCGACGATCACCCCGGTCTGGGCGCCGTTGTTTCGGAGGTGAAGGGTGAGGCCCCTGGTATCGATGTCGGTTATCCCCGGGATCTGGTGGGAGTGGAGAAAGTCATCGAGGGTTATCCGACCGGGAGGGATCGGACCACGGTAGAGGCTGCGGACGATGAAGCCCGCCGCCTTGATCTTCGGCCTGGTGACCCCCGCCTCCGGGGCGACCTCGGACCAGTCGGCGTGAACCCCGTAGTTGCCTATGTGAGGGTAGGTCATCGCCACCAGCTGTCCGGTGTAGGAGGGGTCGGTGAGCACCTCCATATAGCCGGACATGGCGGTATTGAAGACGACCTCCCCCACCGCCCGGGTGGCGGCGGCGTATCCGTCGAGCTCCCCCGGTTTCGGAGCATCACCGCCAAAGCCGTTTCCAGCGAAAACCGTGCCGTCCTGCAGTAGTAAGTAGACTCGCTTCATCATCGGTACCTCGTATTCTCCGCATCCCCCTCGGCGGGCGACCGGGGACGGGCTCTCCTGAGAGTACAAAAAAAAGACCGGCTTTGAAAGCCGGTCTTGAATAGCCCGTAGGGGAATCGAACCCCTGTTTCGGGAATGAGAGTCCCGCGTCCTAGCCCCTAGACGAACGGGCCATTTGGCTTCCCGGGGAGGACTTGAACCCCCACTGTCAGAGCCAGAATCTGATGTGCTACCAATTACACCACCGGGAAATCAATCGGGTGGATAGTAGTCGGTAGCCCCGAATCTGTCAACCCCTTTCGCAGCCGCCTAGGCGTCGGTGGACTCGCTATTGTACGCTATCAGGTAGTGCAGATCATAGCCCTCGAGGGCGCGTTTGAAAGGGAGAAAGGGCAGAGCGACAACCGAGAAGATCTCGGCAACCGTTGCCCCCGCGTCCTCCACCAGCTGCGCCGCGGCTTTGATTGTACCGCCCGTTGCGATGAGGTCGTCCACCAGGAGAACCTTTGCTCCCGCCGGTACATCCTCGGGGTGGAGCTCCACGGTATCCTCGCCGTACTCGAGCTCGAAGCTCCGCTCGATCGTCTTACCCGGGAGCTTTCCCTTTTTTCGGATCAGGATGAGGGGTACACCGAGGCGGACCGAGAGGGGCGCGGCAAAAATGAAGCCCCGGGCCTCCACCGCCCCTATAGCGTCGATCCTCCCTCCCCGATAGCGCTCCTCCATCCGGTCGATACAGTAGCGGAAGACCTCTGGTTTCGCGAGGATCCCCGTGATGTCGTAAAAGAGGATTCCTTGCCTGGGAAAGTCGGGAACCTTTCGGATAGCCGGGTCGAGAACGTCGAAATCACTCATGCCGCAGCTACCATATGAAGCTCATCCCCGGTTGTCAACGGGCCGTCCGCCGCAACCCCGGGTTGCTCGCCGCCGGG
>JBKHDM010000126.1:0-5298 GCA_046541355.1 Spirochaetaceae bacterium
CCTCTCCCGCCTCGCCACCGCTTCCGACCTCGACGGCGGCCGGCCGGAGGCGGGACGGCCCGCGGAGGGACGACCCGCGGAGGGACGGCCCGCGGAGGGGCGACCCGCGGCGGGGCACCTCTTTTTTGACCTCGAGGCGACGGGGCTCTCCACCGGGGCGGGATCCGTCGCCTTTCTCCTCGGCCTCGCCCGGCTGCTCCCGGAGGGAGTCGAGCTCACCCAGTGGCTCCTCCCGGACTACCCCTACGAGCCTGAGCTCCTTCTCTCCTTTGCCCACGCTCTCGAGCCCCGGGGCATCGCGCCGCAGGAGCTGACCCTTGTCTCCTACAACGGCCGCGCTTTCGACACACCCCTGCTTCGCAGCAGGATGCTCATCAACGCGATACCCTTTGAGCCTCCCCCGCAGCTCGACCTCCTCCCCTTCGCCCGGCGACTCTGGCGGCGGTTTCTCGATGACTGCTCTCTGTCGACCGTTGAGGCATCGATTCTCGGGGTGAGCCGGGAGGAGGATGTCCCGGGAGCCCTGGTGCCCCAACGGTACTTTGACTACCTGGCGACCGGGGAGAGCGAGCCCCTCAGGGAGGTAGTCGCCCACCACCGACAGGACATTCTCACCCTCGTCGACCTGCTTGCGAGGGTCGAGGCGCTCCTGCGCGGGGAGGAGGAAAGCGGGCGTGTCGACCGGTTCGAGCTCGGGCGGCTTCTTCTGGAGAACCCGGGAGTTCCCGAGGGACCTCGCCGGGGGGAGGCTATCCTCGCCGAGCTGACCGCGGATGAATCCGGGGAGCGGGAGGCGATCTACTACGGCTGGCTTCTTCGCAGACAGGGAAGGTTGAGGGAGGCAGTGGCGGTCTGGCGCTCAGCTTTCGAGAGGCACGGTACCCTCGCCCCGGGGATACTCCTCGCCAAGGCGCTGGAACACGATCTTTCCAGGTTCGATGAGGCTCTCGAGGTTGTGGAAGCTATGCTTGCCGGAGAGGAAAGTCGAGGGGCGTCGCAGGGAATTCTCGACGCCCTCGGTCACCGTCAGGCGCGTCTGCGTCGCCGGATCGCCTCTTCGTAGAGATCCCGATACGCCCTGGCGCTCCGGTCCCAGGAGAAATCCCGCTCCATACCCGCCTTTCTCAGGCTCTCTATCCGGCCGGGATCCTCTCTGTAGACCGTCACAGCCCGTTGAACCGCGGCGACGATCGACTCGATCGTCGGGCGGGCAAAGAGAAACCCCGTCGCCTCAACGCCGGCGGACTCGTCTACTACCGTGTCCGCGAGACCTCCGGTATCCGTGGTGATCGGGATGGTGCCGTACCGCATCGAGTACATCTGATTGAGCCCGCACGGCTCGTACTCCGAAGGAATGAGCAGAAAGTCCGCGCCCCCCTCGATGAGGTGGGCCAGCTCGTCATCGTAGCCGAGGTAGGCGCCGAAGTTCGGCAGCTCCAGGGATAGTTCCCGAAGCTGATTCTCGATCTGCGGGTCCCCGCTCCCGAGAGCGACGATCTGGATATCCTCCTCCCGACAGAGCCGTCCTGCCGCGCCCCCGGGCTCATCAAAGAGATGGCGTACGCCCTTGTGCTCCGCAAGCCGCCCGATAAAGCCGACCAGCGGCACCCCCTCCTCCTCCGGCAGCCCGAAGCGTCTCTGGAGCTCCCGCTTTGCCTCCCCCTTACCGGAGAGGTCGTCAACTGAAAACGGCTTTGGCAGCGTCTCGTCGGACTCGGGGTCCCAGATGTCCAGGTCGATACCGTTGAGGATTCCCTGGAGCTCCTCGCCCCGGGCGGCAAGGGTATGGTGGAGTCCGAAGGAGAACTCCGGGTCGAGGATCTCCCTGGCGTAGCGGGGAGATACGGTAGTCACCGCGTCGGCGGATCTTATGGCGGAGAAAAGTATGTTGAAGGAGCCGTGAAAGTCGACGAGGGAGTACTCCTCCCAGGAGAGGCGAGTGTGGACAAACTGCTCCGGGGCAAAAATACCCTGGTAGCCGATGTTGTGGATGGTAAAGCAGGAGGCGGTCTTCTCAAACGCTCCCCGGCGCTCCCGGGTCTGGAGAAAGAGGGGAACCAGCCCGCCGGGCCAGTCGTGGGCGTGGATAACATCGGGGGTCCAGTGGAGCATCCTGCACAGCTGCAACGCTCCGTAGGAGAGCAGCGTGAAGCGTCGCGGATTATCGGCGTAGTCGAGGCCCGACTCGTTGTAGATGCCGTGACGGCCGAAAAGCTCCTCATGGTCGAGGAGGTAGACTGGAATCTCCCCGGCGTCGTAGCGGTAGACACCAACCCACTCCTCTCTGATGCCGATCGGGACTCCCAGGGAGCCGGGAATCGGCTCGAGCTTCCCCTTTGGAATAAAGCCGTAGCGCGGCATAACCACCCGCACATCAAGGCCGATGCGTCTGAGGGCTCCACTGAGCGAGGCCACCGCGTCGGCGAGCCCTCCCTCTTTGGCGAGAGAGGCGTACTCGCTCGAAACCATGAGAACCTTAATCGCGTTGTCCACTGCCTTAATAATAGCTGATGCGGAAGGGTCCCACAATGGAGAATCCGAGCTCCCGGTAGAGCTCCACCGCGGCCCGGTTATCCGGTTTTACAAAGAGTGAGGAGCTGCGACCCTCCCGTTTGAGCCTGCGAATGAGAATGGAGACGAGCCATCGTGCCACCCCCCGGCGACGGTACTCCGGGTCGGTGTAAACCCCTCCGAGCTGGTCACAGAGAAAGCCCCGGGCGTTGGTCGCCGCCTTTGCCACGATCCGCCCCTCGTGGGTCGCGTAGAGCACAAGCTGACTCTTGAGTTGATACTTCAGGTTCTCGAGGCTTACCCTCGGGTCAAAGTAGTGGCCCGGGAGAATCACCTCCTCCCGCTCGTACGCCTCCTGAATCTCCCTCAGCCCGCGGGCGTCCTTCAAGGTTGCCCAGTGGTACTCCATACCCGGCAGGGGAAGCTCGACAAAGCGGATCTGTTGGTCGAGACTGCGAAACATCAGGTGGTAATCCACCCACTGGCGCACCGGCAGGGCGATCGTCCGGGTAAGCCGGTCGACCGCGTCGAGCTCTCCCATGACCGAGTGGACACGGTTTTCCTCAGGGGCGAGGAGGGAGCGAAGCTCCTGCTGTTCGTCGAGTGAGTCGTCGAGGCCGGCGGGGACGAAGAATCCTGCCCCGGTCTGCAGGACGGCTCCGGTTATTCTGCGCCCCTCCTGGCGGATAAGCACCCGCTGGTACCGCCCCAGTCGTTTGCCGACCCCCGTGGTCTTGAGGTACTCCGAGAACACCACCGCCGCCGGTTCCCGGGCCGCCACAAAGGTCCGGACCGCCTCGGCCTGGCGCAGGTCGGCGAGGCGCCAGCTCATTCCACCTCGGACGGTGGCCGCCCCGGCCCTTCGAGAAAGCGCACCGGCATCCTCCCGGTAGGCTCGAACTCCCCGGCGATTGCCGCGTAGCCGGCCTCGAAGCTCTCACTCCCCCACCCGTAGACAGCCACCGCGGCGTCGACCCAGGGGATCTCCGCGAGATAGACCGGCGTCAGGATCGAGAGCACGATGACCGTCGCCTCCCTCGGAGCCGCCGCCTGGAGGACCTGGAGGGAGTTCGGGTCCGAGAGACAGTAGATGATCGTGTCATAGCTGTCGGCGATCCGTCTCAACCGTTGGCGATCCTCAGGGGAGGAGTAATAGAAGTTGGAGGAAGTAAATCGGAAAACCTCCGCCTGCGGGTAGCGGCGCAGACCCTGCGTGATAAAGTCCCGGTCGTTTCCCACAAGGAGAATGCGCTCTCCCGACTCCGGTGCGAAGGGCAGCGCGTCGTCCCGAACGACGGTGACACTCCGGGACGCCTGGTCGAGGAAGAACGCAGCAGCCTCGGGGTCGGGGATCTGGGCGCGCACATCCTCGGGCCGGGGCGTGAGGGGTACCGCCGACTCGTCTTTCAGATAGGCGAGCTTTATCCGCAACACTCTGCGCACACTCTCGTGGACCCGCTGTCGGACAAAAGGGTCGGACTGATAGGCGTTAAAGATGGTGCGCCAGATCGAATCGTTGAACCCCGGGGTCCGGGAGAGCATGATCATGTCGTTTCCTGCTCGAATCGCCTGAAGGGAGATCTCTGCGAAACTCCAGCCCCGTTGTCTGCCGTAGACTATCGCCCCTCCCATGTAGAGGTCGTCGGTAATGACGATTCCCTCGAATCCGAGGCGGTCCCGAAGCACCTCGGTCTTGAAAAAGGAGGAGATCGAGGCGGGGGTCGCCTCGCCGCTGATTTCAGGAAAGCTCAGGTGGCCGCTGAGAACCGCCGGCACGCCCTCCCGGATCAGCAGGCGGTAGGGAATGAGGTCCCGATCCCAGAGTTCCTGCCACTGGTCCTGGAGAACCGGCAGGACCCCGTGGCTGTCGCCGGTGGCGTTGCCATGACCGGGAAAGTGCTTCGCCGTGGCGATAACCCGTTGCTCCTCGAGGCCCCGGTAGTAGGCAACGCTGAGCAGGGCGGTCTCCACCGGGTCCGAGGAGAACGCCCTCGGCCCGATAACATGAGCCTCCGGATTGACGTAGACATCCACGGTCGGAGCGAAGTTCATATTTATCCCGAGAGCCCGAAGTTCCCGTCCGATGAGACGGGCGGACTGGTAGGCGTCGTAGGGGAGGCCCGAGGCGCCGATCGCCATGTTTCCGGGAGTCAGGGAGGTGCCGTCCTTGACGTGACGGACCCATCCGCCCTCCTGGTCGGTGGCGGTAAAGAGGGGGATTCCGTTAGGTGTGGCGAGGGAGGCGTTCTGCATCTCGCTTATCGCCGAAGCGAGGGTAGGCAGATCGTTTCCGTTCCACCCGAAGATCTTTATCCCACCGATGTTCCGTTCCCGGATCCATCGCATCAGTTCCGGAGTCGGCTCGGTAGTGGGCCATCCCACAAGAAAGAGCTGGCCGACCATCTCCTCGTCGCTCATCGAGCGCATGAGCGAGTCGATCACCGCCTCGTCCGGAGCATCCATCCAGAATCCGCCCCGCCTCGCCTCCTCCGGGGCGCGGCTGTTGTCCTGGGCGCCGGTAATCCCCGGTACCACCAGCACGATCAGGAGTAAACGGACTAAAGCGATTCGAAACCGGCTCACGACACTCCTACATAGCATACTACGGCTCTCCCTCGCAACAGCGAGCGGCCGTCGCCGGGGGAGGGGCCGGCGCCGGGGGAGGGGCCGCGCCGGGATGCTACCGTGCGCCGGCCGGCGGGCTGCTTGCGGCCGCGCCGCGATGCTACCGTGCGCCGGGACTTCGCCGTCACGCCGGTTCACGAAACCCTTAATCGCTTTAGCGAA
>JBKHDM010000127.1:0-5275 GCA_046541355.1 Spirochaetaceae bacterium
ATTAACGGAAAGCCGAACCACGTTGTGGTTCCAGAAAGACCAGTTTAGAAAGAGGTAGCCCTTATGATCATAAAACGGTGGATATCCGCCCTGCTTTTTATCTCACTCTCCCTCTCCGTCGCTGCGACGGGAACTCAGGAGACGACCGGGGAAACTCGCACTGTTGTCGACGCCCTTGGCCGGGAGGTGGTGATTCCGGTTGATTTCGACCGTGTTGTAGCCCTTCCGGTACCGATGCCCTCGGTTTTCTTTACGATCGACGGTGGCGGAGAGCGTATTGTCGGCATGCATCCCTCCTCATACAGCGCTATCGAAGGGTCGATTCTCGGCCGCATCGGACCAGAACTCCTGGAGGCGGAGACCGACTTCGTGACACAGGGATTCGAGGTAAACATCGAGGAGCTCCTCGCTCTCGAGCCGGATATCGTCTTCCAGTGGGCGAGCCAGACCGAGGAGATCGAGAAGATGGAGGCTGTGGGGTTGCCGGTCATTGCCGTCGGCGGGGGCGGCCAGGACTTCCGCCACGCCCGGGAGTGGCTGAGACTGGTGGGTGAGGTTACAGGAAAAACCGAACGCCTCCAGGATCTCCTCGACTTCGCCACGGAAACCGAGGCGATGATCGCAGATCGAATCGCAGATATCCCTCGCTCCGAGCGGCCGACGGCGATGGTCTTTCATCACCCTCCCCTGCAAGCCCGGGCATACGACTGGCTCGAGACCGCGGGGGCCCGAAACGTCGCAACGGGCATGGCAAACTGGATATCCGAGATCAACATCGAGCAGCTCTACGAGTGGAATCCGGAGATGATCTTTATTACCAACTTTACCGACCTTCAGCCCGAGGATCTGTACAACAACGCGCTCGAGGGCTTTGATTTCGCTCCGGTGGCGGCTGTGCGGAACCAGCAGGTGTACAAGGTTCCCATGGGCGCCTACCGATGGGACCCGCCAAGCCAGGAGTCGCCGTTGATGCTCATGTGGCTCGCCGCCACTCTCTACCCTTCAGAGTTCGAAGATCTCAACATCGAAGGGGAGATCACCTCCTTCTACCAGAGATTTTACGACTACACCCCGAGCCAGGAGGAGATCGACGCGATTCTCAGCTCCCCCGGGACCGAGCGATGGAGAGGATGGTAGAAGTGGCTGGTCCGGTTCTGCTGATCGAAACCCACGGCAGCAACGCCCCGGCACCGCGTATCACTGCGAAGCCCTCGAGGGGCCTCGCTACAGCGACTATTTTGACGAGCTCGTGCGACACGAGGCGTTAACCCGTGCCCATCTGGCACGGCATGACATCTTTCTCGTACCGTGTCGCACACCGTCACTTCGGGTGCGGCCCCATAAAGCGATAATCCGGGAGTTCCTCGACAACGGCAGCACCCTGGTAGTCATGGGAGAGACCGGCCCTGACCGCCGGCTCGAGGACATCGACTTCAAGCGCATTCCCACCAACTACTGGTGGTGGCTCGAGCCGGGCGCAAGCCTTGGCCTCGAGATAGCGGCGCCCGAGCACTCGCTGTTCAGGCGGCTCGGGCCGCGGGATATCGCCTGGCACCTCCACGGGAGCTTTGCTCCCACCGCGGGAGCGGAGTCGCTGATCAACGACGGCGAGGGGCGCTCGATCCTCTACATCGACGAGAGAACTACCAACGGAAGAGTCGTCGTCACCAGTCTCGACCCCTTCTACCATCACGGCTCCCACTTTATGCCGGCCACGACAAAGTTTCTCGACGGATTTCTGCCCTGGCTCACGGAGGATCTGTCGGCATAGCCGTCGGGCTCCCCCGGGTAGCGGCCCTCCGCCGGTAGCGGCCTCCCTCCTGCCTTGCAAGCAACGGGGCGGAATCCGGTATCCTCGTTTACTACTGGAAGGGAGGGGCGCTCTACCTATAGGATAGGCAGATGGCGGGGCGGAGGAACCTGATTGCGCTCTTTTCAGCTTTTCTGCTCATGGTCTTCGGCAGCAGCCTGCAATCCACCCTCCTTGCCGTCCGGGCGGGGATCGAAGGGTTCCCCTCGGCGACAACGGGACTCATGATGGCGGGCTTCTTTTTCGGCTACGCCGGCGGCTCGGTGCTGACCGTCGAAATACTGCAGCGGGTCGGATATATCCGCACCTTTGCCGCCCTTGCGTCGGTCGCCTCGACGGTAGCCCTCCTCCACGGCATTTTTGTCTTTCCCCCGGCCTGGGCACTCCTGCGGTTCGCCTTCGGGATCTGTTACTCCGGCATGGTTCTCATCGTCGAGAGCTGGCTCAACGCCGAGAGCGGTAACTCCCAGCGAGGTCAGGTCCTGGCGCTCTACGGCGTGCTCTTTATGCTCGCCTCAGGGAGTGCACAGTTCGGACTGCTCCTCGCAGAGAGCGAAGGACTCCTCCTGTTTGCCGCGGTCTCGGTCCTCCTCTCCTTATCCCTGCTGCCGACCAGTCTGATGGCGATATCCGAGCCGGAGACCACCGCCTACCGGCGACTCACCTTTATCCGGCTCTACCGGATCTCGCCTTTCGGCACCGGGGGAGTCGTTTTCGCCGGTCTTGCTACCGGCGGTTTCTGGACCCTCGCGCCCAGGTTCGTCCAGGATAGTGGGCTCGGAGAGGGGAGCGTCGCTCTTTTTATGTCCCTCGCTATCGCCGCGGGGGCCCTCGCCCAGTGGCCCTTCGGCCTCATCTCCGACAAGGTCGACCGCCGGCTGGTGATACTCCTCGCCTTTATCGGTACCGCCATCTTCTCGGCGTTTATCTCCCTTTTCGGGAGGGCCGCCGGCGGCATCAACCTCTATCTCGGCTCCGCCGGGTTCGGTGTCTTCGCCCTTCCCCTCTACTCTCTCTGTCTCGCTCACATAAACGACCACCTTCGTTGGGAGGAGCTGGTCCCGGCAACGAGCGCGGTGGTGCTGCTGTTCGGCGTGGCAAGCGGTGCCGGATCGGCCCTCGCCGGGCTTGCCATGGACATCCTCGGCCCCCCGGGACTCTACGGCCTCGCCGCCCTCACCAGCGGGATCTTTTTGGTATACGGAAACGCCCTGCTGCGCAGGCGCGAGCCGATCGTATCCCCGCAAAAACGGCTGTTTCAGTATGTGCCGAGGACAACCCAGGGTGCCGCGCGGTTTCTTCGCACCCGGGCGGAAGAGCGGGAACAGAGACCAACAGGCGATTTCAAGCCGGAGTGATACAACCCCCGCGCTCCGCTGGTTCCCGGTGAGACAGCTGGGTGGAAATTACCCTCGAAGCAGTGTCATTTTGACCCTTTTTTGCGCTGATTTCCGCCGCCCCTCAGGGGTTGCCTCGCGGCTGGGTGATCATAACTCCTTATAGCGTTGCGACTTATCTTGGCTTCACTTGGCACACGCTTTGCGGACGAAGAGCGGAGGTGTTGAACCAATGGATGAGAAAAACAGCGGCAGTAGTATCCGTGACCGGGGCAACCCGATAGACAAGATGGACCGCCGGCAGGTTCACTTTTCGCTCTGGTATTTCCTGATTACCGTTGCAGCGCTCCTGATGGTCAATCTCCTCGTCGAGAGTGCCGGGAGACAGACAATGATACCCTACAGCGAGTTTCGTGATATGGCTGAGGAGGGCCGTTTCGCCCGGGTTGAGCTCGGCCCGACCTTTTATCGCGGATTTTCCTCCCCCGCGGCGGGGGATGGCGTGGAGGTCTATACCACCGTCCGGGTCGAGGATGAGTCGCTTCTGAGCCTCCTCGAACAGCGGGGTGTAGAGTACTACGCCCTGCCCGACCGCGACAGGCCGCTGCTCGCGGCGCTTATCAGCTGGCTGTTGCCGATGTTTCTGCTGATCGCCTTCTGGCGCTACATGTTGCAGAAGATGGGGCGGCCGGATGTGCTCTCCTTTGGCCGCAACCGGGCACAGATAGTCTCGGAGGGAGAGGTGGTACGCTTCAGCGATGTGGCGGGGAGTGAGGAGGCGAAGCAGGAGCTCATTGAGGTGGTGGACTTTCTTTCCGAGCCACAACGATACAGCGTCGTCGGCGGGAAAGTGCCCAAAGGGGTGCTCATGGTCGGACCGCCGGGCACAGGCAAGACCCTCCTCGCCCGGGCAGTGGCGGGTGAGGCGGGAGTGCCCTTCTTCCGGATGAGTGGCGCCGACTTTGTGGAGATGTTCGTCGGCGTGGGAGCCGCCCGGGTGCGGGACCTCTTTCGCCAGGCTCGTGAGAAGTCGCCCTGCATCATTTTTATCGATGAGCTCGACGCCATAGGAAAGAGTCGGGCCGGCAGCATGAGTACAAACGATGAGCGGGAGCAGACCCTCAACCAGCTCCTTGTAGAGATGGACGGCTTTGATGCCCGAAGCGGGGTAATCGTTCTCGCCGCGACCAACCGCCCCGAAGCCCTCGACCCGGCACTCCTGCGGCCCGGGCGGTTCGACAGGCAGGTGGTCATCGATAAACCGGATCTCCGGGAGCGGGAGGCGATACTGCGCAAACACGCAGCCTCCGTCGCCCTCGACCCCTCCGTCGACCTCGAAACAACCGCCCGGAGTACCGCCGGCCTTGTTGGCGCGGACCTGGCAAACATAGTAAATGAAGCAGCTCTCCTCGCGGTTCGCTCCGGCAGGCAGCGGGTGATCCAGGAGGATCTCGAGGCGGCTATAGAAAAGGCTGTGGCGGGACTGGAGCGACGCAACAAGCTTACCAACCCGGAGGAACGACGACGGGTGGCGGTCCACGAGGCAGGGCATGCCCTGGTATCGCTCCTCCGTCTCGAGGCGGATCCGCTGCACAAAGTATCGATCGTCCCCCGGGGAATAGGCGCCCTCGGCTACACGATGCAGCTGCCCACGGAGGACCGCTACCTCCTTACGGAGAGGGAGCTTGTCGCCCGGGTCGACGTGCTTCTCGCCGGCAGGGCGGCGGAGGAGCTCATCCTCGGAGATATCTCCACCGGCGCTTCCGACGATATACAACGGGCAACAGATATCCTTCGTCGGATGCTCGAAGATTACGGGATGAGCCCGGAGTTCAAAAACGTCGCCCTCACAAGAAGGCGGCAACCATCATTTCTGCCCGGGGAGCCGAGCACCCCTCTCCGGGAGTACTCCGAGGCGACCCAGGAGTACGCGGACCGCTGGATCGCCCGGCAGATGGAGGATCGGTACGCAGAAACCCTCGCGACCCTCCGCACCCATCGCAGCAGCCTTGAGAGCATCATCGCCGCACTCCTGGAGCATGAGGTGCTCCAGCGTCGGGAGCTCGAGGAGATCCTCAAAAAGAGCGAGGAAGCCGAAACGCCCGGTCCATCCGCCCCGGAGAGCGCT
>JBKHDM010000128.1:0-5257 GCA_046541355.1 Spirochaetaceae bacterium
ACAAAAGATGTGCGCCCGCCGGCGATTGCTCATCCCCCCTTGCGCGACCAGCGTCGGGCGAGGCGGTCCCGCTCCTCCTCTGTCAGCTCGCTCAGTTTCTCCTTGAAGCTCCTCGCCCGCTCCTCCACAACTGCGGTAACCAGGACCTGGTAGAAGCACTCGCTGCGGTAGACAAAGGGCATGAACCAGTGGACCGGATGGATGAAGTGCCCGAGCAAGGTACATAAAACGCTCAGCACCCGGGCAAAAAAAGAAGCCGATCAGCACGCCCGGTTCTGCTTCTCCACAGTGTAGCGGATCTTCCGGGCGAGAAAGCGGTACCAGTCCGCGGAGGCGAGCGTCCGGCATGGCGGGATGATGAGCTTTTCCAGGGCAGACGGCATCCAACCAAACGTATCAAGAAGCGTGTTGGTAGATCGCTCCAAGATACTATGAAGTAAAGACTTATCCTCGAGTTATCCTCGAGAACGGTTATTGATGGTGTAAACCTCTGCTTAGAAAGGAGTTAGTCTCGTTTTATCAACACGCTTCTCGATACCTAGCATCCAACCGGGCCCCGGGTAGCCGGCGCCGGCTCCAGGAGGGTGCGCTACTTGAGGGTGAGGCGTGTCGGAATGCGCACGGACAGGGTGGTTTCGCCCTCCTCCCGGTGCGCTTCCAGGCGGCCGTCGATCTGCTGTAACACAAGCCGACTTAAGGGAAACTCCGGGTCGCCGCCGCCCTCAGGGGTAACGGCGCAAACGACCAGGCCGAGGCTGTCTCCGTCGTCAAAGAGCTCGACGGTGAGAGCGTGGGGCACTGCGGGCTGAGAGAGGGTGTTGATAAGCAGCTCGGAGAGGATGGTTGTCACGGTAAAGATCGTCCGGGTGGTGAGCTTTACCTCGGCGAGGTTGTACTGCGCCTCGAGGCGTGGGGAGAGGCTGAGGACGTCGATGATGCGATCGGTGATCTCCCGGATCACCGGCGCCGCCGGCAGGGTCTCGCTATCCTCGAGCAGGAGAAGCTGCTCGTAGACACACCGGAACGCCGCGACGCTCCCCCGCGCCTCCCGGGCGAGAGCCTTTACCCTCCGGGTCTCCCCGTTGAGTTCCCGGAGGGTGAGGAAGCTCTCGAGGGTGGTGAGGTTGCCGTTGATCTGGTTGTAGGCGTCCCGCAGCAGGTTGCTCATCCGCTCGATCTGACCCCAGAGCTGGGACTCGATGACCCGACGTTGGGAGAGGTCACGGAAGGAGGTCACCGTCGCACGCCCCCGAGGGAGGTCGACCCCCCGGCTCTCGATCTCCACCGAGAGGTAGGTGCCGTCACCGCAAAGGCAGCGAACCTCTCCGGTTCCCCCATCCCTGCAGAGCTTCTCGCCCCGCTCCCGGTCCTCGGGATGAAAGTTCGTGTAGACCGGATTAAAGAGCAGCTCCTTTCTGCTGCGGCCTGTGAGGCGGGAGAGAGCACTGTTGACCTCAACCGGCTCGCAATCCCTGTGGACGACAACGCCCTCAAAGGTTGCAAGATCGAAGAGATCCGCCCTGCCGTCCTCCTCGCCCTTACGCCCCCTGGGGTAGAGGGATACGTCCCTCACGATCGACAGCGCCCGATCCTTGTCGTAGGGGATGAGCCTCCCCTCAAACCGTGTAGGCTTGCCTCCGACGTTCGCCTCATACTGATAGGTCCGCTCCCTGCCGGATGTGATGACCCGCCGGATACGCTCCTCGGTCCTCGAGACGTGCTCCGCCGGCAACACCTCCGAGATGTGCCGGCCGAGAAAGCGCTCGGGTGGGGCGATGAGGCGGCCTGGGTCGGTGGCCTGGTAGTCCTCGATAATGCCGCTCTTGTTAAAGAGAAACAGCATGTCCGCCTGTGCCCGCAGGAGCGTCTCGCTCTTCCGGGCGCGTTCCCGCTCCGCCTCGAGCTCGCCGAAGCGGGCGAGGGCAACCTCGATCGAGCCGCGGACGGTCTCATCGGGACAATCGGCGGGTAGTACGCCGTAGACTCCGGGGTTTCGCAGAAGCGGGGTGGCAGCCTTTCCCGGAGCGTCGCCGAACAGCAGAACCGGCAGCTCCCGGAGCTTGCACAACTCCTCGAGGAGCGGTTGCGGATCGAGCGGGTCGTCTGTACAGAGTATCAGGAGGGAGAGATGGTGCTCTTCTTTGAGACAACGGAGCGCCTCTTTTGCCGTGGCCGCGAGAAAGACCCGGTAGCCGAGGCGGGTCAAAAGAGCGTGGCGCTCAGGAGCGGACCGGCTGCTTCCGGCAAGAAGCAGCAGCTGATCCCCGGGGGGCAACTCCCCCTCCCGAATCTCATCACCCTCCCTCTGCCGCTGCATCCAGCACCTCCTGCTACCGCCGCTCGCCGGTGGTACCGGGACGTTTGGGAAAGCGTACCTTGCCGCAACTGCCCCTGCCCGGGGCGCTTTCCATCCGGAAAGAGCCGTCGATCTGCTCGGCGAGCATCGCCGAGAGGGTGAGCCCGAGACTGCCCCCGGCTCCTTCTCCCGCGGCTGGATCGAAGCCGCACCCGTGGTCGCATACCGAGAGGAGGAGCGTCACCCCCTCATCCTGGAGTCCGACGGTGATCTCTCCGGATTCCGGTTCGGGATAGGCGTACTTGATCGCGTTTGTCAGAAGCTCGACGATAATGGTAACAAGGGGGAAGGTTCGGGCGGTCTCGAGCTCCACGTCGGCGACGGCGAGGCGCAGCCTGATCCGGTCCCTGCCGGAAAAAGCGTCGACGACCCGCCGGGTCACCTCACTGATCGTCGGCCCCGCCGGCAGATGGTCGCCCTCCTCGATCTGCAGCAGCCGCTCGTAGAGCGCCCGGTTGCTCCCAACCATGGAGAGCATCTCGCTCAGGGCGGTCCGGGCCTCGCTGCCTGTCGCGTTGCCCTTTCTGAGACGGATGGCGCTCTCGATGGAGGCAAAGTTGTTCTTGATCCGGTGGTGGACCTCGCGGATCAGGTGTCGGGTCTGGTCGAGCTGCCGCTGCAGACGCGCTTCGGCCTCGGTCCGGTCCGCCACGGCTTGAGCCGCGAGGTACTCATCACTCACATCCCGGACGACAGACAGTGCCGCGTTGTCGCCGCAGGGAACCATCCGGCTCTCGAAGTGGGAGATCTCTCCGTCGAGATCCATGGAGTAGCGCCGCAGGTTGAGCTTACCGGTGGTGATAACCTTCTCGATCCGCTCGGTTGTGACCTCCACGAGCTCCGGCGGCAGCGCCTCGGAAAGCGGCTTTCCGAGAAACCCCTGGGGCGGCTCACGGAGCTTCGGACTCAGCCCCGCGCGGAAATCCTCGATAACGCCGTCCCGGCTAAAAAGAAACATCATATCCGGGAGCGCCTCGAGAAGCGCATCACTCCTCGCCTTTGCGGCGCGTAACTCCTCGGTAACCGAAAAGAGGCGCAACCCCATCCTGACCGCGGCGACCATCGCCTGAGCTCCGCAGCTCTTCTCGACATAGCCGTACGGGCCGAACTGTTCGGCTCGCTCGATGATTGAAGGGTCGGTGTGAGAGGAGAGAAAGACCACCGGGACGCTCCGGAACCTCTGAATCTCCCCGGCGACGTCGATGCCGTCTCCCTCACTGCCGAGATCGATATCCATGAGAATAAGGGAGATGTCCGAGCGCTCCCGAGCCTCTCTGAGAGCCTCGTCACCGGATGCGGCAAGCACCACCTCGTAGCCGCTGCGGTTGAGAAGCTCCTTCTGGTCGAGGGCTCTCTGAGGCTCGTCCTCCACGAGCAGGATCGTTGTCGATACAACTGACGGCTGAGCGGAGGCGCCTCCCTGTCCGGAGGATTCCATCGCCCTGAAGTATAGAAAGAGTAGCGATTGTAGGCAATAGGCTTTTATGCCTACGTCGCCTCGACCCGGGGCGCTCGGCCCCGCAGAGCGCGACTCGAGGGAGCACTACACCCCGACGCAGGTCCCTACTTTCCGGGCGGTGGCGATCCACGGGTGGTCGGCGGGGACGGTCTTCTTCCTGCCCGCGACCTCCTCGAGGGGGACGGTCCGGCAGGAATCTCCGGCGACGGCGACCATCTTGTTGTACTCCCCCCGGGCGAGGGCCTCGGCGGCGGCGGTGCCGAGGAGGGAGCAGAGCAGGCGGTCCCGGGTCGAGGGAGTGCCGCCCCGCTGAACGTGGCCGAGGGAGGTAACCCGCGCCTCGGTGCCGGTCAGCTGCTGGATCTCCCGGGCAATGCGGCTCGCCTTGGGCTCCTGGACGAGGTGGTACGGGTAGCCGCTGTCGTCCCGCTCGATCACTACCTCGGCGGTCTCTTTTTTTCGCTTCTTTCCTTCATCCTCCGCTTTTGCCTCGGCCTTGGAGATAGCCCCCTCGGCGACGGCGATAATCGAAAAGCGCTTGCCCGTCATCCGCCGCTTCTGGAGGTGCTCGGCGACAAAGTTTATGTCGTAGGGGAGCTCGGGGATGAGAATGACGTCCGCTCCCCCGGCGATACCGGCGCCGAGGGTGAGCCAGCCGGCGTTGTGCCCCATGATCTCGCAGACGATGATCCGGTGATGGCTGGTTGCGGTGGTGTGGAGCCGGTCGATCGCCTCGGCGGCGATGTTCATGGCGGTGTCGAAGCCGAAGGTGGTGTCGGTCATCGCCACGTCGTTGTCGATCGTCTTGGGCAGGGTGAGGACGTTTATGCCACCCTCCTTGTGTAGGTGGAGGGCGTTTTTCTGGGTGCCTCCGCCCCCGAGACAGACGAGGCAGTCGATGTGATGCTTATGGACGTTCTCCACCGCCGCGGAGGTCATGTCCATCTTGGTTCCTCCCATCGGCATCTTGTGCGGTTTGTCCCGGGCGGTTCCGAGGATCGTCCCTCCCTGGGTCAGGATCCCGCTCACACTCCGGTCGTCGAGGGCGATGGTCCGGTTCTCGACGAGGCCACGAAACCCGTCGAGAAACCCGACCACCTTCATCCCGTAGGATCCGATCGCCGCCTTGACCACCCCCCGGATCGCGGCGTTCAGGCCGGGGCAGTCGCCGCCGCTGGTCAGTAATCCTATGCACTGGGTTTTGCTGTTCTCCATCGTCCTCTTTCCCCTCTCCTCAGCCTCGCCGCTGCCGGCTCGATATCACCTCTCACCCGTGACCGCCTCGGGCTGCGCCCCCGAAGCGTCGGCGCAGCCGGAGACTCGGCGCGCCCCTTGCCCCTACGGCGTGTCCCCTTGCCCGGGTCGCAAAGCTGCCGGGGGATCACCACTTACCTCAGGTTGATTCTACCACGCCTTGTGCCGGGTCCGCACCGGCCGCCCCC
>JBKHDM010000129.1:0-5184 GCA_046541355.1 Spirochaetaceae bacterium
CCCAGGCGCGGCGGCCCCAGGCGCGGCGGCCCCAGGCGCGGCAGCCCCTACGGCCCGTGGCACGGCCCCAGGCGCGGCAGCCCCTACGGCCCGTGGCGCGGCCGCAGATCCCGCCGCGGCCGCTCCCGGCGGGGCGAGCTCGGCGACCGGCAGAAGCTCCGCCTGACGCAGATCGACGATGAGGGCGGCCGCGGAGATGCGGGGCAGGTCGCTGCGACCGGCGGGCACGGTTATGCCGAAACCGAGGCTGCCACCGGAGCCGGTGAGGTATGAGGCGCTGCCGGTTATCCGGGTCCGGGGACCCTGAAACTCGAGGAGCTCGACCCCCGGGGCGAGATCCTCCCGCCTCCAGGCGCCGGCAGGCGGGGGCTGGAGCGTCTGCTCAGGGGCCGGGATACCGGTGGCGCAGGAGGCGAGGAGCAGGGTGAGGAGGGGCAGGACGCCCCTCGCACGTCGCGCAGGGTGCATGGAGCGCTCCTTTGGGCCTGCGCCCCGGAGGGATGGCGCCGGAGCCTACGGTTTGACCCGCTTTCGATCCCGTGGAAAGAGTGACGCTTCCTTCACGTTCTGAAGGCCGAGAATCTTCTGGGTGAGCCGCTCGAGGCCGATGGCAAACCCGCCGTGTGGGGGACAGCCGTACTTGAAGATCTTGCAGTACTCCCCGAGCCCCTCCTCGGTAAGGCCGAACTTCGGGAGCGTCTCGATGAGCATCTCGTATTCGTTGATCCGCTTGCCCCCGGTGGTAATCTCGAGCCCCCGAAAGAGGAGGTCGAAGCTCTTTGTCTTGAGCCCGTCGGGGTAGGTGTAAAAGGGGCGCTTCTTTCGGGGAAAGCCGTAGACAAAAACCGCCTCGACCCCGTGCTCCTCATGAGCCCAGTCGCACAGTTCCCGCTCCCCTTCGGGGTTTATCTCGAAGGTCCGCTTACCGAGGCGTTTCCCGATTATCTCTTTCGCCTCGTCGTGACTGATCCTCGGTGTCCTCGCGAGGAGCACCGCCGAGGGCACCGAGGTGCCGTACTCGTCGAGAATGTCGCTGTGGCGCTCGGCGACGCCGGCAAAGATGTGAGAGAGAATGCCGATTTCCAGATCCATGAGATCGTGTTCGCTCTCGATAAAGCCGATCTCCACGTCCAGGGAGACATACTCGTTGAGGTGGCGCGGGGTGTCGTGTTTCTCCGCCCGGTACGCCGCGCCGATCTCGAAGACCCGCTCGAGGCCCGACGCGACCATCGCCTGCTTGTAGAACTGGGGCGACTGGGCGAGAAAGACCTTCTCCCCGAAGTAGTCCACCGAAAAGAGGCCGGTACCTCCCTCGGTGCCCGAGCCGATGAGCTTGCTCGACTTTATCTCGGTAAACCCCTGACTCCGCAGATACTCACCGAAGAGCTCGGCGACGGTGGATTGAACCTCGAAGGCGTGGCGAATCTTCGGTATCCGCAGGGAGACGATCCGGTTGTCGAGGATCGCATCGATCCCGAGCTTCTCGGGGTCCTGATTTACGCTGATCGGGAGATCCGGCGCCGCTTTTGCGAGAATCTCCGTCCCCCGCTGCTGTACCTCGTAGCCCGTGGGAGCCTTCGGGTTCTCAGCGGCGGTGCCGGTCACCGAAATCACCGACTCCTGGGAGAACTCGACACCCCCCTCGTAGACGATCTGGATCATTCCCGAGCGGTCCCGGAGAAGGACAAAGGAGATGCCCCCCAGCTCCCGTATCCGGTGCACCCAGCCCTGGACGGTAATCTCCGAGCCGACCTGGGCGGCTACATCCTTTGCGAGAACTCTCATGAGCCTTCCTCCATCTGCTCCATCGCCTCACTCTCGCTCTCCGTTGACACCAGGGCGGCGATGAGGCGGGTGTAGACGCTCTCGGTGGTCAGAGCGCCCATCGGTACAGCCCCTTCCCTCCAGAGGGCGTGGCTGGTGACGTACTGGGAGAAATCGACAACCCCCTCCTGCTGGGAGGTACAGAAGAACCGCGCCCCGAGCTCCTCTCCTCGCTGAAAGGCGCGACGGAGGGAGAAGGGTGTCTCCCGGAGATTCGCCGTTCCGGTATCGAAGAGCTCGAGGACAAAGTAGCGCACCCCCGATTCCATCAGCGCGATGAGTGTCTCTCCCCGCATCCCGGGAAACACCTTTGCGATAAAGACCCCTCGAACCGCCTCCTCGAGTCTCCGGGCGAGTTGCTGCTCCGGCAGGTCGAGGGCAGCCTTTGCAAAGGCTGGACCGCGGTGGGTGAGTCCCTTTTTGTTCCAGTTGCGGAACCGCCCGAAGTAGAAGGCGCTCTCGTCGCCGACCCCGGGCAGCTCCTTCTGGTCGATAACGGTATATCCGCTATGCTCGAACTTCAGGTTGACCGGATAGAAGTCGTTGTCCCCGTAGACCACATGGACGCCCCCGTCCGCCTCCATGGCGAGGCGGACCGCCGCTTTCAGGTTCTCTACCGCGTCGGAGCGCTCTCCGGCGTTCTCTCTCGGGACCGCCGCGGCGGTGAGAACAAGAGGTATCTCGATATCAGCGAAGAACCAGTAGAGGAGACTGGCGGTATAGGCGAGGGTGTCGGTGCCGTGACCGACGACGATAGCCGAGGCGTTCGAGGTGTTTCGCTTGACCTGGATCGTATGGATCAGTCGCGCCCAGTCCTCCGGGACGATCTCCTCACTCAGGAACTCTCCGAGCTCAACCTCGTCAAAGCGGATCGAGTCGGGAAGCTCCGGGTCCCGGGCCACCTCCTCGCTCACCTGGGCGAGGGTGCCGGGCACGATGAGCCCGTCCTCCTGGCGAACACCGGCGATCGCCCCACCGAAGGAGAGCACCTCGATCACCTCGTAGGAGAGTTGCTCCTTGAGGATCGACTGCACCAGCTTCGGCTCCGCCCGCCCCTCGGTAGCCTTCATGATCCGGCCGACAAGATAGCCCATCGGCTTGGCGTCACCCTCCCTGATCTGGGCGACGGCGCTTTCGTTTTCCCGCAGCACCGTGTCGATAATCGGTGAGAGTTCGGCGGCGTCGGTGATCTGCTCCCACCCTTTGCCCTTGATGATCTGCCCCGGGTCCCGGTCCTCCTCGAAAACCATCTCCAACGTCTGCTTGGCGATCTTTCCGTGGATCCGGCCGTCGGAAAGCAGGGTGAGCAGCTGCGCAAGACGCCCGGGGGTGAGGTTGCTTGCGGAGAGGGATTCCTCCCGCCGGTTCAACAGCTTGCGCACGTCTCCCTGGAGCCAGGTCGCAGCCTCCTGTGGGGACGCCCCCGCCGCCACGGTGGCTTCGAAAAAGTCCGCCAGGGGCTTCTCCTCGCAGAGAAACGCCGCCTGAGCCTCGCTGACGTGGTAGTCGGCGACAAACCGCTCCCGGCGCCTCGGGGGCAGCTCCAGGAGCATCGACTCCACCCCCTGGAGAAACTCTTCGGTCGCCCGAAACGGCGGGAGGTCAGGCTCGGGAAAGTAGCGGTAGTCGTTGGCGTTTTCCTTGGTGCGCATCGACTCGGTCAGATCTCGGTTCTCGTTCCAGAGGCGCGTCTCCTGCTGTACCGAGCCGCCTCGCTCGAGTATCTCCTGCTGCCGGTCGAGCTCGAAGTTGAGGGCGCGCTTAACGAAGCGGGAGGAGTTGAGGTTTTTTATCTCGACTTTGCTGCCGAGACCCGCTCCCCGGAGGTTGACGGAGCTGTTGGCGTCGCAGCGCATGGAGCCCTCCTCCATGTTGCCGTCACAGACGCCGAGGTAGCGCACAATGCGTCGCAGCTCCTGAAGAAGCACCTCCGCCTCCTCTCCGATCTCCAGGTCCGGCTCGGTTACGATCTCGAGAAGCGGGGTCCCTGCCCGGTTGTAGTCGCACAGGGAGATATCCCCGACGTGGATCATCTTTCCCGCGTCCTCCTCGAGGTGTACCTCGTGGATCCTCACCCGCTTGGTTTTTTTCCGGAAGGTGAGGTCGAGGTAGCCGTTGGTTCCCAGGGGCTGGGCGAACTGGCTTATCTGATAGTTCTTCGGGAGGTCGGGATAGAAGTAGTTCTTGCGCTCAAAGGTGCACTCCCGGGCGAGGTCGCAGTTCAACGCCCGGGCGACGAGATAACCCATCCGGATCGCCTCCTCGTTGAGGGAGGGGAGTACCCCGGGGTAACCGAGACAGACGGGGCAGACATTGGTGTTCGGCTCATCACCAAAGTTGGCCCGGCAGCCGCAGAACACCTTACTCTGCGTCTGGAGCTGAATGTGAATCTCAAGGCCGACGTAGGTCTGGTACACGCTGCTACTGCTCCTCGAAGGGGGTCATCTTCGGCGCCCGCTCCATCGGCACCAGCTCGGCGAACCGGCGCGCCACCTCGAACAGCCGTGCTTCCCCGAAGGCCGGCGCCATGAGCTGGACCCCTACCGGAAGGCCGCCTTCGGTCCCCCCGGGAATCGCGAGGGCCGGGGCGCCGATCAGATTGGCGGTGCTCGTAAACTTGTCCGCCAGCTTCTGCTGAAAGGCGTCGAGCTCACCCTCCCCGTGGGCAAACGCCTGGACCGGGTAGACCGGAAGGAGCATCGCCTGGACCTGGGAGAAAACCGCGTTGAACTCGTTACGGATAGCGGTGCGGATCTTCTGCGCCCGGAGGTAGTACTGGTCCTGAAAGCCGGAACGAAGCACGTAGGTCCCGAGGAGAATGCGAAGCTTCACCTCCTCACCAAAGGACTCGCTCCGGGATTTGCGCACAAGCTCCTCGGGGTTCTCGGCGTAATCCGGGCGGTAGCCGTAGCGAACACCGGTAAAACGGGCGAGATTGGCGCTCGCCTCGGCGGTGGCAATGGTGTAGTAGGCGGGCACAACGTAGTCGAGCATCCCCAGGGGGACCTCGGCAATCTCGTAGCCTGATTCGCCGAGAGCCTCGATCGCCCGGTCGTACCCCCGGCGCACCGGATCGCTCAGGCCGAGGTCCCCCGCCAGGACGCCGATCCGCCGCACCTCCCCGGTGGCACCGACCGCCCCGGGACGGTCTGCCTCCCCGGACCCGCCCGCCGGGGCAAGGGAGCTGTGGTCCCACTGGTCCCGCCCTTTGATGACGGTAAAGACATCCTCACAGAGGTCCACCGACTCGGCGCAGAGTCCTATCCCCTCGAGACTCGAGGCGTAGGCGACAAGCCCGTACCGGCTCACCGAGCCGTAGGGCGGCTTGAGGCCGTAGACTCCGCAGAACGCCGCAGGTTG
>JBKHDM010000130.1:0-5131 GCA_046541355.1 Spirochaetaceae bacterium
CCTGGAAAAGGGGCACGTCTGCGCCTCGATGAACGCAAGCCTCTTTCGCCCCGGCGTAATCCGGTAGCCCCGCCCGGCGCCCGTGGCGCCGCGTGCCGAGCCCGCGCCCCGGCGGCGGGGTCGGTTCCTCGCCGCCGGGGAGGCTCAACTGTGCTCGAGGGCGAGGGTCACGGTCGGCTGGTTACACACCTCGTCGGGCCCATAGTACTGAATCGCCCCGGGAAAGGCGTAGGAGGTCTTGATCGCCCACTCCTCCCGGTGCGCCGAAAAGGATCGGAAGGGTTTGCCGTCGAGCTCCACCAGCGCTTTGCGGATCACCGGCTTCATCTTGCCGTGGCGCTGCTCCATATTCATCATCATAGTGAGGGGCACACCCCCGGCGCTCCACTCTGCCGCCGGCCGGCTCAGATTGCCGATGGACGAGATGTAGCCGGTCAGGCCGTTTGCGATGAGCAGAAACGCGGCGTAGCCGAGGGAGTAGCAGTAATCTGCGTCAAAATTGGAGGGGAAGGCGCACCGCCCTTCGTAGCCGAAAAAGTGAGCCTGGGTCGAGAACTTTCCGCTGTAGGAGCCGTTGCTCTGGAGCTCTCTGAGGCGATCGGAGACCATCTCGATAAGGAGCTTCTCTGTCTCGATCCGGGAGACCTGAACGTTGCCGTGGGGGTCCCGGTCCATCAGAAGCTGTCGCTGGATGTCCGTGGGCAGGGATGAGAAGACGTAGGACTCGTCCTTTGAGAGTTTCTGGTTTACCCACTCCGACTGGTCCTCAAAGGTGTTGAGGGTGGAAAAGTAGGTTGCGTTCTCCGCAAGGATGTTGTTGAGCTCGCTTATGAGCCGTCCCACCTCCGGAATAAACTCGATGAGCCCCTCGGGTATAAGGACCACCCCGAAGTTCTCCCCGTTCTTCGACCTGGTGACAACGACGTCGACGATACTCTGGACAATCTGGTTGAGGGTCTGTTGTCTTTTTGCCACCTCCTCTCCGATGATGCAGATATTCGGCCGGGTCTGGAGAGCGCACTCGAGGGCGATGTGGCTCGCCGAACGTCCCATGAGCTTTACGAAGTGCCAGTACTTCTTTGCGCTGTTGGCGTCCCGGGCGATGTTGCCGATCAGCTCGGAGTAGGTTTTGGTCGCGGTGTCGAAGCCGAAGGAGGTCTCGATATGCTCGTTCTTGAGGTCGCCGTCGATGGTTTTAGGCACCCCGATCACCTGGGTCTCGCAGTTGTTGGCGAGAAAGTACTCCGCAAGAAGGGCGGCGTTGGTGTTGCTGTCATCTCCTCCGATCACGATTAGCGCGTCAAGTTCGTTACTCCTGCACACCTCGAGGGAACGGGCAAACTGGTCGTCACTCTCGATTTTGGTCCGCCCGGACCCGATCATGTCAAAGCCGCCGGTATTGCGAAACTGATCGACGTACGCCGGGGTGATCTCGATCTTGTTGTCCTCCAGGAGCCCGCTCGGCCCTCCGAGGAAACCCCAGAGGGTAGATTGGGAGTTAGCCTTCTTGAGACCGTCGAAGATGCCGGCGATCACGTTGTGCCCCCCGGGAGCCTGGCCCCCGGAGAGGATGACGCCGAGATTGCGCTTGTCCTTGGCGTTATCGTTGTGCCCCTCCTCGAAGGTTGCGATCGGTTTCCCGTAACTCTTTGCAAACAGCTTCTTGAGATCCCCCTGATTGTCCACGCTTTCGGTCGGGCCGCCGAAGGCGACGGTAATCTCTTCAGCGGGGCTGCGCATCGAGGGCGGCAGTTTTGGCTCGTAGCCGTATCGGGCTTTCTGCAGAGGTGAAATAGTCATTGTATTCGCTCCAAGAGAACTCTGTCTTACCGTCTACTGTAGCGAGGGCGGCGGCAGCAGTTCAACCGTCTTGACTGGTCGCCCTCTGCTATCTATCCTACCCTCCAGGCGATGGCTTTAACAGCGATGCGTAATCCGAGACAGTACTACGCCTGGGGTTCCCCCCACGCCCTGGTCGATCTCCTGGGTATCGACAACAGCGGAGAAAGACCCCTTGCGGAGATCTGGATGGGGGCTCATCCGAACGGTCCGAGTGAGCTGCTCCTGCCGGAAGGGGCGCGACGGCTCGACGAGTTGGTCAATGAGGAGCCGTCCCGCTGGCTCGGCAGGGGGGCGCAGCAGTTCGGCGGGGAGTTTCCCTTTCTTCTCAAGCTTTTGTCGGCACAACGGGCGCTTTCGATCCAGGCGCACCCGAGCAGAGGGCAGGCGGAGGCGGGCTTTGCCGCGGAGGAGGCGGCGGGGGTTGCCCGGGATGCCCGCACTCGCAACTACCGTGACCGCAACCATAAGCCGGAAATGATGGTCGCCCTCGAGCGCTTCTACGGACTCTGCGGCTTTCGGGAACCCGGGGAAATCGAGGCAAACATCGCCGGTTACCTCCAGCAGGTCGGTGCGCCGGCGGACTCGATCGCGCTTCCCGGTCGGCACGGCCTTGAGGGCTGGTTTCGGGAGTGGATGGGGCTCGGGGAGGATACAAAGGCGGCGATTCTCGAGCGCGCCGTGACGGATTGCGACGCTGCCGGGGACGGGCGTGAGTCGCCGAACTGGTGGGTCTCCCAACTAAGCAGGCAGTACCCCGGGGACTTCGGAGCCCTCGCGCCCCTCTACCTCAATCTCGTTGTCCTCGAGCCCGGGGAGGCTCTCTTTCTCGGTCCCGGGATGCTCCACGCATACCTCGAGGGCAGTGGCGTGGAGATCATGGCTAACTCCGACAACGTCCTGCGGGCGGGGTGCACCGAGAAACATGTCGATGTCGAGGAGCTGATAAAGGTGCTCTCCTTCGAGCCCGGGGGGGCAGAGCAGATCACTCCTGTCGGGATCGCCCCGGGGGTGGAGCTTTTTCGGACAGCTGCTCCTGAGTTTGAGCTTCTCCGGGTCTCCCTCGACGGTGATCCGCGGCGGATTGAGAGGGGCAGCGCGGATGCTCCGATGATTCTGCTCGCCCTCGCCGGCAGACTCGAGGTCTGCGAGGAGGGGGGGGAGGCTCACCCCGTGACTCCCGGGGAGTCGCTGTTTGTAACACCCGGAGGTGAGGCTCTCGAGGTAAGGGGGGCCGGCACGCTCTGTTGCGCCACCGTGTCCGGAGGCTTCGCCCGCTGATGGCTCGCCGGGTCTGGGTGGACGGCGACTCGGTGGCCCGGGAGGCGAGACGCCTGATGGAGCGGCATGCGGGAAGGCGGGATTACCAGCTCATTATCGTCGCCGACCGGAGGATAGAGCTCTCACACGAGCGTTCGGTCACCCTTGTCGAGGTAGAGCAGGGAGATGATGCGGTTGACCGCTATATTCTCGACCGCCTGGAGGCGCAGGAGCTGGTGGTCACTCGGGATATACTGCTCGCCGAGGCGGTAATCGCCCGGGGTGCCTACGTGATCAATGACCGGGGCGAGGAGTTCAGCGAGGCGACCATTTCCCAGCGAAGGCAGGAGCGTGATATGATGAAGCTGCTGCGAGAGAGCGGGATGGTGCGTTCCGGTGGTCATTCCTACGGCAAAGGGGACCTGAGATCCTTCGCGAACGCATTCGATATTTTTCTTTCGAAACGGTTGCAATAAGGGGCAATCGTTATTATATTACTGAATAAGTAATAATCACAGTCAAGCAGATGAGACGGCAAAATCACCATACAACAGAGATTTTCACAGAAAAAGGGAGAGAGTAGTGAAGACAACAGAAGTGACCGAGGGCATTTATCGTCTCTCAGCGAACGTTGACGACATTCTCTTTGAAGGAATGTGGCCGCTCCCCCACGGCATCGCCCTGAACTCCTACATCGTAAAGGGAGAGAAGGTTGCAATCATAGATGGCGTGTGCGACTGGGACGGCGTGCCCGAGACGCTCTTCGAGCAGTTTGATCAGATGAATGTTAAGGCCGAAGACATCGACTACGTGATTATCAATCACATGGAGCCGGACCACTCCGGATGGCTGGCGGACTTCAAGAAGATCCGCCCCAACTTTACCATCTACACAAGTGATCGGGCTAAGGCGCTCCTCGACGCCTTCTACGGCATCGACGATCTCGGCAATGAAATCGTGACGGTAAAGTCCGGCGATACCCTCGACCTCGGTAACGGTCGGGTTTTAGCCTTTGAGGAGATACCGAACGTCCACTGGCCGGAGACGATCGCCACCTTTGACACCAAAAGCGGCACGCTCTTTCCCTGTGACGCCTTCGGATCCTTTGGTAGCGTCGATGACTCCGCAGCCTATGACGATACCGTCGATGAGGGGACGATAGCGTTCTTCGAGCATGAGGCGACCCGGTATTACGCGAACATCGTCGGAGCGTTCTCCTATCCGGTGATCAAAGCGGCTCAGAAGGTTGACAAGCTCCCGGTCAAGATTATCGCTCCCGGCCACGGCCTGGTCTGGCGGAAGGACCCGGGCCGGATTATCAACGATTACAAGCGCTACGCCTCCTATTCCAAGGGGCCGGCGAAACCGGAGGTGACGGTCATCTGGGGCAGCATGTACGGCAACACCGCCCAGGGGGTTGCCCCGGTGGTGGAAGGGCTGCAATCCAAGGGTGTGACCGTCCACGTACATCAGATACCGGAGAGCCACGTCTCCTACGTGCTCCGGGATGTCTGGAAGTCAAGTGGCGTCGTTCTCGCCATGCCGACCTATGAGTACGGCATGTTTCCTGCGATGGCTGCGGTTCTCGACGAGATCGGAAAAAAGAAGGCCCTCAACAGGAAGGCGTTTCGCTTCGGCTCCTACGGCTGGTCCGGAGGGGCGCAGAAGGAGCTCGACGAAATTGTTGAACGACTCAAGATGAAGTGGGAGTTTCTCGAACCGGTCGAGTTCAAGGGAGCGCCGCGGCAGGAGGATCTCGACCTGATCCGCCGGCGGGGCGTGGAACTCGCCGAACAGGTCCTTGACTGGGTCGGGGCAGCCGAAAAGGTCGGTTGATCCGCTCTGTTCGCCCTCGTTTTCAGCAGCCGGCGTGACCGGGCGCCGGAACCGACGCCGTCGGGAAGTGGACACACTGCAGGCGCTCCCGTTTCCTGAGGGAGCGCTTTTTTTATAACTCCTGCCGCCGGCGCTACCGGTCTGCCGCCGGCGTTACCGGAAAGGCCTCTTTAACATCGGCTAAAAGTCGGCGTTC
>JBKHDM010000131.1:0-5016 GCA_046541355.1 Spirochaetaceae bacterium
GGGTAGCTGAAGCTGAACGCGTCGCCCAGGGTATACGAAAGCGGGCAGTGGAGCTTACCATTGCCAAGAACGGCTGCTATTTGAGCCAGGCGCTATCCTCAGCGGAAATACTCTCGGTACTCTACACAAAAGTCCTCACTATCGGTGAAAGCACCGCACCCAGAGTCCCCGGCCCCTTCCCCGGGGTTCCCGGACCGGGCAAACACGACCTCGGCGCGGGCTATAACGGTCCGCGAGCGCCGGAGTACGACCGGCTGCTTCTCTCGGCGGCACACTACGCGGTTGCGGTATACGCTGCACTCGTGGAAACCGGCCGCCTCGCCCCGGAGGCGCTTTTCTCCTTTAACGAGGATGGGAGCTCCGTCGAGATGATCGGCGCCGAGCACTCCCCGGGGATGGAACTCACTACCGGCTCCTTCGGGCAGGCTCTCAGTCAGGCGGCGGGTATCGCCCTTGCACGACGGCTCGACAAGGAGACGGGTATGAACTGGGTCTTTATGTCGGACGGCGAGTTCGAGGAGGGACAGACCTACGAGGCGGTACAGGCGATGTGTCACTACGCTCTGGACAACGTCGGCGTCTACGTCGACGTAAACGGCCAGCAGGTAGACGGCGCCACCAAGGATGTTATGAACATCGAGCCCCTGGCTGATCGTCTTATCGGCTTCGGCGCCCATGTGGAGGTGGTAGACGGCCACGACATCGAGGCGCTCTACAACGCCGCTCAAGTGGAGCACACCGGTAAGCCGCTCATTATTCTCTGTTATACCGACACCGCCAAGGGAGTCCCGGTTCTCGAGAAACGCAAGCCGTACCTTCACTTTGTCCGGTTCAAGAACGACGAAGAGAAGCGGGAGCTCGAGGCGTTTCTCGAAAAGATGTAGGAGGCGATATGCAGACAGTAACCAATGCGCATATGCACAACCTGGTGAAATGGGCCGAGGATAAACCGGAGGTGGTTGTCTTTTCCGGCGACCTCACCGGCTCGACGGAGATCAAGCTCTTTCGCGACACCTATCCGGACCGCTTCTTTTCCCTGGGTATGGCCGAACAGAATATGATGAGCTTCGCCGGCGGGATGGCGAGGCAGGGCTACACCCCCTTCGTTCACACCTTTGCGGTCTTTATGTACCGCCGCGCCCTGGACCAGATCGAGATGTCGATCGCCTACCCCAACCTGCGGGTTCGCATGTTCGGCTTTCTTCCCGGGATCACAACCCCCGGCGGCGTGAGCCATCAGGCGATTAACGACATCGGCGTGCTCCGCTCGGTCCCGAACATGCGGATCCTCGAAATGGGTGATGCCACGGACGTGGAGTCGATGCTCGATGTGGCCCACGCGATAGACGGGCCGGTCTACGTTCGGATGATCAGAAAGGAGATCCCCCGCCTCTTTCCGAGGAGCGAGCCGATGGAGTTTCGAAAGGTACGAAGAATCGCCCGAGGAAACGAGCTGACCCTTCTGAGCAGCGGTATCTGCACCGAGGAGGCGATGCGTGCGACCAGGACGCTCCAGGAGCGCGGGCTCTCCATCGATCATCTCCACGTAACGACACTCAAGCCCTTCGACGATCCGGAGGTGGTGGAGTCCGCGGCAAACTCCAGGTACGGAGTCATAACAATGGAGAATCACAACGTCCTAGGCGGTCTCGCCACAGCCACGGCGGAGCTCCTCGCCCTCAACGGGGTGGGCGCCCGGGTCTCCCCGATCGGTCTACAGGACACCTACGCCCACGGCGCGAGCCAACAGTACCTGATGAAGGAGTACGGCCTCGATGCCATGAGTCTCGTCCGCCGGGTGGAACAGGTTGTCGGCGACTCCTTCGGCGTCACCGAGCGGGAGCTCGCCGAGGCGCGCATTTCGGACTTCGCCTCGGAAGGTCAGCTCGAGGCGCTCTAGAATGAAGACCAAAGCGGTGCGTCTCCACGGAGCGAACGACCTGCGCCTCGACGAGTTCGACCTCCCACCGCTGAAGGAGGATGAAATACTCGCCCGGGTGGTCTCGGACAGCATCTGCATGTCCACCTACAAGGCGACGGTCCAGGGGGAGGCGCACAAGCGCGTCCCGCAAGGGATCGGCGAGCGGCCGGTCATCGTCGGGCACGAGACCGCGGGGGTTATCGAGCAGGTAGGGGCCAAATGGAAGGGGCGCTACCAGGAGGGCATGCGCTTCTCCATTCAACCTGCGATTAACTATAAGCCGCTGCTCGACGGCCTCGGAGGTCCCGGGTACTCCTACGAGTACATGGGTGGCGCCGCGACCCATGTGATTATCCCGAATGAGGTGATGGAGGCCGACTGCCTCCTCCCCTACGGGGGGGAGGCGTTTTATCTCGCCTCCCTGGCGGAGCCGATGTCGACGATTATCGGTACCTTTCACGCCCACTACCACACTGAAAAGTTCAACTACCTTCACAAGATGGGGATCGCCGAGGGCGGCGCCCTGGCGATGCTTGCCGGCGCCGGACCCATGGGGCTCGGAGCGGTGGATTACGCTATCCATGGAGATCGTAAGCCTCGGCTCCTGGTAGTCAGCGACATTAACGAGGAGCGCCTCGAGCGGGCGCGGACTCTCATTCCTGCTGAGGAAGCGGCGCGCCACGGGGTGGAGCTCCGCTACATCAATACCGGCGCAAGTAAGGACCCCGTCGCCTCCCTGCTCAGCTACACCGATGGAGGCTTCGACGACGTTATCGTTTTTGCCCCGGTGGCGCAGGTAATCGAGCAGGGTGACAAGATTCTCGGCTACGACGGCTGTCTCAACTTTTTTGCCGGGCCCACGGATCACGGCATGGAGGCGAGTCTGAACATGTACGAGGTGCACTACTCCTCACACCACATAATCGGAACGAGCGGCGGGGGCACCGAGGACATGCGAGAAGCGTTGGAGCTCATGGGCAACGGACGGCTCAACCCGTCTGCGATGATCACCCATATCGGAGGACTCAATGCCGCGGCGGAAACAACGCGCCGTTTGCCGGAAATACCGGGCGGCAAGAAGCTTATCTACACTAACATTGAGCTGGAACTGACCGCCCTCGATGAGCTGGCGGAACGGGGCAGGGAGAGCGCTCTGTGTGCCGAGCTGGCAGAGATCGTTGGGCGGCACAACGGGCTCTGGTCGCCGGAGGCGGAGGCGTATCTTCTCGCAACCGCGCCCCCGATGTAGCACGGGACAGAGGTGTTATGGAAAAGCGAGTTCTCATTTGGGGTGCAGGGAAGATCGGTCGCGGCTTCGTGGCGGATCTCTTCGACGAGGCGGGCTGGGCGCTCACCTTCGTCGATGCCGACGATGCCATGGTAAAAAGCCTTCGTGAGCGCGGCGGCTACACCGTCGTAAAGCTCCCCGAGGCGGGGCCGGAGGAGCAACGGGAAATTACCGGCTTCGAGGTGCTGTCGATCTCGGAGAGAGCGCGCATCGATGAACGGCTCCTGAGCGTGCCCTTGGCGGCGGTGGTTGTCTTTCCGGCTATTTTCGACGCCGTGGCCGGCGAGCTCGCCCGAGGCATAGAGCGCCGCGCCGCCGAACGGCCGGAGGCGCCCCTGGATATTCTCCTCTGCGCGAACACCGCCTATCCGAGGGAGCTGTTCTACCCGATCCTGAGGGAGAAGCTCAGCCCTTCCGGCGCGCGGTTTCTCGACAGGAGGGTCGGTCTGATCGAAACGGTGATCCTCCGCATCGGAATTCCCCCGGAGCCGCACTACCTCAAACAGGACCCGAACATCGTCGTCACCAACGGTTATCCGGTCATGCCGGTGGATAAGCTTGCCTTCAAAGGCGGCCTGCCGGAGGTGACGGGACTTCGTTTCTCCGAGCGTATCGGCGCGGAAGAGATCCGAAAAATCTACTGTTACAATATGGCCCACGCCGCCCTCGCCTACGCCGGCTACCGCAAAGGGTATCGGTACGTTTCCGAGGCAGCCGGAGATCCCGAGGTGGCCGTGGAGGTGGAAGGGGCGCTCGAAGAGGTGGGCCACGCTCTCGCCGCGGAGTACTCGTTCAGCGAGGCGGAGATGGAGGAATACACCGCGCAGATCGTCGCCTACCTCGGAAACCCCGCCCTACCGGACACCGTCGCCCGGGTCGGAGGCGACCCTGAACGTAAAGCGGGGCCGAAGGACCGGCTCATCGGCCCGGCGCGGCTCTGCGAAAAGCACGATATCGAGCCGCGACACCTCTTACGCACCCTTGGGCGCGCCTTTCTCTTCGACCCCCGGGGAGACGAAAGCGCGGGTAAGCTCCAACGAGAGCTCAAGCTCTACGGTTTTTCGGAGGCCGCTCGCCGAACCTCCGGCCTCGAGCCGACCGAGGAGCTCGGTCGGATCGCCCGAGAGGAGTTCGAGCGTCTCCTCGAGACCGAGCTTCCGAGCCCCGGGGCCGGCTCGGCAACGGCTCCGGCCGCCGCCGGGAGTGCGGCTTCCTCGGCCCCGGAAGTGGTGGTGGCCGGACACGTCTGCCTCGACATTACCCCTCGTTTCGGCACAACCGGCGAGGGATCCTTGGACGAGATTCTTCATCCCGGCGCCCTCGTCGATATGGACGGCGTTGTGATTTCTCCCGGCGGGGCGGTCTCCAATGTGGGTATCAATCTCGCAAACCTCGGCGTTCGGACCTCGCTTGTGGCCCTCACCGGAGCTGACGAGTTCGGCTCGATCCTCCGATCTTGCCTCGGTGGGCATGGAGATGTAACCGGCATCCGGAGCACCCCCGAGGGGGCGACCTCCTACACCGTGGTCCTCGCACCGCCGGGGCGGGACCGTGTCTTCCTCCACGACAGCGGGGCGAACGACTTTTTTACTGCCGGGGAGATCGACTACGACGCTTTGGAGGGAGTGCGGCTCCTGCACTTCGGCTATCCCCCGGCTATGGAGAGAATGTACGTGGATGAGGGTAGCGAGCTCGAAGAGCTCCTGCGCCGTGCCAGGCAGCGAGGTGTGACGGTCTCTCTCGATCTCTCATTGCCGGACCCTGCAAGCGCGGCGGGAAACGCCCCGTGGCATCGCATCCTCGACAA
>JBKHDM010000132.1:0-4704 GCA_046541355.1 Spirochaetaceae bacterium
CGCTCGATGATAAAGGTGTCCGTCGCCATGGAGAATCCGATCCGGACCGTTTCCCCGGTGGTCGCGGATTGGGACACCTCGGAGGCGTTGCCGCCGCGTTGCCCGAAGCAGCCGAGGAGGCTGAGCCCCCCGGCGATCACTAAAACGAGAAGCGTCGCGTTCGAGACCGCTTTACGAGGTCCCCTGCCACTACTCATCTTCCGCCTCCTTCCGGCTGTACCGACTGGGAGAGACTCCCTTGAACTTCTTGAAAATCCGGCTGAAGTAATTCGGATCCTGGTAGCCCACCTCGTAGGCTATCTCCTTGACCGGGTGGGTGCCCTCGACGAGCATCTGCTCCGCCTGATCGAGACGCACCGCGTTGAGGTGGTCATTGAACGAGACGTGCAGGTGTTCGGAGAAGAGTCGGCTGAGATAACCGGGAGAGACACCACACCGCTCGGCGACGGAGGTTAGCTGGAGGGGCTCTGCGAAGTGGGTGTCTATGTGTCGCACCGCCTGCTTGAGAACCGGCGGCCACTGCTCGCCCACGTGGCGCGTCTGTTCCTCCACGAGCCGCCGGAGCACCCGGTACGCCCAGGCGTCCACCTCCTTGCGCGTCTCGAACTTGCTCACATCCAGGACGGGATCAGCAATGAGAAGGGAGAACTCCGGGTCTCCGAAGCGCACGTCGAAATCGTGGAGTACCCGCTCAAAGAGAACAGCGATCCGGTAACGGGCCACCGGAAAGGGCCAGGTGTAAAAGGCGCGATCAGCGAGGGTTTCGTAGAGAGAGGCGAGATCCTCCGCCCTCCTCGCTCTTGCGATCGCCCGTCCGAACTCGCGCACCCGAGCCCGGAACGCTCGCAACCGTTCCGCCGATTCCCGGGCCGCCGGAATCTCCCGGATCGCCTCGTCGTAGGAGAGATAGAGCTCTCTAAAGCTGCGATTACTTCCGACTCCCACCGTCGCCGCAGGATCCCCGGGGATCTTGTCGGCTATGATTCCATGGATGAACCGCCTCACCCTCTCCTCGAGGGTCGAGTCGGCGATACACACGACCATCCTGCCCATATACTCCATCCAGATGCACCGATGCCGACGCGCCAGACGCTCGGCTACTTCCGGATAGACGGCGGTATCAGTGAGTCCAACCACCGCGACCGTCCCTCTGTCCGAGGGAAGGCGGAAGAGGGTTCGGTACCGCCCCCAGGTGGTCTCGTCGAAGGGCTTCCAGGTGAGGGAGAGCATGAAGTCCCGGGTCTCCTGGGCGATCGTCGCCTCTCCCTGCGCCGCCTCCTCGAGGCGAAGGCCGATCCGTTCTCGCTTTTCGTCGAGGCTCTCCTTGGCGCGGAACATCATCTCGATGAATCGCTTGCGGGAGACCGGTTTGACCAGGTAGGCAAAGACTCCCAGGGGAATCGCCCTCTGGGCAAGGTCGAATCGTTCGTAGGCGGTCGAAAGGATGTAGAGGGCGTCGGGAAACTCGTGCTGCATTTCACGGATCGTGTCGATCCCATCCATCCCGGGCATGACGATGTCCATCACCACCACATCGGGCCGATGGTTCCGGGCTTGCATGATCGCCTCACCCCCGGACCGGGCGGTTCCGCCGACGGTAAAATCGTCGAGGCTCGATTCCACCAGGTAGGAGTAACTCTCGAGGACCGGCTCTTCGTCATCGACGATCAGGACGGAATACACGGTTCAACCTCCGTATTGATGCGAACTCGAATCTCCGTGCCGCGGCCCGGTTCGCCACAGATCGTTACAACCTCCGGATCCTCAGGGTAGAAGAAATGGAGCCGATGAATCACGTTCTCCAGCCCCATCACCTTGGAGTCGTGATCGACGTCGCGACTGTGCGGTTCAAGCAGCCGCGCTGCCATATCCGCGGGAATCCCGATCCCGTTATCCCTGACCGAAAGAACCAGGACAGCTTCCTCCATCCATACCCGGATCGAGATCCGTCCCGCCCGATCGATCCCCTTGAAGGCGTGGATTACCGAGTTTTCCACCATGGGCTGGAGGATCAGTGCCGGTACGGTGCAGGAGTCCAGAAGCTCCTCGGGAACCTCCATGGAAAACCCGAGAGACTTGGGAAACCGAATCCGCAGAAGATAGAGATACGCCTCGAGCCCCTCGATCTCCCGTCGAAGGGAGACCAGCAGGTTGCGCTCCCGCATGTTATGGCGAAAGAAATCGGCGAGGTGCTCCATGAAGTCCGCGGTCCTCTCGGCGTCCTCGGTGATCGCCAGCTGGACGCCGGTATTGAGGGTATTGAAGAGAAAATGCGGATTCATCTGCGCCTGCATCGTGTAGAGCTCCATGCGCTTCAGCAGCTGCTCCATCTTGAGGTTCCTCAGTCGCTCCTTCATGTATCCCTGTTCTATCTGCTGTTGTCGGTTGAGCTCGGCAATATACTGGCGTATATCCTGTTTCATCGTGTTGAAAGCGGTTATCACCGCGTCGACCTCGCGAACCGAGCCGGGCCGAATATCCTCGAACTCGAAGTTCCCCGATGACAGTTCCCCTGCCGCCCAGGCGAGGCGATTCATCGGTACCATGACGCGATTGATGGAGATCATAATCCATAGAGTCGACCCGAGAAAGGCGAGGATGATCACCAGGAGGTTCCAGGAGAGCAACTCCCGGGAGGTCTCGATGACGCGCTCAAACCTGGTCAGCTCACCCCGCAGGCCCGAGAGACTGATGCGATCGATCCGTTCGAGAATATGGTCGTTCAGCGCCGCCATCTCCTCGTAGAGTAACGTGTACTCCTCGATCGCCCGGCCGCGCTTGAGGTCAATCGCCCGCTCCACCAGATCGAGATAGGAGTCGAGGAGGGAGTAGATCTCCCGCCGTTCGAGGGCGTACTCGTCGGCAGGGATCGCCCCGGGCGGCGGAATCATCGTCCGGAGCACCTGCGCCTCCGCGAGGAGATCCGAGAGCGCCCGGGAGGAGCGACTCGAGAGATAGTTGAGCAGGGGGGTGCGAATGGAAACCACCTCCTCCTGCAGCGCCTGAAAGGCGCGCTCGGTTTGAAACTGATCGTTGACGATCTGCTGCAGTCGCAAGGTGGCGAAGAGGATGTAGATAATCGAGGCGATCACGATCGCCAGCCCGACCGCGGCGGAATAGACCAGTTGAGTCCTCAGGGAGGTACGTGCTGCCATCATCTGCCTCCGCGAACTACTTCGACTCCCGTGTCCACGTAGCCCGGGGCGTTTCCAGTCTCGATCAGCTCCGCGAGCACCCGCATCGACTCGATCCCGATCCGCTGCGGATTAACCGCGATCGTCGCGTCGAGAACGCCGCGATCAAGGTAGTTGATTACCGAGTCGGTAGTGCCGAAACCGATTACCTCAACCTCTCCGACGAGGTTCAGATCGATAATCGCCTGGAGGGCGGCGAGGGTATCGTCGGTGTCGGTAAAAACAAGGGCGCTGATCGGTGGCTCGGTGCGGAGGAGCTGATAGGTGAGCGCCTCCGCGTCGAGGGGATTGAGACCGGTTTGTCGGCGCAGGATGGGTAACTCGAGTCGCTCCCCCATGCCCGTCGTAATCCCCAGCTCGATGAGCTCCCGCTCCGCGGCGACCGCCGGAGACTTGTCGCTGTAGACGACCGCGATCCGCCCGCCCTCGGAACGCTCAGCGAGCTCAGCCCCTATCCGGCGGCCGAGCTCGAAGTTGTTGGTACCCACAAAGGTCCAGGGCCAGTCGTCTCCGACTTCCTGTTCAATAAGCACCACCGGGATTCCCTGCTCCTCCAACCGCTCGAGGTGCGTCAGCATCTGCGCCTCCGGGAGGTTAGGAAAGATAATTGCGCCGTCGATCCCGGAATATCCGGCGAGTCGGAACTCCGGGACCTCCGGACCGATCGGGTGAAAGGAAACCGCGATATCCTGACGGTCCGCCGCCGCTGTGACACCATCCTCGATCTGCTGAAAGAAGAGCGTCGACTGCTCCGGAAGAAAGACCGAAACGTGGTGCGTGCGCACCTCCTGGGCCACCCCCGGGGCAGCAACGGCGCGGGTCAGGGAAACCATAGTGACAATCGATCTGGTCAAGGCAAAGGCAAACAGGATAACGACCAGGATCAGGAGAAGACGAGGAGCCTTACTCATCGCCCGTCAGAATAGGGCAAAGCGGTACCGGTGTAAATATCGAACTATCCCCGGCTCGCCTCGCCGGGTGCTCGCCCTTTTCTCCCGCTCCGAGGACGCCCACGAACTCCCGCACGGGCTGATCGAGCTGCAAAGTTGGGAGAAGGGGTTTGTCCCGGCGGCGTGGGGGGCGGACGTTGGGGGGCGGACGCCATGCTTGCGGCCATTCCCACGACACGCGGTTTGTCCCGGCGGACGTTGGGGGCAATCACGGAAACGGGGACGACAGCGTCTCGTTCAACGGGAGGGCAGCATACGCAGGCCGCGCAGGATCATCTCGAAGATCGGCAGGTGCTCCCCCGCGAGAGGAAGCAAGGTGGCGGCGTTTATCAGGTAGAGGTGGTAGCGGTCCATGAGACCGAGGGCGTGCAATTGTGCAAACTCGTAGCCCGCCTCGGACCCGCAGGTGTACCACACCGCCTGGATATCAACGAAGCTCGAGAGCGTGAAGCGCTCCACCTTCTGTAGTGAGAACTCCGGCAGGGACGCCTCCAGACGCCCGCGGGAGGCGTCGCAGAACTCCTGAAACCCTTCCGGGCCGAAGCCGTCCGGCTCGCCGA
>JBKHDM010000133.1:0-4626 GCA_046541355.1 Spirochaetaceae bacterium
ATCTACCTGATTCGCAGCCGGGGCTCTCTCATCGTCGGCTGACACAACGCCACTGTTTCTGTGCCGCTGTGCCGCTGTGCCGCTGCGCGGCAAAAAAAAAGCTGTCCCAGAATCTCTGAGACAGCCTTCGCCGGTACAAACGTCCCGGGGGTATTACTTCGAGTAGAACTCGACGATGAGTTGTTCCTCCCCAACCGTCGGAATCATGTCCCGGGCGGGCATAACCTCAACGCTTCCAACCATGTCATCCTTTGAGATGGTGAGCCAGGGTGGCACCGGTCGGGAGGCGTTGTCCGCGAGCAGTCGCCTGAGAAGCTCGGTGGTACCCTTTTTCTGCTTGACACTGATTTTATCACCGGGGCGGACGGTGGCCGACGGTACGGTGACCTTCCGGCCGTTCAAAAGAATGTGACCGTGGCTCACAAGCTGCCGAGCCTGGGACCGGCTTGTAGCCATACCGAGGCGGTAGACCACGTTGTCGAGCCGTCGCTCGAGCAGGATGAGCATGTTGTGTCCGGTGACGCCCTTCATTGTCTTTGCCTTGTAGAAGAGGTTTCGGAACTGTCGCTCAGAGAGGCCGTAGGCCCACTTTACCTTCTGTTTCTCGGCGAGTTGACGGGCGTACTCGGTCTGGCGTATGCGCCCCTTCTTGGGCTCTCCCGGAGGATTGGGCTTCTTCTTGAGAAGGCGGTCGTACTTCGGGTTGCCGTAAATATTGACCCCGAAGCGTCGGGCAATCTTTCCTTTGGCCGTGCTATTTCGAGCCATTCAAACAATCTCCTTAAGCATAACTGACACAAATCGGTGCAGGGACAGTAGCATACGGATTACTTCCGTCCTTGTCAACAGGAGTCCGGACTGTTGCGCTCCCGTTCAAAGGGAGCTATTTCGTTCCGCCGAAGAGGTTTCTGAGCTTTCCGAAAAGCCCCTTCGGCTCCTTCTGCCTCGGGGCATCCGCGGGGGTATCGTGCTTGGACCCCTCTTCGGTGGCCGCCGGCTTGCGCCCCTGCTTGCCCCTGTTTCCGCTGCCTTTCGAGGAGCTCTTGCGGCCCGGGGAACTCTCGGCCTGGCGGGTCTCCTCGGTCGGCTGGAACTCCTCGCCGTACTTCTGCTTGTAGTAGGCGATCCGGTCGTCGAGGGAGCTGTCCCTGCTCGGGGAGCCGTGAGCACTCCTCTCATCAGCGCCACCGGCGCGACGCTGGGAGCGTCGTTTGCGGTCGTGCTCCTGGGCACGCTCGTGCTGATAGGATGAGGGGGCGCGCTCCTCCCGCTCCGGGGCGACTCCGCTGTTCTCTCGTGCAGCCCGTTCCCGGGGCGGTTTCTCTCTCGAACTCTCCCGCCCGCCGTGACGGGAGCCCGCTGCCCCGGACCGCCCCGCCCCGGCATGTCCCCCGCCGGCATGTCCACCGCCGGAACGACCTGCGCCGGAACGCCCGCCTCCGGAGCGCCCCCCGCCGGAACGGCCGCCTGAGTCCCTGCCGCCTCCCCGGCGGGAAGAGCCCATACGGTCCCGCCCGGTCTCGATCTCGATCCGCTGGCCGCGGCTCTCGTCGCGGGCAAACAGATCCTCCGAGAGCTCCCCGACGGGGATCTTCATTTTTATGAAGCTCTCGATCGGCTCGAGGCTGTAGACGAAGCGCTCGCAGGCGAGGGAGACAGCCTTTCCCTCCGCCCCGGCCCGGGCGGTTCGGCCGATCCTGTGGACGTAGTTTTCAGGGTCCTCGGGAAGGTCGTAGTTAATGACCAGGTCGAGGTTGTCAATGTGCAGTCCCCGGGCGGCAACGTCCGTCGCGACGAGGATCTCGTTCTTTCCTTCTTTGATGGTCCGGATAATCTTGAGTCGCTTCTTTTGCGGAAGGTCGCCGATGATGTAATCCGCTGTGTAGCCGTTGCGATCGAGGCGCTTGGCGACCTCCTCGACCATACGTTTGGTGTTCGCAAAGATCAACGCGCTCGACGGGTTATGCTTTTTCAGGAGCCCGAGGAGAAGCTCCATCTTCTCGTTCTTCGAGACGTGGTAGAGGGTCTGCTCTACCGCCTCGACGGTTACCTGCTCGGGGGTGACGACAACCTCCTCGGCGTCGTTCATAAACTCCCAGGCGAGGTTGCGAACCCGATTTCCAAGGGTAGCGCTGAACAGGGTGGTCAGGCGCTCCTCCTTATCCACCATCCGCCGAAGCATCTTGCGGATATCCGGATAGAAGCCCATGTCGAAAAGGCGATCCGCCTCATCGACCACACAGACACCGATCTCCTTGAAATCGAGATATCCCGACTCGTTGAGGTCGATCAGTCGACCCGGCGTGCCGACGAGAATCTCCGATCCCCTCGCCAGAGCGTCCTGCTGCGGCTTGTAGCCGACGCCACCATAGAAGCTCGCCACCCGAAAGTCGAGAAACCGGCCGAGCAGGCTCGCCTCCTCCTCTATCTGGACCGCCAGCTCCCGGGTCGGTGCGATAACCAGAACCCGTCGCCCCTTGTACCGTTCGTCGTGGAGGAGCAGATGAAAAATGGGAATGAGAAAAGCGGCGGTCTTACCGGTACCCGTCTGGGACTGGACCGCCAGATCCCGGGCGGCGAGGAGATAGGGAATCGCCTTCTCCTGGACCGGTGTGCATTTTTCGAAGCCCGCCTCTTCAATACCCTTCAGAATGGCAGGATCGAGATCAAATTCGGTAAACTTCATACTGCCCACCAGCGTATCCGAAAGCGAGACTAATGGAAAGAAGGACTATTTCGACCGGTAGACAATCCGCCGGGCAAACACGGCGGCAAGGAGGGCGGGAATCATAACCACCCCGCCGAGGGTAACAGCTGTAACCCATGAGGAGCTCACACCGGCAAAGATGATCGCCCCGAGGCCGACGGCGACGGTGATCGCCCCGAGCCACATCAGGGTGAGAGAAACCAGGAGAAACGCTCGTCGCCTGCGCTGGTAGCGCTCGTCGATGTAGTAGGTCCAGCGATACGCCTTGACCTCTTCGATCTCATACTCCGCCGCAAGGCGCTCGGCGATCGATCGCGGCTCCTCACCCCGCCCGAGGGCCTCGACAATCCTCGGTTCCGCCTCCGCGGCTATCCTCTGTTCCCGCTCTCGCTGTTCGGCGTCCATCACCCCTACTCTACACCGGGATCAGGGGGGAGGGCAGCCCCCTGCTTGGCCCTGTTCGCCCGTGCTCGCCCCTCTTAGCCCCTGCTCGCCCCTGCTCCCCCGTGTGTGAACCGCCGCCGGGGCGCCCACTGCCCTCCCCCGCGGGAAGGCTCCCTTTGCAACAGGGTGGCCCGAGGGCGTAGTATGAACCCATGGCATCCATAATCGAACCCCGGGTTCTCAAAGGTTTTCGCGACTTTCTGCCTGCAGACCAGGGCCTGAGGGAGTCCCTCATAGAGCGGCTCAAGCAGGGGTTCCGCGCTCACGGCTACCTGCCCATCGACACACCGGTCCTCGAGTACACCGAGGTGCTTCTCGGCAAGGGTGGCGGAGAGACGGACAAGCAGGTCTACCGTTTCGAGGACAACGGCGGACGGGATGTGGCGATGCGCTTCGATCTCACCGTTCCCTTTGCGAGGTACCTCGCCGCCCACTGGCAGGAGCTCCACGCCCCCTTTCGCCGGTATCATGTCGATAAGGTGTGGCGGGGCGAGAACACCCAGCGGGGTCGATTCCGGGAGTTCATGCAGTGCGACTTTGACATCGTCGGCACCACCGCTGTCTCCGCGGACTTTGAGATTCTTCAGCTGATCGCCGTCTCGATGGATAACCTCGGCGTACAGGAGTACACGATCCGACTCTCTCACCGGGGTGTGTTCAACCGGTTTCTCCGCCGGCTCGAGGCCGAGAGCAGCTCAGAGCAGATCCTCCGGGCGGTCGACAAGCTCTCCAAGATCGGCCGGGAAAAAACGGCGGAGATTCTCACCGAGACCGTCTCCCCCGGGCAGGCTGATGAGATCCTCCGGTACATCGAAGCCTCCGGGAGCTGGGAGGAGACGCTCTCCACAATGGAGGAACTCTCCGGGGGCAGGAGCGAGGAGAGTCAACGGCTGCGCCTGCTCTACCGAAACGCCGCGGCAGTCGGCATTGCGAACCGGATTCTCCTCGACCCGTCGATTACCCGGGGGCTCGACTACTACACCGGCGTCGTTTTCGAGACCTTCCTCGACAAGCTACCCGGGATCGGCTCGGTCTGCTCCGGGGGGCGCTACGACAATCTCGCGAGCCTCTACACCAGGGAGGTCATCCCTGGAGTTGGAGCTTCCGTCGGTCTCGACCGGCTGGTGGCCGCCCTCGAGGAGCTCGGTCTCACCTCCCGGGAACAGCGGCTCACAGACGTTCTCTTTCTCAACCTCGACGAGAATCTCGAGCCCCACTACCACCGGATGGCGAGGCGATTTCGCGATGCCGGTCTCTCCGCGGAGGTCTACCCGGAAAAGAAGAAGCTCGGCGCCCAGTTCGCCTACGCCGAGCGCAAGCAGATACCTGTCGGGATCATCTGCGGCGAGGAGGAGCACGCCTCCGGGGTGGTTAACCTCCGTTTTCTCGAGAGCCGGGAGAGCGTCGAGGGGATAGCCCTCGAGGCGGCGGTTGCCCGGGCCCTCGAACACCTCGAGCAGAAGAGCCGGGGCTGA
>JBKHDM010000134.1:0-4533 GCA_046541355.1 Spirochaetaceae bacterium
CGTCGATCACCGCGAGTCCCGAACCGATGAGGGCGATCCCGAACAGGTGGCGGGGTACTACCTGTTCTCCTAAAACGACAGCGCCGAGGAGGAGCGCGGTTACCGGGATTAAAAAGGTTACCAGAAGAACGTTTGTCGCTCCGGCGGTTAGAGAGGATCCGGAAGTAGATCACGTAGGCGAGAGCCGCCGGGAGGAGCAGGAGGCGGTCAGAACGGCAAGTTGGGCGTAGAGGTTCGCGCCTATCCCCCCTGCCGCGTCAAACCCGACAATCACGATAACTCCGACCAGTCCGATAAGCACCCCGGCTCCCCGACCGGAGGAGAGCCGCTCATCCCGGGTGGCGACGTGCGCAATAAGCACGGTAAACAGTGGGGTAGTCGCGTTCAGTATCGAGGCGAGGCCTGCACCGATTGAGGCCTGACCCCAGACGATGAGGCTGAAGGGAATGGCGTTGTTGAGTAGTCCCATCGGAGAAATGAAGCACCCCGCGAGGGAGCTGGGGGGCAAAACAGTATTGACACACGCCACGCAAATGGTGATACTCCCGGGCGAAAGAACAATCCGTGGTGTCGATGACGAACCGCCCTGGAAAAGCTTGACGAGGTTGAGTTCCCGGGGGGTCACGATCCAGCTCCCGGGCTCAGGAGGTGCTGGGTAACAGTGATCGGCAGTGACGTACGTGTCCGAGATATCACCAAAACGTTTGGGAGTTTCTCCGCCCTTGACGGGGTCAGCCTTGAGATAGAGCGGGGGGAGTTTTTCTCCCTCCTCGGTCCCTCGGGCTGCGGCAAAACAACCCTTCTGCGCATAATCGCGGGCTTCGAGGCGCCCACCCGCGGGTCTGTGTCGATGGACAACGTCGATGTGCTGCCTGTACCGCCCAATCGCCGCTCGGTAAATACGGTTTTTCAGAACTACGCGCTCTTTCCTCACCTGACCGTCGCCGAGAACGTCGCCTTTCCCTTGCGCCTTCGGGGTGTGTCGGATCGGGAGGTTCGACGAAAGGTGGAAGAGTACCTCGCCTTAGTCCGTCTCGCCGGGCAGGAGCAGAAAAAGCCGCATCAGCTCTCGGGAGGCCAGAAACAGAGGGTCGCTATCGCCCGGGCACTTATCAACGAGCCGAGGGTGCTTCTTCTCGACGAGCCTCTCTCCGCCCTGGACGCCAAACTTCGGCAGCAGCTGCTCATAGACCTCGACACGATCCACGACAGCGTCGGCATCACCTTTATCTATGTCACCCACGATCAGGCGGAGGCGCTGAGCGTCTCCGACCGGGTTGCGGTGCTCAACGAGGGACGACTCCTGCAGGTGGGAAAGCCCTTCGAGGTGTACGAGGCGCCGGCGGACTCCTTTGTCGCGAACTTTATCGGTGAGACCAACCTGGTCGCGGCGCGGGTAGTCGACGTTGCCGGCGAGATGGTTACTCTCGAGACCGGGGAGCTGGGTCGGGTCCTTGTTACCAGCGACGAACTACCGGAGATCGGAGAACGAGTCGAGTTTACGGTACGACCGGAAAAACTGAGGATCACTAAGCAGCTCCCCTCAGAACTCGCCCCCGACATGAACGTGGTTCACGGAGTGATCGACGAGCCGATCTACCAGGGCTTTCAGAGTAAGTTTTTCGTAAGCATATCCTCGAGCTACATCCTCAGGGTCTTCAAGCAGCACGCCAGCTACATGTCCGAGGGACCGGAGATCAACTGGCAGGACGAGGTTTCGGTCTACTGGAGCGCCGAGGATGGCTACATTGTCCGCTCCCGATAGCGGGCCGCGCCGCCGGAGACCCTCGCTTACCGGCGTTGGCTACGTCGCACCCCTTACCGTCTGGATCGGCGTCTTTTTCGCCGCACCAATGGTCATAATCCTGGTCTACAGCTTTATGGGTCGCGGGCTCTACGGCGGCGTCGAGCTGCGTCTGAGCCTCGAGGCGTACCGAACCCTGCTCAACCCGCTCTTTGCCCGGGTCGCCTTCAATACGGTTGTCATCTCCATCGGCGCGACGGCCGTCACTATTCTGCTTGCCCTGCCCACGGCGTACTACATGGCGCGGAGTGGAAAGAACTGGCTGCTTCTCCTGGTAATCGTGCCGTTCTGGACGAACTTTCTCATCCGGATCTACGCCTGGATAGCCATCCTCGGGAACAACGGCTTCCTGAACTCCCTCCTGCGTCTGACAGGGGTGACGAGTGACTACATTCAGTTTCTCTACAACAGCGGGGCGGTGACGGTGGTCCTCGTGTACACCTATCTGCCCTACGCGATACTGCCGCTGTACGCGACGATCGAGCGGTTCGACTTTACCCTCCTCGAGGCGGCTCGGGATCTCGGCGCTACCCATCGACAGAGCCTCGTGCGAGTACTGTTACCAGGTATCCGGGGCGGGCTTTTTACCTCGGTGCTCTTTACTTTCATACCGACCTTTGGCGCCTACGCGGTACCTCAGCTTATAGGAGGCCGGGGGAGCTACATGCTCGGCAACATAATCGCCCGGGAGCTGACGGTAACCCGTAACTGGCCCCTCGCCTCGTCGATTTCAGTCGTTATCACCCTCATCACGACCGCGGGACTCCTTGTCTACCTCCGGATCAACAGATCTCCCGGAAAAGCGGCGCTTCCCGAGCCGGCGGGCAACCTATGATAGCGAAACCCCGCTTCTCACGATTCGTCTTCTGGGCGACCATACTGTTTCTCTTTATGCCCCTGGCGGTTCTCGTGCTCTACTCCTTCAACGGCTCCCGTACGATGGCCTGGGGCGGCGCGTCCTTGCGCTGGTACGCGGAGCTTTTCGGGGATTCCGAGGAGCTCTGGCGCGCCTTCGCAAACAGCGTGCTCATCGCCTTTGCCTCCGCCGGCACCGCCACGGTGATCGCGACCGCTGGTGCGATCGGAATAAGCTGGTACGCCTCGAGAATCAGAAACTACGTGCAGGCTTTGAGCTTCCTTCCCCTGGTGCTTCCTGAGATCATCGTTGGTGTGAGCCTCCTGGTCTTTTTCGCCGGCGTGGGGCTGCGACTCGGACTGGTAACGATCTACCTCGCCCACACGAGCTTCAATCTACCCTTCGTACTGCTCATCGTTCTCGCCAGACTCGAAGAGTTCGATGTTTCGATCCTCGAAGCTGCCCGGGATCTCGGTGCCAATGAGTGGCAGACCTTGATGAGAGTGATAGTGCCGCTGACCATGCCGGGCATCCTTTCGGGATTCCTTACGGCCTTCACGCTCTCCCTCGAGGACTTCGTGATCACCTTCTTTGTCTCCGGACCTGGATCAACGACGCTGCCCCTGTACGTCTACTCGATGATCCGGTTCGGTGTATCCCCAGTAATAAACGCGCTGTCGGTGGTGATCATCGCCGCTACGGTGGTACTGGCGCTTCTGGCACGCCGATTTACGCGCTACATAATCCGGTAGGCCGCCGGGTATCGGCCTGAGGGAGGTCCCTGTGAACAAGAAAGCTCTCGGCGGCGTGATGCGCCGCCTGTCGGTTCCGGTCATCGCGTCATTGGTGCTGCTCACCGGCTGCAACGCCGAGCGGTCCGGAAAGCTCTACATCTACAACTGGACATACTACATCCCCGACGAGGTGGTAGACCAGTTTGAGCAGGAGTTCGGAGTCGAGGTCGTCTACGACGTCTTTGCCTCGAACGAGGAGATGTTTGCCAAACTGAAGGCTGGTGGCTCGGGCTATGACGTCGCCTTCCCGAGCGGGGACTACGTCACCATCATGGCACGGGAGGGAATGCTCCTGCCGATCGACCACTCCCGGCTGTCCAACTGGGACAATCTCGACCCCGTTGTGACCTCCCTGATCGAGTTCGATCCGGGTAACGAGTACAGCGTACCCTACATAATGGGCTCGGCGGGAGTAGCGGTCAACACCGAGTACGTCAGCGACTATGACCCGAGCTGGAGCATCTTCGAGCGCAGCGATCTCGAGGGACGCATGACGATGCTCGACGACATGCGGGAGGTGTTCGGGGGCGCCCTCGCCTATCTCGGCTACTCGGTTAACACAACCGACCAGCAGGAGATTGACGAGGCGAAGGAGCTTGTGCGGCAGTGGTCGGAGAATCTGCTGCGCTTTGACGCGGAAGCTTTCGGCAAAGCCTTTGCCAACGGTGAGGTGTGGGTAGTCCACAGCTACCAGGAAAACGTCTTTCTCGAGCTCGATGAAGCCGACTGGCCGAAGGTGGACTTCTTTATCCCCGAGGAAGGGGGGTCGATGTACATGGACAACATGGTGCTCCTCGAGGGAGCTGAAAACCTCGACGCGGCGTACGCCTTTATGGACTTTATCCTGCGCCCGGAGGTGATGGCGGACATCGCAGACTACCTCGGCCTCCCGTCGGTCAACGTTCCCGCCCGGGAACTGATGACCACGACCCCACGCTATGAGATCGAAGACCTCATAGGCGCGGAGTTCAAGGAGGACCTCGGCCTCGACCTCGATCGGTACAATCGGGCGTGGCAGGAGATCCGGGTCGGCGGCTGACGCTTTGCACCCGCCGGTACGGGTCGGCGGCTGACGCTTT
>JBKHDM010000135.1:0-4413 GCA_046541355.1 Spirochaetaceae bacterium
GGCCTCTTTAACATCGGCTAAAAGTCGGCGTTCCCCGGCGTCCGGGGGAAGGGGATGACGTCCCTGATATTTTGCATGCCCGTGACATACTGGATGAGGCGTTCGAAGCCTAGTCCGAACCCGGAGTGGGGAACACTGCCGAAGCGGCGAAGGTCGAGATACCACCAGTAGGACTCCGGGTCGAGCCCGACCTCGTTGATCCTTGTGGTGAGTTTGTCCAGATCGTCTTCTCGCTGGCTGCCGCCGATGATCTCACCGAGGCGCGGAACCAGAAGGTCCATCGCCCGGACGGTGCCTCCCTGCTCGTTCTGCTTCATGTAAAACGCCTTGATCTCTCTCGGATAGTCGGTAACAAAGAGTGGGCCTCCCACCACCTCCTCGGTCAGATACTTCTCATGCTCGCTCTGCAGATCCGCGCCCCAGAGGGGAGGATACTCGAAGGATCTCTTTCCTTTCTGCAACGCCTCGATCGCCTCGGTGTAGCTCATCCGGGCGAAGTCCGCCTCCACAACCTGGTTGAGACTCTCGAGGAGGCCGTTGAGTATCCGCTTGTCAAAGAAGGCCATATCCTCCGCCGCCTCCTCGAGGACGGTTCGTAGAATGAACTTGACGAAGCTCTCGGCAAGCTCCATGTTGCACTCCAGATCACAGAAGGCAGCCTCAGGCTCGATCATCCAGAACTCCGCGAGATGTCGGGTGGTGTTGCTGTTCTCCGCCCTGAAGGTGGGACCAAAGGTGTAGACCCGTTCCAGGGCGGTCGCGTAGATCTCCGCGTTGAGCTGACCACTGACGGTGAGATAGGCGGGGCGACCGAAAAACTCCTGCCTCCCGTCACCGTCGGTTCCCTGGGGCAGGGTGGTGACCCGAAAGAGTTCTCCCGCCCCCTCGGCATCGCTTGCGGTGATGATCGGGGTGTGGACGTAGATGAACCCGCGCTCCTGGAAAAACCGGTGGATCCCGTAGCTCAGACAATTTCTCACCCGGGCGACGGCACCGAAGGTGTTGGTTCGCGGTCGCAGGTGGGCTATCTGACGGAGATACTCGAAGCTGTGCCGCTTTTTCTGCATCGGGTAATCCGGGGGAGCCGAACCGACGAGCTCGAAACCGGTGCAGGAGAGCTCTACTCTCTGATTTTGACCGGGAGAGTCGACGAGCTCTCCCTCAACGGTGACGCTCGCCCCCGTGGAGATCGCGTCGAGGTCGTTCTGGATATCCTTTTTACTCTTATCGATTATGACCTGGAGATTGGCGAGACAGGAGCCGTCGTTAAGTTCGAAAAAGCAGACGTTCTTGCTGTCCCGTTTGGTCCGGACCCATCCATGGGCTCGAACCGAGGTGCCCGGCGCAATCGTGCGAAGTAGATCAGCAACCCGATGTCGTTCCATGGCTTTAGGTACCACACCTGTTGCCCTCTTGCAAGTCGGGCTGTATGGTACGCCGATGGAGGTATCCCCGTTGAGCGCGCTCTTTCAGGACTCGGAAATCGGTCCGCTCGAGACAGTGATCATCCACGAGCCGGGACCGGAGGTTGAGCAGATGACCCCGCAGAGCGCCTCGGAGCTTCTGTACAACGAGATTGTCCCGGGGGAGGTAGTCCGAAGGGAGCATCAACTATTACGGAAGCTCCTCGAGGAGTACGCCGAGACCATCGAGCTCTCATCCCTCCTGGTCGACGCCCTCAGGCGGGAGGAGGGGAGGCGATTCGCCCTCGAGGCGATCGAGGCGTCCGCACCCCGGGTCGCACAGGAGGCGTCAAAGCTCGATGCTCCTGAGCTCGCCACACTGCTGGTGCGCGGGGTCCCCAGGCGGCCGACGAGCTTCACCGACTACTTCGACCCGCGGCACTACGAGCTACCGCCCCTTCCCAATCTCTACTTCATGCGGGACAGCGCCTTCGTGTTTCGGGAGACCCTCTTTCTCAGCTCCATGGCCTACACCGTGAGGCAGGGAGAGAGCCTCCTGACCGAGCTCGCCCTCAGATTCGGTTATGCAAACCCCTCGCCCCGGGTTGTGAGGTTTGATCACCGGATCGAGGGGGGAGACGTGGCGGTCCTCTCACCGACCCTTCTCGCCGCCGGTCTCTCCCAACGAACCTCGCCCGAGGCTCTCGACCGTCTCGCTTTCGAAGCGGCGAAGGTGGCCGGAGAGGAGGTGACGGTTCTCGGGGTTCTTCTGCCCGACAGGCGCTCCACTATCCATCTCGACATGGTCTTTACCCAGCTCGACCGGAACCTCGCCCTTGTCCACGGCAAGAGCCTCGACCACGCCCCGACCCTCGCGGTACAGGTTGGCCCCGAGGGGGATTCGAGGTTCCGGGAGTACAGCAACCTCGCCGAGGCTCTCCGGCAGGTGGGGGCGGAGATGGAGTTTATCCAGTGTGGCGGTGAGAGTCGTATTGCCCAGGAACGGGAGCAGTGGCTCGCCGGGGCGAACACCTTTGCCCTCGCCCCGGGGGTGGTTATAACCCTCGAGGCGAACAGTGCGACAAATCGGGAGCTCGAGGCGGCGGGGTTTACCGTGCGGGTCGTCGGGGAGGAGGAGCTTCCCAAGCGTCCCTTTGACCGGCGCTACGCGCTGCTGATCCCCGGAGTTGAGCTCGCCCGGGGGGGCGGAGGGCCGCGGTGCATGACCCTCCCGATTCGACGAGCCCCGTTGGGTTGAGAGACACTGATGCGACTACACAACCACGGCGCTTCCGACTATACTTAGTCGGCACATGGAACGGGCAAGTAATCTAAACATACACTCATTCGTGGAGCTCCCTCCGCCGAAACAGCTCAAAGCGGAGTACCCAGCCTCGGAGAAGAGCAACGCGACGGTTGTGGAATCCCGACAGACGATCCGCCGCATCCTCGCCGGGGAGGACCGGAGATTTCTCGCCGTGGTAGGACCGTGTTCGATCCACGACTCCGTCGCCGCCGAGGAGTACGCCTCCCGCCTCGTCAAGCTTCGGGAAAAGCTCGTCGAGCGGATCTACATCGTCATGCGGGTCTATTTCGAGAAACCCCGGACCCGCCTCGGCTGGAGAGGTCTCATTCTCGACCCGAACCTCGACGGCAGCTATGAGATCGAGGAGGGGCTGATCCGGGCTCGAAAGACCCTCAGCACCATTACCGGCCTTGGACTTGCCGCAGGTTCGGAGATGCTCGACCCAATCATACCGCAGTACATCGACGAGTTTGTCAGCTGGTCCTCGATCGGAGCTCGGACCACCGAGAGCCAGACCCATCGGGAGATGGCAAGCGGCCTTTCAATGCCCGTCGGTTTCAAGAACGGACTCGACGGGAGTGTCGAGAGCGCCCTCAACGCGATGGCATCGAGCCTCGAGCCGCACTCCTTTCTCGGCATCGACGAAGATGGCGCAACCTGCGTAGTCCACACCCGGGGCAATCCCCACGTCCACCTGATCATGCGCGGCGGCAACAGCGGCCCGAACTACTACCCCTGGGACATCGTGCGGGCCGAGGAGCTGCTCAAGCACAACAATCTGCCCAGCAGCATCCTTGTCGACTGCAGTCACGGTAACTCGCAGAAGAATCATAGCCGACAACGGGAGGCGCTCTCTTCGGTTCTCGACCAGAGGTCCGGTGGGAGGGAGTCGATTACCGGCTTTATGCTCGAGAGTAACCTCCTGCCGGGCAGACAGAACCCTGCGCCCCTCGAACAGCTTGAGTACGGCAAGTCGATCACCGACAGCTGTATCGGCTGGGAGGAGACCGAAGAGCTTCTCGAAAACGCCTTCGACAGGGCCGGGACATGGATGTAGCAGAAAAGGCGTCAGGAGCGCGGGAGGCCTCCCTCGCCCTGGCGGAGATGGAGCGGAGCCGAAAAGACGCGATGCTCGAGGCGGTCGCCCGGGGTCTGGAGTCGCAGCGAGAGCGGATCGTCGAGGCGAACCGTCGCGATCTCGAGCGCGGGGAAAAGGAGCGACTCGCGCCACCCCTGCTAAAACGGCTGCGCTTCGACGAGGCGAAACTCGCCGAGGCTATCCGGGGTGTCGAGAGCGTCTGTTCCCTCGATGACCCGGTGGGTCGGATAATCTCCGCCCGGGAACTCGACGAGGGGCTGCGCCTCTACCAGCGGAGCTGCCCGATCGGCGTGATCGCCATGATCTTTGAATCGAGACCGGACGCCCTCGTTCAGATCGCCTCCCTCGCCCTCAAGAGCGGCAACGGCCTGCTCCTGAAGGGTGGCAGCGAGGCGAGGGAGTCCAACGCCGCCCTCGCGGAGGTTATTCTCCAGGCGAGCGTCGAGGCCGGAGCGCCGGCGGGATGGCTGACCCTCCTCGAGAGCCGGGAGGAGGTCGCGGAGTTGCTGCGGCTCTCGGACCACCTCGATCTCATCATTCCTCGAGGCTCCAATGAGTTTGTCTCATACATCATGGAGCGCAGCGCGGTTCCGGTTCTAGATCGG
>JBKHDM010000136.1:0-4370 GCA_046541355.1 Spirochaetaceae bacterium
GCGCCGGGACTTCGCCGTCACGCCGGTTCACGAAACCCTTAATCGCTTTAGCGAACCGCCGATACTAACAGGGAGGAGATATGTCATGAAACTAGTCGAAACGGTTACCGAAACCCTCCGGGCCCAGCTGACAATGATGAACACCCTCGCCGAGCAGGAGGCTGAGCTCCACCGCCTGATGCTCGAACGGGAGTGGGAAGAAGTGACCCCGCTTATCGAGACAATGAGTGAGATGAGTGACGCCGTCGTGGAGGCGGAAAACCAGCGGCACGACGCCTACTGCCTGCTGCGTCGCCATCTTGGTCTCAACGACAGTTCCGGATTCGGGGAGGTTCTCGCTGCCCTCGATGACGAGGATCGCCGCTGCCTCGCGGACCTCTATCGGCAGCTCAAGCTCTCGGTCATCCGGATCCAGAGCCTCGCCGGGGGCGTCGACCGCTACGTCCGGACGATGATGGCGACGACCCGGGAGATGATCCGGGAGGCGTATCCCGAGCGCGCCGGCGGCGCTTACGGTCGCGACGGCGCCCATTCGGTCCAGGCCGGAGAGGCTCTCGTCCTCAATCATCGGCTCTAGGCGAGGCAGACGATGGATTCCACCTTTTCGGGAATAGAGATAGGAAAGCGAAGCCTCTTTGCCCACACCCGGGGGTTGACCACTATCGGGCATAACATGAGCAACGCCTCCCGGGAAGGGTACAGTCGCCAGCGGGTCGAAATGGGGGCGATGTCGCCGCTCTACGCCCCCGAGCTCAACCGCGCGGAGACACCGGGGCAGCTCGGCCAGGGTGTCGAGGTCTCCCGGATCGAACGGATACGCGACGGGCTTCTTGAGCGGCGGATAGTCGCAAACGCGAGTGGTGAGGGGTACTGGGATTCCCGGGACCGATACATCACCATGCTCGAGCAGGTCTACCAGGAGCCCGGCGAAACCTCCGTTCGGGGGCTGATGGACCGCTTCTGGGAGAGCTGGCAGGAGCTATCCCTCTATCCCGAACAGATGTCCGCCCGGCAGACGGTGCTCGAGCGGGGAGAATCCCTCGTCGACGCGATTCAGCTGCGGTACAACGGTTTCGAGCAGATCCGCAGCATGCTTGAGGACGACATCCAGGTTACCGTAGCGCGGGTCAACGAGCTGTCCGGAGAGATCGCCTCCCTCAACGAGCGGATCGTCAACGTCCAGGCTGCCGGGGACAACCCCAATGATCTCCTCGACCGGCGGGATCTCCTGGTTGAGGAGTTGGGCACCCTCGTGGACATCCGAATCGATGAGCGGGACCCGGATGAGTTTTCAGTGCACACTGCGGGGTTCCACATCGTGCAGGGACGTATCAGTCGGGAGTTTGCACTCGAGGCGAATCGGGAGAACGAAGGGTTCTCCATGGTCACCTGGGAGCACAGCGGCGAGGAGGTCGAGTTTCGAAGCGGCAAGCTTGCGGCGATAGTCGAGCTCCGGGATGTGGACCTCCGGGAGGAGATCCAGGCTCTCGACAACATGACGATAAACGTGGCCGACCTGGTCAACGAGATACACAGGGACGGCTACGGTCTCAACGAGCGCACGGGCCTCGATTTCTTTGTTGAGCGTCCCTTCGTCCTCAACGCCCTGGGCAACTACGACGCCAACGGCGACGGAACCTTTGAGGAGTCGAGAATTTTCAGGTTTACCGGAAGCAACAACCTCGAAGCGAACGCCCAGGTCGGCCTCGAAGGTACGATGACCCTGCCCGGACCCGAGGGGACAATCGACGTCTCCTACCGGGGGACGGACACCGTCTCCGACATTATCACCCGGATCAATCAGAGCGGTGCGGAGGTTGTTGCACGGCTCAACCGTGAGGGTGCACTGACCATAAAGGCGACTCCCGCCGAGGGGATGGAGAATCCCGACTTCGTGATCCGGTCTCTCGAGGACTCGGGCCAGTTTCTCGCAGGGTACGCCGGTATTCTCAGCGAGACCGGCCCTGAGGGTGCCTACAACTGGCAGCAGGCCGACGCGGTTCTCGCCCTCGAGGGGGCGGATAGCGACACCGGCGCTACCTGGCAGGTGGCACCGATGCGCCACCCCTCGGGCTATCTCTCGATCAATGAGAACCTCCGCAGCGAGCCGGCGAGTATCGCCGGCTCCTTTTCCCAGGGCGCGCGGCCGGGAGAGAGCGGGGACGGGTCGGCGGCCCTGGAAATCGCGAGTCTGCGAAACAGCTCGATTATGCTCGGCAGCACCGCGACCCTCGACGACTTTTTCGCCCAGCAGGTGGCGACCGTCGCCCTCAAGGGAGAGGAGGCGGAGACCTCCCTCGACTCCCAGGAGCTCCTGATGAAGGATCTTCGGGATACCCGAGCCTCGATCAGCGGAGTCAACATCGATGAGGAACTCGCTCAGATGATCAAGTACCAGCACGGTTACCAGGCGGCGGCGCGATTTATATCCAACATCGATCAGATGCTCGATACCATAATTAACCGGATGGGAGCGTAAATGGAGCGGATAAGCACGCATTTGCCCAATGACAATATGGTCTACCACCTGCGGCAACGCCAGGAGGAGATGCTCGATACCCAGAACCGGATCGCCTCCCAGTCGCGGATCGAGGAGCTTCGGGACGACCCGATCGCCGCGGCTCACGCAACCCGGCACAGCTCCTTTCTCGCCCGGCTCCAGCGCTTTTCCACCAACATCGAACGGGTCCAGAGCGAGTACCAGGTCGCCGAAGGTCACATCCGTCAGGCGGTCGATCTCATGCAGCGCGCCCGGGAGCTCGCAGTCCAGGGTGCCAACGGCACCTACACCGGGGAGGACCTCCAGAAGATGGCGGTGGAGGTGGACCAGATTCTCAACGAGCTGGTAAACGTTGCAAACGCCCAGGACGGGACAGGGCGGACGGTCTTCTCAGGGACCCGCAGCTCGACGCCCGCCTTCCGGTCGGTAACCGGCGTGGTCGGGGGCGAGGAAAAACGGATGATCACCAATGTCGACTACGTCGGAACCATCGATACCCGGGAGGCGGAAATCGGGGAGCGTGCCTTTATCGAGGCGAACATCCCCGGGAACGAGGTCTTCTGGGCGGAACAGCAGACGATTTTTGCTGAGGTCGACACCGGAGGCTACCAGGTCGACGAGGACTCCTCGATCTTTATCGACGGGGAGGAGATAGCCCTGAGTCAGGGCGACACCGCCCAGACGATCATAGCAAAGATCAACGACTCTCCCGCGGCTGTCCGGGCACGCCTCGACCCGGTACAGAACGGCATCGTCATCGAGACGACCACACCCCACCAGATATGGCTCCGGGATGGAGAGGGCTCGACGGTCCTCGAGGACCTCGGGCTTATCGCCTCCGACGACGCTCCCCCGCCCCAGAACATCGCCGCCGGGGCGCGCCGGTTCGGAGGATCGGCCTTCGACATGCTGATTCAGCTTCGGGACGCAATGATTGAGGGAAACCAGGAGGACCTCGGAGGCTCCGCCCTCGGAGGGGTGGACAGCGCCCTCGATAACCTTCTCACCAATCTCGCAAAGATCGGCGCCCGGACCGCCCGTCTCGACAGCGCCTACGAGCGCAGCGGACGTGAGATCCCCGACCAGATGGCACGACTCTCCATGGAAACCGACATCGACCTCGCAGCGACAATTACCGACCTCCGCCGTCTCGAGCAGACCCATCAGGCGGCCCTCGGGGTCACCGCCCGAATCATTCAGCCGACCCTGCTCCAGTTTCTCCGATGACCATCGAGACTAAGCCCTTTGGGCGAATAGAGGTTGACCAGCGGCAGCTTCTCACCTTTCCCCGGGGACTCTACGGCTTCGACCATCTGAGGCAGTTCGCCCTCCTCGATTCCGAGCGTCCCCCTTTTTACTGGCTCCAGAGCCTCGAGGAGAGCGGCATCGCCTTCGTTCTCATAAACCCGTACATCGTCCGTTCCGATTACATCCTCGAGGTTCCTGACGAGGATGTACAGCTCATCGGTGCTCCCCCGGGGGAGGAGATCCTCGTATTTGCTATCGTCACGATTCCCTCCGACGGCAGCGAGATCACCTGCAACCTCCAGGGCCCGCTGATCATCAACCGAAGTGAGCGCATCGGCCATCAGTCGATCTCTCTTCACCAGGCGTATCACACCAAACACGGAATCCTCGAAGAGATGCGGTCATCGAGGAGCGACCCGTGCTGATACTTGCCAGAAAGATCAACGAGCGGATCGTTATAGGCGATAACGTCGAGGTCTCGGTGGTCGACATAAAGGGGGACCAGGTAAAGATCGGTATCGACGCGCCGACATCGGTCAAGGTCTACCGATACGAGGTCTTCGAGGCGATCCAGCAGGAGAACCGTGCCGCCGCGAGTTCAGCGACAGACCTTCCGGACCTC
>JBKHDM010000137.1:0-4168 GCA_046541355.1 Spirochaetaceae bacterium
AAAACCTCGACCCGCCTCTCCTGCGTGGGCCGCCTCGATGGCGGCGTTCATGGCGAGAAGGTCGGTCTGCCCGGCGATTTCCGCAATCACCGCGATCGCCTCGGTTATCGTCTCCGCGGCGTTGTTGACGGCGGTGATGTAATCAGTGGTGAGCCTGAGCTTCTCGCTGCCCTCCCGGACACTGTCCACGAGCTCCGGGGTGCGCTCCTGCCTCCGTTTGATCAGTTCGCTTACCGAGCGAATGGAGGCGATCATCTCCTCGGTGGCGGAGGAGGAGTCACTGACCGCCTGCTGCTGCCTGCCGATCCCCTGGGTGAGATTCTCGATGATCGCCTGGATCTCCTCCACCGCCGCGGAGGTCTCCTGAATGTTGTCATCCATCCCGCGGATCTGCCTCGCCATCGACTCGAGGTTCTGTGTTATCTGATGTACCGCCGCGGAGCTCTCCTCGCTGCTCGTAGAGAGGCTCTCGGAGACTCCCTCCGCCTCTCTCACCTGCTCCTTGATCCGGTAGACAATCTGGTGGAGCTTGTCGACGAACTCGTTGAAGTTGCCGGCGAGTTCGGCGATCTCGTCCCTCCCGGAGACCTCGATGTGGCTGGTCAGGTCCCCCTCTCCCTCGGCGATCGCCGAGAGGGCCGCTGTGGTCCCGGCAAGGGGCCGGGTGATTGATCGGCTGATGAGAAGCAGCACCACCGACAGCAGGATTAGTACTCCCGCGGCGATGATAATCGTGAGCCGCTGGATCTGGTCTACCGCGCTAAACGCCTCCTCCGCCTCGATTTCCGACAGGAGGGCCCAGGAAGAACCGAGGACGTCGACCGGGCCGTAGGCGGACAGGTGCGCCACACCCCGGAAGTCCTCAACCATCTCGAGCCCCTCCTCTCCGTTCAGGGCAGCCTCGGCGGCGCCGCTGGTCACCGGAACCTGCAGAATCGCCGTCTGATACGTCGCAACATCCCGGGCGACTTGACCGAAACCTTCAGCCTCTTCGAGGGAGGCGATAAAATCCTCCTGGTTCTCCAGCAAGGCTCGGGACTCACTGCGCATCCGCTGGTCGGTACCGAGGAGGTAGGTCTCACCGGTGCGCCCGAGCCCCTCCGCCTCCCAGCCACCCTCGTTTGTCATGATCGCATTGATCCGCTCGACGGGCATCTGAAACACCAGCACCCCCAATAGCTCCTCCCCCCGGTAGATCGGGGAGGAGATAAAGGAGGCCGGAGCACCGTAGGAGGGAAGATACCGGGCAAAGTCCACAAGCCGCGCCACCCCTGCCCGGGGAGCGTCCCTGCCGGCGCGAAACGCCTCGGCGAGGCCGGAGTCCCGGTAGGGCCCGCTGAGCATGCTGGTGGCGTAGTCCGCCTCCTTGAAGACCGAGTAGACCACCCTCCCCTCAACAGGCTCGATCAGAAAGATGTCGTAGTAGCCGAAGCGTTGGAGAAAGGAGCGGATCACCGGGTGATAGCGCTCGTGCAGCTCGTCGTAGCCGTCGATACCGGCGGAGAGCAGTTCATCCTTCGAACCGACGGGATTCTCATTCGCGGCGAGGTAGCGGTCCTGAAGCTCTATCCCCTCGGGGGTTTGAGGGAGGAGGGCCGAGACGTCCGCCGGACGCAGCTGCTCAGGTATACGAGGCAGGTACTCCCCTTCGAGAAAGTCGACCACCCGCTGTCGGGAGGCGCTTCCTTCAACCTCATCAAAGGCGGTGGGAAACGCCTCCATCGCTTCCAGAATCATCAGGTTCTCGGACATCGAGATGATCTGGCCCTCAATGGTCTCGAAGTAGTTTTCAATACTTCCCGCCTTGACCTCCCGGAGAGCCGTGAGCTTATCAAAGGCGGCGTCCCTCAGCACCCCCTCGGCGACCTCCAGGGTCGCCCAGGAGAGCCCGGTAAGCCCCGCGAGGACCAGTATGACGGTGAGCGCAAGACGTAAGCGGATAGTGACGTTCATGCAAAAACTCCTTGAGGATCAGGCAGGAGAGCAGGGCCATCGTAAGGGTATACCACTACCCTTCGGCATACCGCAAGTCAACAATCGCCCACGCCCTTTACCAGCCTCCCGCCTCGGGGACATATTTCAGCCTATGCAGGGGCAACAAGATCTCCATCCCTTCCTGAGCATCACAGGCGAGCTCCTTGCTGTGCTCGATCAGTCCGGGATCATCCTTCAACTGAGTACCCTCTGGGAGGAGGAGCTCCGTCTCCCGCCGGGCACCCTCCGGGGCAGGGAGTTCTGCGACCTCCTTGCCGCCGACGACCGCCACGCTGCGCAGAGGATCCTCGAGGATACAACCGTTTCTGAGAATCGCTTTACCGCCCGCCTCGAGGCCGTCCCTCCCGGGGGGCGACGAAGGGTGGAGTGGTCCATGAGGCGGGAGGCCAACCGCGTCTACCTCGCAGGCCACCTCGAATCAGATGCCCTCAGAGAGAAGGAACTCCTCCTGCAGGAGATACTCCACCGGACGAAAAACAACCTGTCCACTATCGTGAGCGTCCTCGATCTGCAGATCTCAACCCTCCGGGACCCCCTGGCCATCGACGCACTCAAGGACGCAAAAGGGCGTGTCCAGAGCATGCTCCTCCTCTACGAGAACCTCATCCTCCCCGAGCAGATCCGGGAGATCTCCATCTCCTACTACCTCGCTCCCCTCGCCCACGACATCGTAGACCTCTTTCCTCCTTCCAAAAACGTGATGGTGGAAACGGAGATCGAGGAGTTCAGCCTTTCGGCGAAGCAGCTCTCATCGGTCGGCTTTATCGTAACCGAGCTTATCACAAACGCGATGAAACACGCCTTTTCCGGCAGGGACGACGGCATCGTGACCGTCAGCGCCCGGCTCGAGGGCAGGGAGGCTGTGGTGGTGGTCCGGGACAACGGAAAGGGCATACCCGACGCCGCGGCCCCCGGGGGAAAAGGGAAGCTCGGTTACACCCTTGTCTACTCCCTCGCGGAGGAGCTCGGAGGAACTATCAGGGTGCGGGAAAACAAAGGAACGGAGGTGGAGCTCCGATTTCCCCGGGCTACCCCTTGAGCCGCTTCTCAGCCTCCGAGCCCGCCTCGGCAAGCTCATAGAGCTCGTCGGTGGAGAGGGTAAGCTCCATCGCCTTCGCGTTGGACCGCGCCTGAGTGACGCTACTCGCTCCCGGGATCGCGACAATCCGGGAGCCGTGGAACTGCACCGTCCAGGCGAGGGCGACCTGGGCCGGGGAGGCTCCGTGGCCCTCGGCGATCCGGCGAAGTCGGGCGAGGAGATCCTCTGTACGGGCAAGTCCCTCCGGCTTGAACCTCCTGAGGTGCTTTCGCGGACCCGACTTCGCCTCGATACGCTCCTCCCCGTGAAACTTACCGGTAAGGATCCCCTGAGCGAGGGGTGAGTAGGCAATAACGGTTACACCGAGCTCCTCTGCCGCCTCGAGGACGCCGTTTCGTTCGATCTCCCGATCAATGAGGCTGTAGCGCATCTGATTTGTGGCAAGGGGCACGCCCTGCTCCCAGAGGGTTGCCGCGGCAAGACGCATACGCTTCTCGTTGAAGTTGCTGACCCCCACCGCCCGGACCCGTCGGGCGGTGACAAGTTTACCGAGCTCCCGGGCCTGCTGCTCCACGGAGGAGAGACTGAAGGGTTGGTGAATCTGGTGAAGGTCCACCGATCGTCCCCCGAGATTCTCCACCCGCCCGGGGTAGCTCCTTTCGATGTTGCCTGCGAAACGAAAGGCGGGGAACCACTTGTCCGCGATGAGGTACTCCTCCCGGGCGGGGCCGACATCGTCGAGGGCGGCGGCGAGGGAGCGCTCCGAGGCACCCTTGCCGTAGACCTCGGCGGTATCAAACCAGTTTACCCCGCCCTCGAGGGAGGCACGGACGATCGCGGTCACCTGACGCTGAGGGAGCGTGTCCCAGTACCGTCCGACCAGCCCCTTACCCTGGGAGAACTGCCAGCAGCCGAGACCGACAGGGGAGACAGTGAGATCTGTTCGGCCGAGATTGTAACGGGTCATAGGGAGAAGTATAGTCACCCTGAAGGGTTTCCGGCACCTCCGCCCGGGCACTTAACTGCGTACCGCCCTCGCCCGCGGGGCCTCGCCCCGGCGCCCTCACGCCGGCGCCCTCGCCTGCGGTCAGCGCTGCAACCCCCGCATTTTCAGGTTGTTGATAAGAACCGCCG
>JBKHDM010000138.1:0-4018 GCA_046541355.1 Spirochaetaceae bacterium
GGCCCCGCCACAGCGGCCCGGCCCCGCTCGGGCGCGCCGCCGAGGGGGGAAGCTTTTTCGTTGACAACGGTATGAAGCCGTGTTTTAGTTATTTTGAGAAAGAAAATAATAGGAGGAACCATGAAGCGAGTATTTACGGCTTTTTTGATCGCTCTGGTCGCGCTTGCTTTTGTTTCGCCGGTGATGGCCGGCGGTCAGGCTGAGCAGGAGGAGGGCGAGATTGTTCTGAACTTCCCCACCTTCTGGGTTGGGCAGGACTCCAAGTCGGCGCCTCTGGCGACGCTGATCCAGGACTTCAACAACATGCACGAGGGTGAGATCCGGGTGGTTGTGGAGCCGAATCCGGACACCGATGGTTACCGGGACAAGCTGAACACCCAGCTCGCGGCGGGTCAGGCGCCGGATATCTTTGTCTTCAACCCGGATCCGACTACCTTCCAATACTACGACAGCGACCTGCTTTTCGACTTTACCGAGCACATGGACGAGGAGTGGTCGCAGGATTTTGTCGAGAGCTATCTCGATGAGAGCACCCGGGACGGGCGGCTGAAGACGGTCCCCTTCGAGATTGGTATTACTCCGATCTGGTACAACATGGACCTGCTGAGCGAGGCGGGCTGGGATGATCCTCCGGCGACGATCGACGAGTTCTGGGAGATGACCGAGGATCTCAAGTCCGAGGGTATTGTCCCGACGAGCCAGATGACCGGCGGCGCGAACGCCTGGACGAGCATGCTCTGGTACAGTCACATTCTCGCGAGTCTCGGTGGGCCTGAGGTCTGGAATGAGCCTCTCGGGTCGGACATCTACGTGGAGGCGGCAGAGGTGATGGAGCGGCTCTACTCCGACGGCAACACGACTCGTGACGCGGTTGGTGGGGACGCGGGTGTCTCCGGCGGTCACTTCCTTGCGGCGGATACCGCGGCGTTCATCAACGGCCCCTGGTACATCGGTCGTATCCGTGGCGACGCTCCGGATGTTCATGCCGCGACTGCCCTCGCTGCGGCTCCCCAGGTGGGTGAGTACTCGGGCCATCAGATCGGTTTCCTTCTTTCCAACCTCGCTGCCGGTAACACCGACGACCCGCGGAAGGCTGAGGCGATTGTTACCTTTATGAAGTACATGACCGATCCTGAGAACGTGCGGTTGATCTCGGAGCAGGCGGGTAGTCTCTTTGCGATCAAGTACGAGCTCAGCGAGGACGCCGATCCGCTGCAGCGGGAGTTTGTCCGGGCGGCGAACGAGGCTGAGTTTGTTGTTGGGCACTTCCAGAGCCGCTACCCGGTGCGGGTGGTCAGCGAGTTTGGACAGGCCCTGGCGGCGCTTGCCCTCGGCGAGACCGACCCGGAGGGCTTTGTCCAGCTTCTGGTCGACGCAAACCGATAGATCAGCAGCATGGTGAAGCGCCCGCCTGGGCGCTTCACGTCGTTAATCAGCTTACGTGACCCACCGGGCCCGGCCCGAGGGCCGGGCCCCCGAAGTCGGGCCCCTGAGGCGGGCGGTCTGCCTGGGGCCGGGCCCCTGAGGCGGGCGGTCTGCCTGGGGCCGGGCCCCCGAAGCGCGGGCCCCTCAAAGCGCGGCCCTGGTGGTGTTTTCCCTCACTGGAGATTAGAGTACAGCTATGATCGTTCAGTCGAAGCGAGGAAATCGCGTCGGTATCGTTGTGTTCCTTATGCCGGTTCTGGTGCTCTACACGATGTACTTCATCTATCCCCTGGGCTTTGTTTTTGTAACGAGTACTCTGGACTGGAATGGAATCAGCGCCCCGGAGTTTGTAGGGCTTCAGAACTTTGTCGACAACTTTCAGGATCGCACGATTCAGATATCGCTGAGAAACAACTTCGTCTGGCTCTTCGCCCTTGGTTTTGTGCAGATCGGCCTCGCCGCCCTGGTGGCGATCCTCCTTGCGCGAAAGCCGAAGGGGTGGCGTTTTCTGAGGACGGTCTACTTTCTGCCGAACGTGATCAGTCAGGTGGCGATCGCTATGATGTGGGCGGCGCTCTACAACGCGGAGTACGGCGCGATTAACGCCTTTTTGGAGTTGATCGGGCTGGAGGGAGCGACCCGCAACTGGCTCGGGGAGATACCGACCGCCCTGCCGGCGATCCTGGTGCAGCAGGTCTTTTACATCGGCTACTTCATGATCATCATCCTCGCCTCAACGATGTCGGTGCCTGAGAGCTTTTACGAGGCTGCGGAGATGGACGGGGCGAACGTGCTCCAGCAGGAGCTTTACATCACCCTGCCGATGATCAAGGACATCCTGATCACGACGATGACCCTCGCGATGGCCTACGGGTTACGGCACTTCGAGGCGACCTTTCTCCTCACAAACGGCGGGCCGGCAAACTCGACGTCGGTCCTCGGCATCCAGCTGTACAAGATGCTGAGCTACCTCGACTACGGCCACGCCAACGCTGTGGGGGCGTCTTTGGTGATCCTGGGTGTGCTCATGATCGTAACAATCAGATTTCTCGGACGCCGCAGCTCCGCGGCGGACCGGGTGCAGTAGAGGTATCCGACGATGGCACGTGGCGCAACCGCTGTGGGAAGCAATGAGGGCATCGGCGTCGTATTCGGCCGCATCTTCAAGTGGACGGTGCTGCTGTTTTTCTTCTTCTTCACCTTTCTTCCGCTGGTCTGGCTCCTGATAAGCTCCTTCAAGACGAACCTGGAGCTCCAGCAGCTGCCCTTTGCGCTGCCGCAGGTGTGGCAGTTCGAGAACTACCTCAACGCGATCCAGATATCCAACCTGCCCCTTCTGTTTATGAACAGCGTGATCGTCTCGACGGTCTCCACTGCCCTGGCGATGGTGATCACCTCCATGGCGGCGTTTGTCTTTTCCCGGGAGCGGTTTCGCGGGAGCCAGGGTATCCTCAACATGGTAATCGCCGGTGTCCTGGTTCCGATTATCGCCCTCATGGCGCCCTACTTCCGCCTCACCAACTCCCTCGGACTCTACGACTCCCTCTGGGCGCTCATCCTCACCTACACGGCGATCAACATCCCGATTTCGACCTTTCTGATGTACGGCTTTATGAAGACGATCCCCGCGGAGCTCGAGGAGGCGGCGGTAATAGACGGGGCGAGCTTCTACCAGCGGTTTACCCAGGTGGTGTTTCCCCTCTCGAGAATCGGCCTTGTCACCGCCGGAACCTTCGTCTTTCTGTTCAGCTGGAACGAGTTTATCTACGCCCTGCTTTTGACCTCGAGTGTCGGGTCGAGGACCCTGCAGCTCGGCATCCGGTTTTTTACCAGCCAGTTTTTTACCGACTACACCTCGATGTTCGCGGCAATTGTGCTCGCCATCATTCCGAGCATCGCGGTCTACATCTTTATGCACGAGAAGATCATCAAGGGACTCACAAGCGGCGCCCTCAAAGGATAGGGTGAAGGGAATACCCAGGACGAGGAGCTGATACGACCTATGGCTGAACCGAGCTACTACCTCAAAGAGATTCTGCCCGGACGCCTCGAACCGGCGGCCTCCGGCGCCGCCTCGGCCGAGGGCGGGCGCGTTCTTGTCGACGTTGTCGAGAGCGACGTCGACCTCTACTACCGGATGGCGGTTGAGATGTACCAGGGGGTGGCGCAGAATAACGCCGCCGGGGCGAGGAGCGTTTTTATCGTCCCCGTGGGCCCGACCTTCCAGTACCGCCGGTTTGTCTACCTCTGCCGACAGATGCCGATCGACCTCTCCCGGCTCCACCTCTTTTTTATGGATGAGTACCTTGCCCCGACGCCTGCGGACGCAGCCTCCGGCGCCGTGGGCGGGGCGGTCGCGCCGGGCGCGCCGGGCGCCGCCTCGGGGGAGCCGCCTCTCCCGCCGGCCCTCATCAACCTCGACTCGCCCCTCTCCTTTCGCGGCTTTGTCGCCCGGGAGCTGGTGGAGCCTTTGCTTGCCGCGGACGCCGCGGACGCCGCGGACGCCGCGGGCGTCGCGGGCGCCGGCCCGGCGGCGGAGGCGGTCCCCGGGGCGGGCCTCGGGTTCAGCGCCGACCACGTCTACTTTCCCGAC
>JBKHDM010000139.1:0-3753 GCA_046541355.1 Spirochaetaceae bacterium
CAGCCTACTGCACGGCTTAGGCTGCTTTTATCCCCAGGGTGGAGGACAGTACCCAAAAAGTGTAGCCATTAGAGACAGTATACCCCTACTATTGAGTGGAACGATTACGAGGAGGTGTCGCAGAATGGTTCGAAGAATTGCCTTGGCTGCAGCGGTTTTCCTGCTGGTGACCCCCGGGATTTTTGCCCAGACCGGGGATAGGATGGCCATAACTACCGCCCATCACCTGGCGACCGAAGCGGGGATGGAGGTGCTCCGGGAGGGCGGCAACGCGGCAGATGCAGCGTTTACCGTGGCCGCAGTGCTCACGATCGTGGAGCCGTGGTTCTCGAGCGTCATGGGCGGCGGCACCTGGGCCCTCTACTACGACAGAGACACCGGGTCGGTGCGCTCCCTCGATGGGGTCGGGCCCGCGGCCGCCGGCGCCACCCCGGAGTACTTCCAGCGTAACGCCGCGAGAACCGGTATGCACCAGGCGGTAGTCCCCGGAGCGTGGGGGGGGTGGATGGAGTGGCTGAAGGAGTTCGGCTCCATGCCTCTCGACGAGCTCCTCGAGCCGGCGATCGAGATGGCCGAAGAGGGCTACGAGGTCTACGGGGAGATGTACAGCTGGCTCGAGCGGGGGGAAAACAGCATCCGGAACTGGCCCTACAGCCGGGAGCTCTACATGCCCGACGGCGAACTCCTCGAGGTAGGGGATATCGTGCGACAGCCGGGGATGGCCGAGACCTTCCGGGATGTCCAGGGCGTCTGGCGGAGCAACCTCTCCCGCGGTCGCTCCCGCGCCTTTGACGCGGCGAACGACTACTTCTATCGTGGCCCGATCGCCGAATCGATCGTCGAGTACTCCGACGACCACGGCGGACTCTTCGAACTCTCCGACTTTACCAACTTTCGCACCGGTCTGGTTAACCCGATCTCCATCGACTACCGGGACATGGAGGTCTATCAGAACCCGCCTAACAGTCAGGGAATCTCGATGCTCATCGCCCTCAACATCCTCGAGGGCTACGACTTCTCGAGGTACTCGGTCGACGATCCCGAGGCTGTTCACCTGCAGGTAGAGGCGATGAAAATCGGTCACGGGGCAAAGCACCGCCACGTTGGAGACCCGGAGTGGAACGAGATTCCCATGAACCTCCTCCTCTCGGACGAGTACGCCCGGGAGGCGAGGGAGGCGATCGAGATGGACTCCGCCCTGACATGGCCGTTGCCCGCGACGATCACTGAGGTGGAGCGGAGTAACACCACAACCTATTCCATTGTCGACAGCGACGGTAACGGCGCTGCGGTAACGACCTCTCTCGGGGCACAGTTCCTCGTAGCCGGCCCGAGCGGGGTGCACATCAACAACAGAATGAGGATGTTCTACTACCGCGAGGGCTTACCCAATACCGTTCAGCCGGGAAAGAAAGTTCGTCACACCAGTAACCCGTATCTCGTCCTGAGGGATGGAGAGCTCTACATCCTCGGCGGAAACACCGGGGTAGATACGCAGCCCCAGGGACAGATGCAGCAGTTTATCTCGGTCGTCGAGTTCGGCCTCTCTGCCCAGGAGGCGGTCGCCCGACCGCGGTATCTGACCAGGGCGTTTCCTGCGGGGCAGTGGCCCTTTGAGGCGCACAACGATCTGGCCGTCGAGCCCGGTACACCTGAGGCGCTCCGGGAGGGACTGGAGGAGATCGGACACGTGACCATCTCTGGTGGTATCTGGGGGAACGCTCAGATGATTGTCATTGACCCGCAGACCGGAGCGATCGAAGTAGGCACTGATCCCCGGGGCGGCGTCGGTCGAGGTATTGTCGAATAATGGCACGGCCCGGCTACCTCCTGCTTCTCTCCCTTGTTCTGCTCCTTGGTAGCTGTGGTGGAGCATCCTCCTCCCGGGAAGAATCACCGTCTCCGGGGGAGGAGAGCCCTGAGGAACCAACGCCGTCAGAAGAGCCGAGCGTGAGATTTCCCCCCTATGAGAGCTTCGACCCCTCGACGGTGAGCGTCCCGGTACCCGAGAGGTTACAGGGCTACCGCGATCCCTTTGAGGAGCGTGAGCCGGGGGTCTCGAGGCAGTACGGCTTGGATCAGCCCGCCCGGGGTGAGCGCATGGCCGTGGCGGCCCGAGACCCGGTGGCGACCCGGGTAGGGTTCCGGGTTCTCCAGGCCGGGGGTAACGCCGCGGACGCGGCCTTCGCGGTCGGAGCGGCAATCAGTGTCAGAGAGCCGTGGTTCTCCCACATGCTCGGCGGGGGGACCTGGGCACTCTATCGGGATGGCCGCTCCGGCGTGGTGACCGCCGTCGACGGGGCGGGAACGATAGGCAGCGACGCGGACCCGGCGTTTTTTCTCGATCCTTCGAACCTACCGGAACACGGCATGGAGTGGTCAATCGTGCCCGGCGCCTGGGACGCCTGGCTGCTGTGGCTCAAAGAGTTCGGGACGATGGAGCTCGACGACCTGATCGCCCCGGCCATTGATCTCGCGGAAAACGGCATGGCCGCGAGTCCAACCCTGGTACGCTGGCTGACCCTCCAGGAGGGATCAATCCGGAGTCGGCCGGATACCGCGGCGATATTTCTTCCGGATGGAGAGATTCCTGAGGCGAATGAGATAATCTACCAAAGAGAGCTTGCCACTACCCTCAAGATGATTGTGGCCGCCTACCGAGGGGCACGGCCGGCCGGTCGGGACGGGGCGTTTGACGCGGCCCGGGCGGTCTACTACGAGGGGCCGATCGGCGAGGCTATCGCAGCCTACTCCCGGGAGCATCGAGGTAGCGTGACGCCCGAGGATTTTCGAGGTTACCGCGCGGAGCTCCGGGAGCCCCTTGAAAACAGCTTCGGTGAGTGGCGGCTATACAATCCGCCTCCGAACAGCCAGGGTATCGTCATGCCGATGGCTCTCAACATTATCGAGCAGTTCGACCTGCCCGAGGAGAGCTGGAAGAGCCCGGATACGATACACACCATCGCCGAGGCGACAAACCTCGCCCACATAGACAAGTACCACTACATTGGGGATCCCGACCACATCGAGATGCCCATTGAGACCCTCCTCAGCGACTCCTACGCCAAGGCTCAGGCGGACCGGATCGAGCCGGACCGCGCCCTTCGATGGCCGGTTCCCGGCGGTCTCGAGGCTAACCACGGGTTTACCACCACCTTCTCGGTCCTCGACGGTATGGGAAACGGCGCGGCTGTGACCACCTCTATCGGGGCGCAGTTCGTCGTCGCCGGTAAAACCGGCGTTCTGATGAACCAGCGCCTGCAAAATGTCTCCTACCAAGTGGGAGATCCAAACTTCCTCGTTCCCGGACGTCGGGTTCGCCACACGGTCAACCCGTACATCGCCGTGCTTCCGGGAGAACGTCTCGTCCTCGGCGGCAATACGGGTTACGACACCCAGCCTCAGGGACAGATTCAGCAGTTTCTCCATATCGCCAGGTTCGGGGCAAACGCCCAGGAGGCGGTGAGCCGCCCTCGCTTTATCGTCCACTCCTTTCCCGACATAACCTACCCGCACGGGGTACGAAACGAACTCGCCCTCGAGATTGGCTATGAGAACCAGATCGCCGATGCCCTCGAACAACGGGGCCACGCCGTCTCGCGAGGTGCGATATTCGGAAACGCAAACGCGATAATCCTCGATCTGACGAGCGGCAGGGTGGAAGCGGGGGCGGACCCGAGGGGTGAAAATCTCGCCCTGACGCAGTAGTTGCTTCGGGAGGGCGACCCGCGGCTCGTTTTTCCTGCTGCCGCC
>JBKHDM010000140.1:0-3717 GCA_046541355.1 Spirochaetaceae bacterium
AGTTCTTCTCCTTGGAGAGGTCCGTCGCCTGGCTCATCCACGGAAAGGGGTTCTCCGTCTCATAGAGTTTGCCCAGACCGATGCGCTCGAGGCGGCGGTCGGCGATGTGCTCGACGTAGTCGCTGAAGGCCTCGGCGTTGATGCCGAGGATACCCTCGGGGCAGGCGTCGAGGGCGTAGATTTTTTCCAGATCCACCGACTTTGCGATCAGCTGCCGCAGCTCTTCCTTGAACTCGTCGGTCCAGATCTGCGGGTTCTCGCTGCGGATCGTGTTGATGAGGTCCGCCCCAAAGGCGAGGTGGAGACTCTCGTCCCGCATGATGTATTCAAACTGCTCACCGATCCCAACCATCTTGCCCTGCCGCTTGAGGGCGAGCATCATCGCAAAACCGGCGTAGAAGAAGATCCCCTCCATGATGATGTAGTAGCCCACCAAATCGTGGACAAACTTCTGAATGTTCTCGTCCCCCTCGGTGGAAAAGTTTGGATCAAAGACGCTCTTGGTCAGCTCGATGACAAAATCATCCTTCTCCCGGATCGAAGGGATCGTCTCGTACATCCCATAGATCTCCTCCGGATCGAGTCCGAGGGAGTCGCAGCAGTAGATAAAAGTGTCGGTGTGGACCGCCTCCTCATAGGCCTGACGGAGCATGTACTGCCGGCACTCGGGGTTGGTCACGTGGTTGTACGCCGCGAGGACGATGTTGTTTGCCGTGAGGCTCTCGGCGGTGGAGAAAAAGCCGAGGTTCCAGAGAATCAGACGCCGCTCGGTATCACTGAGAGCGTGGGGGCTCTTCCACTGCTCGATATCGTCCTGCATCGGAATCTCTTCAGGCTGCCAGGTGTTGGCGATGCCATCCTTGTAGTGCTGCCGCGCCCAGGTGTAGGTCATCGGCAGAATCTTGTTCGGATCGGTCTTCGAATTGTTGATGATCCCCATAGCGTTCTCTCCTCCCAATTTTTCGAACCACCCCGCCCGGGGGGCCGTTTTCGATCAGCATCCTGAAAAGCGATGCCCACGCGCCTGTCCCGGCCGCCGTGGCCGCCGCCGTGGCCGCCGCCGTGGCCGCCGCCGTGGCCGCCGCCCGGACCGCCGGGGCGGTCGCGCTCCCCACTTACAGTACAATCTGTCGGCCTCTTTGCCAACCTGTTTGATCAGAAATTACGCTATATGTAGTGTTTTTCTTGCCCTCCCCGGGAGGGAGCCACTACCGGACCAGGGCCGGGTCGGCATCGTAGATAAACCCGAGAAAACCGACAAAGCCGATCAATCCCAAAAAGCCGATCCAGTTCAACCGAAAGGTAGGCGCTGCCATAGGCAAAGCGTAGGGGATCGCATCCCGCCGCCCCAGTTCAAGCGTCTACACGGGTGCCGGCGGGAACGTTGGCCGGCCCTCGCGACGCTAATCCCTTCTCCTCCCGCTCCCTCCCGGAAATTTCTCTGCTGCGACACTTCCTGTCACGGGGGCCCTGCTACACTTGGCTCAAGCATTGGCATCGGCGCCCGGATTTGAGATCCCAGCTTGCGGGGCACCGGTAGTCCTTGGAGAAAGACGCTAAAGCGGGAGGTATTTGAATGACCGATCGAAGAGATTTTGACCCCGAGGCGCCCGGGAGGCAGCCGGCACTCACGCCCATACCGGGGCGATCGCCCCTGCTGGTCCGCGCCCTGCGCTCGCAGTGCAGCCGGGAGGATCTGCGGCTCCTGGGAGAGTGCTTCAACCTGTTGATGGATAACTCAGAGGTGATCCGCGCAACGCCCCGGCTTGCCGGCTGCTACTCCCCGGCGTGGCGGTTCGGCGGAGTGCCTGTGGGAGTTCGGGAGTATCTCAGTCTCGGGGTGCTGCTGCGGCTCTGGGAGCAGGGTAGCCTCACCATGGAGTGCCCTCACTGCGGGTCCGAGGCGATGATTTACTTTGTCGTCGGGAGTTACCTCTCCGGACGCAACCACGCCCAGGGCTACTGCCCCGGCTGCGATCACCTCGTTACCCGAGCCGCTCCGGAGGCTCGCACCCTCGGCCGGTTCCGTCGCGTTCTTGGGGAGGCGTCGCAGCTTGTTAACCTCGGCGGCGGTCTCCCCCTGGGCGCGAGCACCGCGCCGCCACGGCTCTTGTTTCCAAAAGAACTCGAGCCGCCCCGGGAGGGGATAGCGTCCCTGAGCATGGTGATTGCTGAACTCAGCGCATAGCAGGCAGGTCAGCACGCATGCCGGCTTTTACAAGGAGCGGCACTCGCTATCCCGGAGCAACTACCCTCGTGGCCACTCAGGCCGCGAACCGCTCAACCAAGAAACTGATAGAGACTCATAAGACTGGTGATCAGCAGGACCCCGCCGCCCCACATCCACGGGAGCACGCTGAACCGTTTGTCCACAGCCTCAAACCGTTTGTCTACAGCCTCAAACCGTTTGTCCATCTGTCGATACAGATCTTCAAACCGTTTGTCCGCAGCTTCAAAGCGCCTGTCCACAGCCTCGAAGCGGATCACCATAAGCTCGCGCTGCGCCTTGAGCTCTTGCTCCACCACGAGCATTCGCTCGCCGAGGCCTTTGATCGCCCCCTCGACGCCGAGCATCCGCTCGCCGAGGCCTTTGATCGCCCCCTCGACGCCGAGCATCCGCTCGCCGAGGTCTTTGATCGCCCCCTCGAAGCCGAGCATCCGCTCGGTCAGCTCTCGGTTCGGTGGTTCACTCCGGTACACCCACTCCGGGATTTGAGACTTGACGTAATCCGCTATTTGTTGAAGTTGGCTCTGGGTTAACTCCATCGCCGGATCTCCCATTCCTGCTACCCCCTACTCTATACATACGCGACCGGTCGGGCAACTGCTTCAAGGAGGAGGGCGAACAGTTCCTGTTAGCGCCGTTATCAGGGGGACTCAGCCGCTCACGGCCCCTCAATCAACAGAAACGCGCAGCACGCCGTCGACCAAGCCGACGTGGGCGTCAAAGCTCAACAGATGAGCGCCATGCTCCATGCAGCTCGCCGCGATCCAGACGTCGTTTGTCGGAACCCGTCTCCCCTTTTGGCGCAAGATCCGCTTGACTTCCCCGAACCACGCGGCGGTGGCGTCGGTTATGGAGACCCTTACCGTGCGAGGCTTCGCCGTGAATCTGGAGAGGATCTCCATGTTCTCCTTGTATCGGGAGCCGGCGCGAAACCCGTCGTGGAGCTCGCCTACTACCACCGGAGTCAGGAGCACCGCTTCGGCCCTCTTTTGCTCGTCTCGCGTCTGCCGCTACAGGCGCATCCCCGGGGGCTACGGGCGCATCCCCGGGTAGCGCCCCGGTCAACCCACCCGCCCGGGACCGGGTGCTCCGCTCCAACGCCTCGCCCCCGCCGAGACGCGGGCGCCTGTCGGCTCACTCCCGATCGCCGGGCGCCCGCTGCGGGGGCTTCGTCGTTACCGCTACGCCCCCTTGCGCAAGAGGCAATCAAGCGCGCCTAGGTGAGATCGACGAGCTGGGGCGGTCGGAGTCTCGCTTCCGATCGCGCCTCCTTCCACAGAAAAAAGCTGAGGCGAGGGGCAGAATCTCACTCGAACGGATCTTCTCTGATACCGATACAATCGCCGCCCACTGGGAGCGGGCTCCGGGCCGTTCCGGGAAAAGCCGATAACCCGTCTACAGGTCACCACGTCCTCCCCCGACTCAAATCTCCCCTCCGCCAAGACCGCCGGCGTGCAGATCCGCGGCAAAAAAGGAACGCCAAAGAGGGA
>JBKHDM010000141.1:0-3679 GCA_046541355.1 Spirochaetaceae bacterium
GCGGCCTCGCCCAGTCCGGCGCCCTCGCCGCGTGCGGCCCCAGCGGGGCCGGTGCCCGCCCGGCGCGCGCCCGGGCTCCCGGCGAGATCGGCCACGGCCCGGAGGATCGGCAGGTAGCCGGTGCAGCGGCAGAGGTTCCCCTGGAGGGCGGAGCGGGTCTGCTCCTCCGTGGGCTCGGGATTTCGGTCGAGAAGCGCCTTGACCGAGAGGATCATCCCGGGGGTGCAGAAACCGCACTGCACCGCCCCGTGGCGCAGAAACGCCTCCTGGATCGGATGGAGAGCGACCCCGTCGGTGTCGGTTCCGGTGGCTGGGGCAAGCGCCTCGATCGTGGTCACCTCCGCTCCGTCGAGAGTCGATAGATCGACGGTGCACGCCCGTCTCGCCCTCTCGTTAATTATGACCGTGCAACTGCCGCACTCGCCGGTGCCGCAGCCGTTTTTGGTCCCCGGGAGGGATAACTCATCTCGAAGGTAGTCGAGGAGACTGCCGCCGGCGGCGGCCTCCCGCTCGGTCCCGTTGATTCTCACTTTTACCCGTTCCATGACACGCCTTTTCCTCTCTCCCCTCTATCAGCGCTGCGAGCCGCGCCGACTGTTGTAGATATCCCCGCCCCGGCCGCTGTACTCCTGGAGCACCGCGATTCCCTCCTCCCGCAGAAGATCCCTTTTCACCGAGATCCCCCGCTCCTCAAGGGTAGCCGGCCAGTTCGCAGGCTTCGGCCCCTCGTCAAAACCGATAGCCTCGGCGTCCTCGCCCCGGGCGGAGCAGACCAGGCGGCGAACCCCTGCCCAGAGGGTCGCCCCCATACACATCGCGCAGGGCTCGGTGGAACTGAAGATCTCGTAGACCGGCATACCCGGTGCGCCGAGGTCGTGGCTCCCGAGACGCTGCTGCGCCACGGCGTAGGCGACCATCTCGGCGTGGGCGGCGGACCAACGGCTCGGGACCACCTGGTTGACCCCCACCGCGAGGAGGCTCCCGGCGGCGGCGTCAAAGATGGCGGCGCCAAAGGGACCTCCCTCCCCGCGACGGATGTTTTCCGCCGCGAGGGTGAGCGCGAGGCGCATCTTCTCCTCGTCCCTCTCATACCGTTGCTCCGCCGGCGGAACGACCAGGTCGACCCAATCGGGAAGGGCAAAGTGGAGATGAGAAAATCGGCTCGATGACATGGAAACTCCTTCGCTCTTATCCGCTTTTGTGACCGTAGAAAGCCGGTCGCCCCTCCTCCGGGGCGCTGAGAGGTCGAGGCTCCCGGCGGTAGCGCCACGCCTGGATCTCCGCAAGGATTGAGAGGGCGATATCTTCCGGTCCCCGACCGCCGAGGTCGAGCCCGATCGGCGTGTGTATCTCCGGCAACCTGGAAAGATCATAGCCCGCCTCGCTCTGTCGGGCAACGCGCTCCTCCTGCCGGGCGCGCTTACCCATGGAGCCGATATAGCCGACCCGGGGTAGCTGCATCAACGTTCGCAACAGGTCGTCCTCGAAGCGCGGCTCGTGATTGAGTGAGACAACGGCGGTGCGACTGTCGAGCCGGATCCCCCGCTGCTCCAGAATCCCGGGAAGCTCCCGGGGCCAGGAGGGAATGACCTCGTCGGCGTCGGGAAACTGTTCCGCCGAGAGGTAGGCGGGACGGGGGTCGGTAAGAACTACCCGGTAGCCGAGGGAGCTTGCGAGGCTCGAGAGGGGATAGGCGACAGGTGAAGCGCCGAAGATGAGGAGCACCGCAGGCGCCTGCCGCGGTTCGATAAGCTCGACCCAGCTCCTCCCTTCATCCTCGTAAACCCTCGATACCGCCTCCCGGCGCTCCGCCTCCTCCCCCTCGAGGAGCTCGTGGGCTACCCGCGCGTCCTCCCCCTCCTCCGGGTCGAGGAGGTGGGTGGTGCGAAGGACGGTTCCCGCCGGGCGCCGGAGCATGCCCAGGAGCGCTCCGTCGAGGGGCTCGAGAAGCACCCGTATCCGCCCCTCGCAGTTGAGACCAACCTGGAGAAAGCTGTCCTCCACCCTCCCGTAGTCGAGAACCCGGGCGCGTCGGTCGAGGAAGAGCTCCCCGGCGTGGAGGGCGACGTCCTTTTCCACGCAGCCCCCGCTCACCGAGCCGAAGAAACGCTCCCGACGACTGATAACCATCCGGCTCGCCAGGGGCTGACTCGAGGAGCCGTCGATTCTCGTTATCGTTGCGAGAACCACCTCCTCGCCCTCTGCTATCCACCGTGCTGCCTGGCGCAAAACGCCCTCACCATAGACCATGTCCCAATCGTAGCGTGCCGGAAGCTGAGCTGCCAGTAGGTAGGGAGAGAAAGAAGGGGGAAGGCCTACTCCTCGGGGCTCACAACCCCGAGGCGCAGGGCGATCTTTATCAGTTGTGCGGTAGTCTCCGCCTCGAGTTTCCTCATCACGTTGTAGCGATGGGTATCCGCGGTCTTTCTCGATATGCCGAGACTCTCTGCGACAGCCCCCGTCTTGTGTCCCTCGGCAAGGAGCTTCAAGACCTCCTGCTCCCGCCTGGTGAGGCCGTCATACCGGTCAAAGAGGAGGCTCCCCTGCTGCCCGACCTCCAGGGGACGGGTCTCGAGAGCCTCGACTATCGTCGGCTCGAGAAACCGGCGGCCGCACATAACCTCCCGTACCGCCTCCACGAGGGCACTGCTTCCTGAGTCCTTGAGGAGGTAGCCGAGGGCGCCGCTTCCGAGGGCTGCCTGGCAGATGACCGGGTCGTTGTGCATCGTCAGAACCAGGATGTGCGGGCGGGAGGGTAACTCCCGGAGCTCTCGGATCAGGGGGATGGTGCTCTGCTGGTTTACCGAGATATCGAGGGTTATCAGGTTGGGAAGAAACCGGGAGGCGACGGCGAGGATCTCCTCGTAGCGAGGAACCACCCGGGTCTCGGCGATCTCGGGAAGACGGGTCAGAATGGACTGAAGCGCCTCGCCGAACATCCGGTGGTCCTCGACGATGAGCAGTTTGTGACTACCCATGGCAGCAAAAGAGGCGGCCCGGGCCCGAGATCATTTTGGCTGTAGGACGGCTCCGGACTACCGGCGCCAGGTCAGGAGTTCTGGATGCCACAGTGAGCCACACATTTTTTAATCAAGCATTTCCTAGTGTAATATCTAATGCAAAGGGTATCTCTATCATATATTAATATCTGAGAATCTGAAAGTAAACTTTTTGCCCCGGAACCGCCGGTACGTTACTCCCGCGATTCTTCTCGCTGCCCTTGCCAACGGCCTTCTCCAACTCCTGGTCACCACCCTGGAGCTCCCGCTCTTTCTCGACACCGTCGGCACAGCGGCGGTGGCAATAACCTTTGGCCCGGTGGCCGGAACGGTGACAGGTTTGCTTTCGAACCTTGCCTCCGAGCTCTTTCAGGGCTTTCCCGGACACCTCTGGCCCTTCGCTCCGGTCAACATGGCCACGGGACTCGCCCTCGGCCTCATCGCCCGACGTTACGACATCCGGAAAGCCCAGGTCATCGCAGTCTCGGTCGTCGTCGTAACCCTACTCAACGCACTCCTCGGGACCATCGTGGTCACCCTCGTCTTTAGCGGGATCACCTCCCAGTCGGTGGACTACCTCGTCACCGCCCTCGTCCTCACCGGCCGCTCCATCTTCTCCGCAGCCTTTCTCGCCCGGATCCCCATCAACTTTGTCGACAAGAGCATCGCGATCCTTGTCG
>JBKHDM010000142.1:0-3524 GCA_046541355.1 Spirochaetaceae bacterium
GGTAGTGGCGCGGCGACGGGTAGTGGCGCGGCGACGGGTAGTGGCGCGGCGACGGCGGGCTCTTTCGGGGCCGGGCAACTCGACCGCCTCGTCGGCCCGGACAAGCCCCGGCGGGAGGCGCGACGGATGGTGGCGATAACCTCCGCCCTCGCCGGCCGCTACGCCCTGGTAGCCGGGAGGCAGGAGATCGGGGAGACGCTCCTCGCCCTCGACGAGGCGGCGCGGCGGGAGGGGCTGAGAACCCGGCTCCAGGAGCGGCTCATCGACGCCTACGCAGACCGGGCTCGGCCGGTGGTGGCGCCTGAGTAACGCGATCAGCGCGTGTCGGGCATACTGAAAGCCTAAGGCGAGCCGCCGGGCGTACTGATATATTCGCCTGAGAGGTTTAATACAAAGGGAGAGACGCCGGTGCCAACGGTGTCGCTCTCGATGGTGAGGGTTCCGCTGAATGTCGGGTCCGGCCCTCCGGTGTAACTGATCTCGATTGTGTAGCCTCTGCTCTCTCCCGGCGGGAGCGGTGTGGTATCAGGCGAGGATGCCCAGTGAAAGGTGCCCTGCCCCGAGGGGCTGGTGGTGTTCTCGCCGTTAATCCCTCCGATCTCGACCTTGGAGAGGGTGAGATCCTCGTCACCGCTGTTGGTGAGAGTAATGGTCTCGCTGGTGTTGGTGCGGCTGGAGTTGAGCTGGTCAAAGTCGACGGAATCCTGATCGCTCAGCTTGGTGCCCTCGAGGCTCACCGAAATCACCGGTCCGGTGGTCGCCGGGTCGGCGCCGTTGTCCTGGTCGGTGCCGGCCGGGTTGTCGCATCCGGCAAGCAGTAGGCTTACCGCTAACATTACCAGGGCGGCTTTACTCAGCCCTTTCATCTTCCCTCCTCATGTAGACGCCCATTCGGCCGTTCAGCCGAGGGTTACCGGAAAGGCCCGGTTCCTGGGGGCCGCGGTTGCCGGTACACGTCGGTGCATCAGGAGCTTCGGCCGTTGGTTCCGGGGAGGCTGCCGGCGTCGAGCCGGAGGTGACCACGCCTATCCGGCTGCAGGGCAAAAGCCCCCGGCCCCCAGGACCAGCTTTTCGGCATAACATCGTTTCCATTCGTTCTCTCTACCTTGCAAGATAGACGATGTTTGCCTGGGATTCCCTACAACTTTAGTTGTATTTTGCACTACAATTTCTGTTGGGCGTCCTGTTATGCGATTGTTCGACCGGTACGGTTCGGTCAGGGCCAGTCCTGCTATCTTTTTTTTCATTGCCCTCGCCGGTGCCTTGCTCCCCGCGGGAGCGCAGGAGCAAAGTGTTCCGGTTATCGACCTGAGAGCGTACGACTTTAGCGACGGCTCCCTCGCACCCCTCTCCGGCGGGTGGGCGGTCTACTGGGAGCGGTTGCTCGAGCCCCGGGCGCTCTCGGGGGCCGAGGGGCCCGACCCAGATGGAACCTTCGATATGCCCTCCACGTGGAACGACTGGGTACATGAGGGCTCTGCGGTCGGTGGGCTCGGGTACGCGACCTTTGCGGTCCGGGTACTGCTGCCGCCGCGCCTCAGCGAGGTGGGGCTGCGCGTTCCGAACGCCTCCACCGCCTACAGGTTGTGGAGCAACGGCGAGCTGGTCGCCGACAGCGGGGTTCCCGGCACGGACAAAGAGTCCACGATTCCCCACTACCGGATCGTGTCACCCTCGGTCTCCGCTGTGGACGGCGAGCTTTTTCTCCTGCTTCAGGTTGCCAATTTCGACCATCGTCGCGGCGGGATGTGGCGTCCGATAGAGGTGGGTAGGGTAGACGCGGTTGAGTCGAAGTCTGCGATGGAGACGACCTACGATCTCCTGCTCATCGGCAGCTTCGCGGCGATGACCCTCTACAATCTCCTGCTCTTTTACCTCTCCGGAGGCAAGACCCGCGCCCCGATCTTTCTCGCGCTCCTCTTTGGAACCCTCGTCTTTCGCATACCGATGATGGGTCAAATGATCGCAACCCGCCTCATCGACGGGTTTCCCTGGGCGCTGCAACTGCGCATCGAGTATATGACCGCCCAGTTTGCCCTCCTCGCTATCACCCTAACGTTGCGGGAGATCTACCCGACGGTTCTCTCAAAGCGCTTTACCACCGGCGTCGTACTCTTTGTGGCGCTCAACGTCGCCCTGGTCACCATCGGCTCGGTCTATTTCTACTCCCTCATCGTGCGCTACTACGTCTACACGATGATTCTGCTTCTCTTTTACGAGACCCTGCGCCTCGCACTCTCCCTCGTCCGCGGCAACCGGGCGGCGTGGTACGGTATCGGCGCTGCGGGCATCACCTTTTTTATCACCCTCGGGGAGACGATCCACTACCAGGAGTTCATCCTCTCCCGGGACTTTGCTCCCTTCGGCTTTCTCATAACCCTTTTCGCCGGGGACTCGGTAAATCAGACCACCACCTACATGATCTCGACCGGGGTCAACCTGCTGTTGCTTTTTCTTGTGGCAAACCTCCTCGCCCTGCGCGGCTCCCAGACCCTCCTTTCCATCGCCGCCGGTGTCGCCGAGGCTGCGGTGCCGAACAGCGGGGAGGTCGAGGAAGGCGCGGGGCCGGCAGAGGTGGACGAGAGCGTCCGGATCATGAAGCTTGAGAAGCGCTACGGCATTACCAGGCGGGAGGGGGAGATTATCCGACTCGTCGCCCAGGGGTTGAGCAACAAGGAGATCGCCTCGGAGCTCTACCTCTCGGAGGCGACGGTAAAGACCCACATGTACAAGATCCTGAGAAAGACCGGCTACGGTAACCGCACTGAGCTCGGACGCGCCTACTTTCTCGGGCCCGACTCGGAGTAGCCAAGCACCCCTCCGGGAGTAAACGGCTCTGCCCCGGAGTGCTACATCTCCGCCGCTGTCTGCACGGTCAACAGTGCGTAGTCGAGGAACCAGTAGAAGGACCCCCCGAGAGTCTCGGTTCCCCCTGGAGCGATCCTCGTCCCCGCCCAGTCACCGGAGTCCGGCGTCTCATCGCAGCGCATGGTCATGTTGAAGGTTACCCGAACCGGCCGGTTATACCGATTGCGGATCTCGATCTGATAGACCCACGCCTCGCTGAACCGATTGTACTCATCGATCCGAGTCCGGTACTCGATACCGTTAAAATCGCCGCCCACCGACTCCCACCGTGTCCAAGGCCCGGGGTAGTTCTGGGCAAAGAGCGAAACCTGCAGCCCAACCAACAGAAACGCGGCAACCCCCGGACAACCTCCTGCCCGCCCGGGGTTGCCTGACAGCTCCAGCCGGTCGGCGTACCGCGCCTGTCGGCCCGTTATCCGGGGACTACTAGAATGGGCCGTTCCAGTCCCCCGGCTCCGGCGTGAGATCAGACAGGTCCAGGGTAGTGTTCTCTCCCGGGGAGGTGGTAAAAACCTCCGAAAGATGGTAGTATATCGTTCCTTCAACGGTCTCGCGCATTTCCTCGGTAATCAACAGCAGGCGCCAGGAACCGGCCGCAACCTCGGTGATCTCCGACGTGTCGTTAGAGGGTATCGCCGGGCGGGACCCGGTGTCTC
>JBKHDM010000143.1:0-3510 GCA_046541355.1 Spirochaetaceae bacterium
GGGCGGTCCGGGGAATGCAGCATTGACTCAGGTCAATGTCTCGCTCATTTTTTATCGAAAACCCTTTCCATAACCTGAGTATGTGTATAACCTTCTCGGGTAACCTCCTCTTCCGAGTCAGCGAAGAGGTGTCGCAACCCTATCTGGATACACGAGCGAGGCAATCTCATGTCCGACACATATACTGGTAACAGAACTTTTGAGCAGACCGCCGAGGCGTGGCGCGGTTTCGCAGGCGGGAGCTGGACCGAAGAGATCGAGGTCCGGGACTTCATTCAGCGTAACTACACCCCCTACTCAGGGGATGCGACCTTTCTTACCGGGCCGAGCGCAGACACCGAGGCGCTCTGGGCGGAGCTCTCACAACTGCTGAAGCAGGAGCATGAGAAGGGCGGGACCCTCGACGTCGACACCGAAACCGTCTCCTCCATTACCGCTCATCCCGCGGGATACATCGACCGGGACCGGGAGCGGATCGTCGGACTTCAGACCGACGCGCCCCTGAAACGGGCCATCATGCCCTACGGCGGTATCCGGATGGTCGAGGCGTCCTGTGAGGCTTACGGATTCGAGCTGCCCGAGACGGTCTCACAGATCTTTACCCGCTACCGAAAGACCCACAACGACGGGGTGTTCAGCGCCTATACCCCGGAAATGCTCGCGGCGCGAAAGTCCGGCATCATCACCGGTCTTCCCGACGCCTACGGGAGGGGCCGGATCATCGGCGACTACCGCCGGGTCGCCCTCTACGGCGTTGAGCGACTGATCGAGGAGAAGCGCAGGGAGCAACGGCTCTCGGAGTTTCCGCTCACCGAGGAGACGATCCGCCTCCGGGAGGAGCTTACCGAGCAGATCGCCGCCCTCGAGGAACTCATCGGCCTCGGCGAGGGTTACGGCTTCAATCTCCGCCGACCGGCGAAAAACGGCATCGAGGCGGTCCAGTGGACCTATCTCGCCTATCTCGCCGCGGTAAAGGAGCAAAACGGCGCGGCCATGAGTCTCGGGAGGGTTTCGATCTTCTTCGATATCTACTTCGAGCGGGATCTCAAAGAGGGCACGACCACCGAGAAGGAGATCCAGGAGATCATCGACCACTTCGTCATGAAACTTCGACTGGTGAGATTCCTGAGAACTCCCGAGTACAACGAGCTGTTCTCCGGCGACCCCACCTGGGTGACCGAGGTGATCGGCGGCATGGGCGTCGACGGTAGAACCCTGGTGAGCAGAACCTCCTTTCGGGTTCTCCAGACCCTCTACAACCTCGGTCCCGCCCCGGAGCCGAACCTGACGGTGCTCTGGTCGAAGGCGCTTCCGGAAGGTTTCAAGTCCTACTGCGCCCGGGTCTCGGCGGACACAAGCTCGATTCAGTACGAGAACGACGACCTCATGCGCAGCTACTGGGGGGACGACTACGGGATAGCTTGCTGCGTCTCGGCCATGGAGATCGGCAAGCAGATGCAGTTTTTCGGCGCCCGCTGCAACCTCGCCAAGGCGCTTCTCTACGCGATCAACGGCGGCAGGGACGAGATCTCCGGCGCCCAGGTCGCGCCGCCTCTCGCCCCGATCACCGAGGATGTCCTCGACTATCAGACGGTTCTCGACCGGTTCGACACCGTCCTCGACTGGGTCGCCAGACTCTACGTCGAGACACTAAACGTCATTCACTACATGCACGACCGCTACTCCTACGAGCGGATACAGATGGCCCTCCATGACCGGGATGTCCTTCGCACCATGGCGTGCGGTATCGCCGGGCTCTCGGTCTGCGCGGACTCCCTCTCGGCGATTCGCCACACCACCGTGCGGCCGATCCGGGACGATAAGGGTATTGCGGTGGACTTCGAGATCGAAGGAGAGTACCCCGCCTTTGGTAACGACGACGATCGGGTCGACTCGATTGCCCGGGATCTGGTCAAGCGGTTTATGGAGAAGCTCTCCATCCAGCAGACCTACCGGAACTCCGTCGCGACCCAGTCGGTACTCACCATCACCTCCAACGTCGTCTACGGCAAGAAGACCGGAAACACCCCCGACGGCCGGACGAAGGGTGAGCCCTTTGCCCCGGGAGCAAACCCGATGCACGGCAGGGACACCAAGGGTGCCTTAGCCTCCCTCGCCTCGGTGGCCAAGCTCCCCTACCGCTACGCCCAGGACGGTATCTCCTACACCTTCTCCATCGAGCCCCACACCCTCGGCCCTCGGGAGGAGCAGCGGGTGCGTAACCTCACCGCCCTCCTCGACGGCTACTTCGACGGCGGCGGGCACCACATAAACGTCAACGTCCTCGACCGGGAGATGCTCCTCGACGCGATGGAAAACCCCGAGAACTACCCGCAGCTGACCATCCGGGTCTCAGGCTACGCGGTAAACTTCGTCAAGCTCACCCGGGAGCAGCAGCTCGATGTAATCCACAGGACCTTCCATGAGCGCGTATAACACCCTCCCCCTCGCCCGGCGGCCTCGCCGCCGCCTCGGGGAGCGGGAGATCAAAAGCCGCAACGCCCCGCAACAACCGCCCGCCCCCGGCGCCCTGGGCAATCCCGGCGCCCTGGGCAGTCCCGGCGCCACGCAACCGCCCGCCCCCGGCGCCCTGGGCAATCCCGGCGCCCTGGGCAATCCCGGCGCCCTGGGCACTCCCGGCGCCCTGGCCAATCCCGGCGCCCTGGGGGGCGGGGAACACGGCGAGGCAGAAAGCGGTGCCCTCACCGGCTACCTCCACTCCGTTGAGAGTTTCGGCACCCTCGACGGCCCGGGGATACGGTATGTGCTCTTCTTTCAGGGGTGTCATCTGCGCTGCCTCTTCTGCCAGAACCGGGACACCTGGGAGACGAGGAGCGGCCGGATCGCTACTACCGGGGAACTGATGGCGGAGATACGGCGCTACAGGAAATTTATGGAGAGCTCCGGTGGCGGGATTACCGCCTCCGGGGGCGACCCGATCCTGCAGCCACGATTTGTGGCGGAGCTCTTCCGGGCGGCCCGGAACGAGGGTATCCATACCGCCCTGGACACCTCCGGGGTCACCGCGCTCTCCCCGGCGGTCGAGGAGCTTCTCGAGGTGACCGACCTGGTCCTCCTCGACATCAAGCATATCGACTCACTCCTCCACCGGGAGCTCACAGGGCGGGGAAACGAGCAGGTCCTCGCCCTGGCGCGCCACCTCGACTCGATCGGAAAGCCGGTCTGGATTCGCCACGTGGTGGTTCCCGGCTACTCCGATACCGATGAGTCCGCCCGAAAGACGGCGCGCTTCGTCGCGAGCCTCGGGAACGTGGAGCAGCTCGACCTGCTCCCCTATCACGAGTTCGGCACTCATAAGTGGGACGCCCTCGGCGAGCGCTACCCTCTCGAGGGTGTAGCGCCGCCGACGGGGGAACGAATGGCACAGCTGCGGGAGATCTTCCGGAGGGAGGGAGCGCCGGTAGGGTGAGGCGACACGCCGAGGGCGCGGCTGCGCCGGCGCCCCGGGTGCATCACGCCGGCGCCCCGGGTGCATCACGCCGGCGCCCC
>JBKHDM010000144.1:0-3455 GCA_046541355.1 Spirochaetaceae bacterium
CGGCGCTCAAGCTCGTGGGCATCCAGGGCCTCTGGATCTTTAACGTTCGGGGGAGCCTCCTTGCCTACGTCCTCGTAATCCTGGTGTCCGAGACCCTGCGCCACGTCTTTCTGGTTATCGTGGCGGTGCTCTACCTCCGACGCGAAGGGTACAAGGGGTGGACCCGGGTCTCCGTCCGACGGACCGGGCACTTTTTGCGATTCGCCTTTTGGACCAACATTCAGCGCACCGTCCACATTCCGATCCAGGAGTTCGACAAGATCCTGGTGAGCCAGATTATCTCCGTAGAGGCCGTGGCGGTGTACCAGGTCTTTAAGCAGTTCGGCACCGTTCTGAGCAAAGTGACAACGCCAATCTACCAGACGGTCTTTCCGGAGCTTTCCACCATGATAGCCCAGGGGAATGTGCGAACTGCCGCCAAAACTACCGCCAAGGTGTCGATTATCTTTATGACTCTAGCGGCGATTCCCGTGCTCCTGGTCGGCGGCACCTCCTTCTGGTGGCTCGAACTATTCTTTGGCGAAATCTTTGCGGCCTACTGGATTGTCTTTATCGCCTACCTCCTTATCCGCACCGCCGCCTCCGCTGCTTCGCCGATCGACCCGCTTTTTATCTCCCTCGGCTACGTGCGCACAAAATTCCTTATCTCCCTTGGCGTAAGCGTGGTCTACGTCGCTGCTGGTTGGCTACTCTGTACCTACTTCGACTTGGCGGGCATGGTCGCCTCATACGGACTGCAGCACGTGCTGATTTATGGCTTAATGGTCTTTGTCATGGCAACCCGGGGAGAGCTCAAGGATCGCCCCGCGACATAGGCGGCTGTCGTACACCTTTGGCCGCGCGGCTCCTTCGACACGGGCCGCAGGCGGCCCCACTTCACACACAATGCGAGTAATCCAGATCGTCAACTCAGCCTACGGCGTCCGTAACGCCATCGGTGCTCGGCCAATGCACGTTGCCGGCGAGCTCCCCGGCGATACGGAGCTAATCGTCCTCGCCCGGGGTGCCACCGCAGAGGCTCGTCGCCGGTTCGACGTGCGACGGTGTGGCGTCGGGCCCGTTCTGGGCAAGGTACTCAAGGCGGTCAACGTCTATCTGTGGCAAGGATTTCCGCATAAGGCGATACTGCAGCGGCGGTTCGAGGGCGACGCATCCAGGTGGATTCGACGGCTGCCGATGGAGCGCTGTGACCTCGTGCACACCTGGGCGGAGATTCCACAGATCCTTGCGGAGGCAAAGCGTCGTAACCCTCGGCTCGTTGTTATCAGAGATGTCTCTATGTGCCCCTCCTGCGAGCGCCCTGGCTTTGGCCCGGATGCGAGTGATACGGTGCAGCGGGACGCTCCGGTGGCGGACTACTTTCTTGCCCCCTCGCCAATCGTTGCGCACACCATGGTGAACCGGTGCGGGATAGAGGCCGAACGGATCTTTACGGTGCCCTTTGGGGTGGATGTGGAGCTGTTTCGGCCTCGTTGGCTCTCCGGGGCGGCCGGGGCGGGCGGTAGTACCCGCGGCCCGGGCCGTAATCCACGCGCCCGGGACGAGAACAAGCACTACGGTGACACCGATCAACGGGCTCCGGGTGTTGATACCCGCGCTCCGGGCCCCTTCTCCGTTGCCTTTAGCGGCCACGTGGACCGGCGAAAGGGGATCCCGGAGCTTCTCGAGGCGTGGGAATCACTCAGTTCCGCGCCCGGGTTTGACGGTGCCGAGCTGCACCTCTACGGCCGGGTCTACCCGGATGTTCGCCCGCTCTTTAGGGGTGCGGAGTCCAGGGGAGTGCGGTTACGGGGCTTTATGGATTTGCCGGAGGAGCTTCCAAAGCACGACCTCTTTGTGCTTCCCTCTCACCGGGAGGGCTCGGCAAAGTCGGTCTACGAGGCGCTTGCCTGCGGCTTGCCGGTGGTGACGACCCCGGAGGCGGGGTCGGTGGTACGGGAGGGGATCGAGGGACGGATCGTACCCGCCGGCGACGCAGGGGCGCTGGCCGAGGCGATCCGGTTTTACCGAGAGAACGAGGGCGCCAGGGAGCAGGCGAGCAGGGGAGCCCGAGCCCGGGCAGAGGAGTTTACCTGGGAGCGGTACGGCCGGCGCGTGGCGGAGGTGTACGCTGAGGCGGTGGCTCGGGGTCCGTGGCACGGAAGTCCAGGAGAAAACAAGAGTTGAAGATCACAATGATGGTAGGGAGCTTTCCCAGCGTCAGCCAGCAGTACATCTTTAATCAAATGGCGGCGCTCATCGACTCAGGGATTGACCTCGACATTCTTGCATCCTCCCCGGCTCGGACGCCGGAGTTCGGGGGTCTGGTGGCGCAGTACGGCCTCATGGATCGAGTGCGCTACGCCGGGGTGCCGGAGTCCAACCTCGAGCGCCTATTTCTCGGCCTCGCCAAGCTCCTCAAGCTGCTCGTTTTGGCGCCTGGGCGAACGCTCAAGGCGCTCAACGTTTCCCGCTATCGCACGGCCAGCACCAGCCTCAAGACGATCTTCTACCTAGATCTGCTGCGAAAGAGCGAGGAGATTCCGCTCCTCCACTGCCATTTTGGTCCTATGGGGCTCTCCGGCCTCTTTCTCAAGGATCTCGGTCTGGTGCGTCGGCTCTTGGTCACCTTCCACGGCTCCGATATCAACTCCTATCCTCGCCGCTATGGCGCCGACGTCTACGCCGCTCTCTGGAGTGACGCCGACGCCTTTACGGCAAACACGAGCTTTACCGCCGGCAAGATGCGAGACAATGGCTGTCGCGCCGACCGGATTTCCATCCATCCCGTAGGCCTCCGTCCCGACAGCTTTCCGGTCCGGGAGTACAGCCCGGATCCGGAGCGCTTCGTCCTGCTCACCGTGGGTCGCCTGGCGGAAAAGAAAGGGCACCGCTACGCCCTGGAGGCTGTGGCTCGCCTCGAGGATGCAATACCGGCGGAAAGAATTCGAGGCCTGGAGTACTGGATTGTCGGAGACGGTCCCCTCCGGCGCGAGATCGAAGGGCGAATCGAAGCTCTCGGCCTTGCCGGCATCGTCAAGATGCTCGGCGCCCGCCCCTCCTCGGAGGTTAAGGAGTTCTACCACCGCTGCGACCTCTTTCTCCTGCCCAGCGTGACCGCCTCCTCCGGCGACATGGAAGGGCAGGGGCTTGTGCTCCAGGAGGCGCAAGCCACCGGGTGTCCCGTGCTCTCCACCCTGCACAACGGCATACCCGACGGCGTCCTCGACGGCGAGACCGGGCTCCTGGTGCCCGAAGGCGACGCGGAGGCACTGGCTCGGGCGATTCGGGAGCTCGCCGGCGACCGAGATCGTTTGGTCCGCATGGGCGAGGCCGCCGCAAAGTTCGTCAGAACCCGCTACGACATTTCCCGCCTCAACGAACAACTCACCGCCCGGTACGTGTACCTTCTCTCTCGCTAACCCACCTTTCACATCTCCCACCCATCTCGTATACTCATTTTCCAGAATCTATGA
>JBKHDM010000145.1:0-3343 GCA_046541355.1 Spirochaetaceae bacterium
GCCGAGCCCGTGGCGCTCCGGTTGCCCGCGGCGCGGCGCACTTCCCGCCGCCCGGCTCGGCGCGCCTCTACGGCTCGATGCGCTCCACGAGGAGGTCCGGGCGGCGGGGAGAACCGGTGCGCTCGAGGGTGTCAAGCGTGTCCCCTCGCCGGTGGACGACGGAGCTTCTGCCCTCCCAGAAAAGATCGAGGAACGCTCCTACCAGACTGACCGTAACGCCGTAGGGGACGCCGGTTTCCTTCAGCCGCTCCGGGATCGTCCGGTAGTAGCGCCGCCGCGCCTGTTGGTCAAAGGGGACGCCGTCCGCCTTTATGTCGATCCACAGCTCCCGCTCCTGATGGATTGCGTCCCAGGCGTCGTAGAACGTGTCCTGACAGATCGTCACCCCTACAGAGACTCCGCCAATCTCCACGCCTTCCACATCCCCGAGGCTGCCGGGATCGAGACCGATACGCTCCCGCTCAAAAGGAGTGAGAAAGACCTTGTCCTGCTCGTAGAGCCTCCGGCCCCGGGGGCTGTAGATTACCGCCCGATTGGTAAGTCGGTACTCCCCTGCCTCAGCGCGACTCGCGTGAAAGTATGTACCTGCGAGTATGTGGATACCGTGCTCCCTGGCGAGGGGGCCAAAAACCGCGTCCATCCACGCACCTACCCTCGGCGCTTCGGCGATAAACAGCTCCCGCAAGGAGAGCAGATCGGTGTCGTCCCGGGAGATCACCTCCACAGCCGCCGCCACGGTATCAGCGGAGGCAAGGCGCGGGAGGTAAGGTTGTGCGGCGAGAAAGACTCCGAGGTACTCCGGAAACACAACCAGGTCGCTCCCGGCGGCGGCGGCACGTCGGACAAACTTTGAAACCTCCCGGCCCAGGGAGTCCTGAGAACGGTAGACCTCTTCTCTCACCTCGAACTGCACCGCGGCGACAACCACCCCCGACTCCTCCGCGGGGAGGCCCAGGGGGATTACCGTGAGGCTAAGGGCAACGAGACAAATGACGGTGACGGCTCGCATGACCCTGTTATGGTAGCTCGGATCACCCGAGGCGTGCCAGAGGGGCACCAGGGAGGGTCGGCCGGGCTGGAGGCGCGGGTGCGCGGCGTCGCCTCGGCCGGCGCGCCGAGCCCCGGATGTGGCGCGGCCGGCGCGACCCCCGCGCTTTGACCCGGACTCCCGCCTCGACGTACGCTATAGGTGATGGATGCACCCTACGACTGGTTTCTCTCCCTCTCCCCGGTCCTCCAGGCACTTTTGGGGACTCTCTTTACCTGGGGCGTTACCGCCGTCGGCGCCTCGTTTGTATTTCTCTTTAAAAATGTAGGGCGAAAGGTCCTGGACACGATGATGGGCTTTGCCGCCGGGGTGATGATAGCCGCGAGCTTCTGGTCCCTCCTGGCGCCGTCGATAGCGATGGCTGAGGAGGAGTACGCAATCCCCTGGGTCCCCGCGGCGGTCGGGTTTTTTACCGGCGGCCTGTTTATGCTGCTCATCGATAAAATCCTGCCCCACCTCCACATAGGAGAGTCGATGGACAAGGCGGAAGGGCCCTCAACAAGCTGGCAGCGGTCGGTGCTGCTTGTCCTGGCGATCACGATCCACAACATTCCCGAGGGACTGGCAATCGGCGTCTCCTTCGGGGCGGTAGCCGCGGGCATTCCCGGGGCATCCATAGGTGCGGCGATCGCCCTCGCCCTCGGTATCGGGATTCAGAATCTCCCCGAGGGGACCTCGGTCTCCGTCCCCTTGCGGCGGGAGGGGATGTCCCGGGGCAAGGCGTTCTGGTACGGTCAGCTCTCAGGCTCGGTGGAGCCGCTGTTCGCGGTAATCGGCGCGGCGGCGGTCCTCCTCATGCGGCCGATCCTCCCCTTCGCTCTCGCCTTTGCCGCCGGGGCAATGATCTTCGTCGTGGTGGAAGAGCTCATACCCGAGTCCCAGCGCAACCAGAACACCGACCTCGCCACCATCGGTACCCTCGCAGGCTTCACGATAATGATGATCCTCGACGTCGCCCTCGGATAACGGGTGGCCGGCGGCCGGTGGGGGGGGGTGTGCGGGCCTCCGGGTCGGTGTGGTCCTCAGTACTGGTAGAATTGCGGTTGGAGCCGGTATATATTGCTAGCAGGTAACAAGATGCGACGATTCGATCCCCTGCACCCGAGGCTCACACGTGCCTTCTTCTCACTGGCACTGCTTCTCCCAACCGTGCTGGTCGTCTCCTGCCAGGGGAGTAGCGGCTTTGGCGACTTTGGCGACACCAACCTGATAGAGAACCGCGACTTTAACGCTACCGACGGAGACGGCGACCCCCTCTGGCAGCCCGATGACGCAACCGGCCGATACATGACCTGGGAGCTCGAGACAGCCGTGGCACCGCCGTCGGGAACAAACGGTCCGGTCTACCGGATGGAAGTGGTAAATCTCTTTCAGAATGGGGATTTTGAGGCGTTCGCCCCGGGCGCGGGGGTGCCGACGAACTGGGCTCAGGAAGGTAATGCCAACGCGGAAATCGTAGACGGCCTTGACGGGCAGGCTCTAAGTGTAACCTTTGACGATGCCGACGTACGCCTCTATCTCGACCTCGCCGGGGCGGGAGGACTCCAGGACGGAACCGGAGCGAGCGCCTTTGGCGGCAATCGCGAGTACACGATCCACTTCGACTATGTTCCCACGGTGACGGATATAGGCATCGAGCTCAACAACAATGTTCAGGCCGACTCCACCGGGACCGGGGCGGGCAACACCGACCAGTTTCGCGTCGCCATAGAGGCTGCGCAGACGGGAACACGACTTGAGTTCCCCAACTCTATAACCAGTCCACCCCTCAACACCCTCTCCGTCCTCGACGACGATTACAGCTACTTCAACATCGGCGGCTTTACCACCACCGCCCAGGCAAGGTTCGCCGGAGAGATCGACAACATCCGGTTCGTGGAGCTCGGGCGCTCCTACTACATCCGCCTCCCCGTCCCCTACTCCGAATCCGGCAGGCCCGACCTCGTGCCCGGCGGGACCTATACTGTCTCGCTCCAGGTTCGCCTCGATCCTGACGTGGGAACCGTTGATAATCGGCTTGCGGCGAGGCAGATCGCAGTCGGTATCGCCGGGAGCGAGGCGATTTCCTCCGGCGCCGTAAGCGCTGATGTCCTCGACACCAGGGACGTCGACACCGGCTGGACTCAACTCTCCGTGGAGATTCCCGGTCCCACCTTTCCGAGCGTAGAGTTTGACGGAGAAGACACCATGCTCTTTGTCGCGATTTCTCCCACCTTCACTTCCGGGGGAGCACAGACTACCGATGCCGGGAGCGTCCTCGTCTCAGACCCGCGACTCTTCTGGTCCCCCAACTAA
>JBKHDM010000146.1:0-3319 GCA_046541355.1 Spirochaetaceae bacterium
ATGGCGGGTGCGTGTACTTGTTCGCGACGCCTCAAAGCTTGCCGAGCCCGGCCCGACCCTCGCGCCGGCTCGATGGATTTTCAGGCACCGCCCTTTGGATCCCGGCGACTAAAGGATCACTTCCGAAAGCTCGGTTAGAGGAGATCTCTTTCTGCCTCTGGTACGTAGGAGGAGCGCTCGACCCGGGAGGCTACCCCACCAACAGCGACTGCACTCGGATCGAGGAAGGATTGAAAGCCCATGGAGGGTGAGTGTAGACCCGGAGTCCGGGGGTGCAATCGACAGGACGCGAGGAGCAAGACTCCCGCAAGAGAGATCCCCCGGGTGGACCGGGCTCCTGAAGGCGTTTGCGGGACCCCAGGTCTGTGAGAACGGTCCCACTTGCACAGGACGTTGAGTTCCGGAAAGAGACTCACGTCCTCCGCCCCTCACATCTCCCCGTGCTCGAGAAAGCTGTAATACCCCTCGAGGGAAAAAATTACATGGTCGAGAAGCCGCACTCCGAGGGTCTCCCCCGCGGCCATGAGCCGGCTTGTTACCTCCCGGTCCTCCGGGCTCGGGTCAACCTTGCCGCTCGGATGGTTGTGAGCCACCACCAGGGCCGCGGCGCGGTCGGTGAGGGCGTCGGCGTACACCTCCCTCGGGTGGACCAGGGTTCGGTTTACCAGTCCCACCGAAACGACCCGGCACGCTATGACCTCATGCGCTCCGTTGAGGCTCACCGCGAGAAAGTGCTCCTGCTTGCGGTCGGCGTAATGGGAGACCACCGGATAGACGTCGGCGGGAAAACGGATCCGGTGGTTCCGAGGGGCGATAATGCGCCGGGCGAGCTCAAGGGCGGCTGAGAGCATCGCCGCCTTGGCGCGCCCGAGGCCGTGGACCCCGAGGAGCTGCTGCGGACCGACGACAAAGTTGTCCGTCTCAAGGAGTGCGAGTACCTCCTCGGCCACATCGAGGACGTGGCGTCCCCGCACACCTGTTCCGATCAAAAGCGCAAGGAGATCCCGATCCGAGAGGAGGTCAGGTCCCCCGGAAAACATCCGTTCCCGGGGCCTCTCTCCAATATCCCCGGCGCCGCGGTAGCTCGTCTGAAACTCGGTTGCGTGCATGGAGGGAGAGTATCACCTGGGAGGGGGGATGCTTCACGCAGTGCCGGCGCGCCCGCTGCCCGGGTAACTCAAACGGCGACGGCTCTGGTTCCGGAAAGAGTGAGGTTCTAGGTGATTCTCCGATATCGGGGTCACCGCACCGGGGGTTACTCTCGGGGAAGCTTACCGGGCGGCGACAGCCCCCGGAGTCCGAACCAACGTTCCAGCAGGAGGAGATATCATGAAAGGAATCGGTCATATGGTGACGACCCGCGCCCGGGCGGCGCGGCTGGGTATGGCGGCACTGGTTGTCGCTATGGCGATAGGAGCTACCGGCTGCATTCAGAATGGAGCGGGGAGTATCACGGATTCCCCAGACGACGGGGGCGGTGGGTCAACCACCGTGAGCAGCAACCTTCGTGAAATGCCCGAGCCCGGTGTGGCGTTGCCCGCCAGCCTCTCTGCCGGTGGTACGGGAACCAGCGCGAGTTCAATCGGCGCGTCGGCGGTCGGAGAGGTTGTGGACGTTGAGCGCTCCGGACTCTCAGATGTTCGCGCACAGGGTTGGTACGATGTGGTGGAGGCATCCGAGCCGAGTGGGCTGCTCACGGCCTTTGTGACCGAGATCCGGGAGCTCGCCTCCGAGAGAGAGCTGGAGTTTGACACGATCTATTCCCTCAGTGAACGTGAGTTCTATAATGGAAGGTATGACATGGGAACCATGATGATTACCGGGACCAGTGCCGACGAGTTCACGGTATGGTGGCACCCTGAGCCGTTCGACACATGGGACACCCATATTCAACTCAACGTAAAACGGACCGGGACGGAGTGGGAGACCGAGATGCTCACGACGATCGTAGAGTCGGAAGGGGAGGCCACCTCGTCTGACGGAGTTCCGGGGACCGCCCGGGAATACGCCTATTTTAACTCCGCCACCGGCGAATCCGTCCAGGCGTACGCCTTTGATCCGGTAGACCAGACGCCCCCGAGCGGACACGATCACCCGGTTGGTTACTGGCGTGAGATTTCACGCTCCCACTCCTCCGGCGGGACGGTCACCTTTGTCAGCCGGGACGAACAGACCTACAAGTATGACGGCAGTACCTTTTCGGACTCCGGCGCACGCGTCGGCTGGGGTAACGACACTACCGGCGGAGTGATCGCCACCGGCACCGATGACCGCGGCGGCTACGCAGCAAAGGAGTATTACGACGAGAACGGTGGCTTGATTCAGCGTAGCCGGGGTGAAACGACACTTGATACCGACTGGTTGTCCTGGCTAGACGGCGGTCACAACGTGGCGGATTCTCTAGGATCAGCCCCCGACACAATCTATGCGTTTGAGTATTGGAACGTCGATGAGTACAAGGTGTTCATCAGCGAGGACGCCGATTTCAGTGACAGCGACAATCACGACGTCACCGACGACAGCTGGAACTTCTTCTACCGCCAGGGAACGGACTGGCAGGCTGGAGACGCGGTCTACGACTGGGACGGCAGTGAGGACCATACCGTAGATCTGAACGGCGATGGCGAGACGGAAGGACGCCTGGTGACGTTTTCCAAGGGATACGAGGTTCCCGCATCGGAGGCCGTTTTTGATGGTAACTACTATTTCCGCAATGAGTTTCCCTTAAAGAGCCTCCTGCCCATCCAGGGTGCCTTTGCCGATGAGCCGCTGCGGCGTCATCAGGGGGAGACCTACGAGGAAGATTGGGGTTCCTGGACCGACTACACCTACTTCTTTGATCTGGACAACGATAACAAGCTGGATCACGGGGGCACGGACCATATCCTTTCCAACGTGTTTATGAACGAGTCCTGGACCTGGGCCCCGGACGCGGTGGAGGCGACAATCGTGAAAGCACCGTTCTTCTCCACAACCGGGACGAACCTTCCGAGCTACTTCTCGGTGCCGGATCAGAGTCTGGTGACGACGGTGGAGTCAAGAATCGACGACGCCTACGAGACGCGCATCGCAGCCCTTGACCTCACGGATCTGCCGGTGGAGGACATCTCAGGCCGTCCCCAGTTTGACGAACTGAAGAACTGAAGCCGGCGCGCGCCGGACCGCGGCCTCCCCCCATGGGGAGGCCGTATCGTAACGAGCTGAACGTCGACGACAAAAACGTCGAGCCCAATCGAAATCTGTCTACTGCAGCGAACACCGGTATTGACGGCCGCCACGTCACTTTCGGGGAAGCGGAGTAATCAGGCCGAAACTCCCT
>JBKHDM010000147.1:0-3311 GCA_046541355.1 Spirochaetaceae bacterium
CATGGTGGTTTGCTGATCTCCGTACAGAATTTCAAAAAGTTCGATCTCGCCGGATATATTTCTCGCGGTGATTCGGCCGATAAATTTTTTCAGATGAATCGACTGAGGAGACATTGTTTCAATGACGGCCCGGGTGGCGACGATTTGCCGAGGCTTAGCATAATCCGCGACCCGGGATGCGATATTGACCGCATCCCCGAAAATATCATGGTTGTCGACAACAACGGTCCCGTAATGAATTCCGACGTGGATATTAATGGGCGGCAGGTTCGTTCTTTCGGATATTTTGCAGATCATGGTCATCTGCATGGACTTGGCGGCGTCGAGAGCTTGATCGCCGGAAGAAAATGTGGCGATGACGGCATCACCGACGGTCTTGATTATCCTGCCGTTCATCTGAACCGTCAGATCACTCAAGCGCTTCAATATCTGCCCGATGATTTTCTGGGCGACGCGATCGCCCAGTTGCTCATAAAGATTTGAACTGCCGGAAATATCGGAAAACGTCGAATCCGGAAACGTCATAACCCTCCTGGTCTCCAAGGGGGATCAGGTCGAAATGGACCAGCCCCTTCTGGAAATCGAGACGGATAAAGCGTCGGTTGAGGTACCCTCCACCGCCGCCGGCACCGTTGAGGAGATCCTTGTCTCCGAGGGGGAGGATGTCAAAGTTGGTGCGGTAATCGCCAGGATCAACACCGAAGGCGGCGCCTCCGAGGAGGAGTCTTCCCCCGCCGGCGAGGCCGAGGGTTCGCAGGGGCCGGCGGAAACGCCTGAATCCGAGGAGCCGGCGGCCGAAGAGGAGTCCGACGCCGACGAGGCCGCCGCCGGCGAGACCGGGAGGGAGGCGTCACAGGTGGAGAGCGCCGCCGCCGAGAGTACCGCCGAGCCGGAGGAGAGAGACTCACCGCCGGCGAGGCCGGAGATCCCGAAGAGCGCCGGAGGAAAAATCCCCGCCTCCCCCTCCACCCGTCGTCTCGCCCGGGAGATCGGCGTCGACATCACCGAGGTAACCGGAACAGGCCCTGGAGGACGGGTAACCCCGGAGGATGTAAAACGTCACTCCCGGGAGAGCCGGACAGGCGGTGGCCCGGGGGCACACGCTGCCGCGGGCATGTCGAGCGCCTTCACCCTGCCGGACTTTTCCCGATGGGGAGAGACCCATCGGGAGAAGCTCACCACGGTACGAAGAATTACTGGAGAGAACACCCAGCAGGCGTGGCAGACTATCCCCCACGTAACCCAGTTCGATGAGGCTGATGTGACCGAGCTCGAAGCGTTTAGAACGCGCTTTTCCAAGCTTGCCGAGAAACGGGGAGTAAAGCTCACGGTCACCTCGATCCTGATGAAGGTGGTCGCCCGGGGGCTCAGGCGGTTTCCGAGGTTCAACTCGAGCCTCGACGCCCCGGCGGGGCAGATCGTCTACAAGGACTTTATCAACATCTCCGTCGCCGCCGACACCGACCGGGGGCTGCTGGTTCCGGTGGTCAGAAACGTGGAGGAGAAGTCGATCCTTGCCATTTCGGCGGAGCTTGGAGACCTCGCCGGGCGGGCGCGGGAGAAAAAAATCAAGCCCGAGGAGATGGAGGGAGGAACCTTTACGATATCGAATCTCGGGGGTATCGGCGGCACCGGCTTTACGCCGGTGGTTTTTCCGCCCCAGGTGGCGATCCTCGGAGTTGCGAGGTCCCAGACCAAGCCGGTCTGGCGGGACGGGGAGTTCGAGCCCCGGCTTATCCTTCCTCTTTCCCTCTCCTATGACCACCGGGTGATCGACGGAGCCGATGGATCGCGATTTCTGCGCTGGATCTGTGACTCCCTGGAACAGCCGCTCTACATGGAGCTTGAAGGAGATGAAGTATGAGTAAGCGGGCGGATACCGTTGTTGTTGGAGGCGGACCGGGCGGCTACGCCGCGGCGTTCAAGGCTTCGGATCTCGGGCAGAAGGTAATTCTCGTCGATCCCCTCGAGAATCCTGGGGGCGTCTGTCTCCACTGGGGGTGCATACCCACCAAGGCGCTCCTCCACGTGGTAAAGGTGAAGGACGAGGCTCGGGAGGCGAGAAACTGGGGGCTCACCTTCTCGGAGCCGAAGGTGGATATCGACCAGCTTCGAGGGTTCAAGGACGGAGTGATCAAGAAGCTCACCGGTGGTCTTGGTCAGCTGGTAAAGCAGCGAAAGATCGACCATATCCACGGTCTTGCCCGGTTTACCTCCGAGAGCACCCTCACCGTCGCCCTTAACGACGGTGGGGAGGAGGAGGTGAGCTTTGAACACGCGATTATCGCCACCGGAGCGAGCCCGATCTCCCTGCCGAACGTGGATATCGAGTCCGACCGCATCCTCTATGCGAAAAGCGCCCTCGAGCTCGAGGAGATCCCCGAGTCTCTCCTGGTTGTCGGAGGTGGCTACATCGGCCTCGAGCTCGGCTCTGTTTTCGGGAAGCTTGGTTGCGAGGTAACTGTCGTGGAGATGACCGACGGCATCATGCCCGGGGCGGACCGGGATCTGGTCAAGGTGTTCGAGCAGGCCAACGAGGGTGAGGTCTTTAAAGAGGTGCTCACCAGTACCGTCGTCGATGCTATCACCGAGAGCGGCGACGGTTTACAGGTTACCATGAAGTCCGCCGACGGCGACAAAGGGGCGAACCGGAGTGCCACCTTCTCGAAAGTGCTTCTCACCGTGGGGCACCGGCCCAACACCGCTGACCTCGGCCTCGAGGAGGTGGGGGTGGAGACCAGTGAGCGTGGCTTTGTAAAGGTGGACGACCAGCGGCGTACCAACGTCAAGAACGTTTTTGCCGTAGGGGATGTAACCGGTCCTCCCCTCCTCGCCCACAAGGCGAATCGCGAGGGGCAGGTGGCGGCGGAGGTGATTACGGGGCGTAAAAGCGCCTACGACCCGGCGACTATTCCGGCGGTGGAGTACACGGACCCCGAGATCGCCTGGTGCGGGGTCACCGAGAGAGAGGCGGAACAGCAGGGACTCGACGTGGAGATTACCAGCTTTCCCTGGGCCGCCTCCGGCCGGGCTCTCGCGATGGGCACGAGCGTCGGCAAGACCAAGCTCATCGTCGACCGTACGAGCGAGAGGGTTCTCGGGGTCGGCATCGTCGGTAAGGATGCCGGAGAGCTCATATCCGAGGGGGTCCTCGCCGTCGAGATGGGGGCTCTCGCCGAGGATCTCGCCCTCTCGGTCCACCCCCATCCGACCCTCTCGGAGACGATTATGGAGGCGGCGGAGCTGTTCTACGGCAGCGCCACCCACGTTTTTCGCCGCAGGAAGTAGCCTCGGCCGGGGCGCGCCGGGGC
>JBKHDM010000148.1:0-3255 GCA_046541355.1 Spirochaetaceae bacterium
GGGAGCTCGGAAAGTTCGAGTTCTCCCGCGCCCTGAGCCGGGCGATCGACATCATCGCCGACTGGGCCGAGAGCGTCGGCGTGAGCCGACAGGAGGCGAGCTACCTCGAGATTGGCGATATCCTCGCTCTCGCCGGGGCGTCAGCGCCGGCCCACCTCGTCGCCACCCTGCGCAGCCGCGTCGAGGCGCGGCGAAACCGTCACCTCATTACCGCGGCGATCCACCTGCCCGAGGTTATCCGTGACCGGCGTGACCTTTACAGCTTCTACCTCTCCGACAGCCGCCCCAACTACATCACCCAGTCCGCACTCACCGCCCCGGTGCGCAAACTCGAGGGTATCGACCCGGAGATCGAAGGGACCATCTGCCTCATCGAAAACGCAGACCCCGGCTTTGACTGGATCTTCAGCCACAATATCGCCGGCCTGGTAACCAAGTACGGCGGCGCCAACAGCCACATGGCGATCCGCTGCGCCGAGTTCGGCATCCCCGCGGCGATCGGCTGCGGCGAGGCGATCTTCTCCCGCCTCGAGCGCGCCCACCGGATCCGCCTCGACTGCGCCGGGAAGACCGTGGAGGTCGTGCAGTAGATCCTCCCGGCGCCCGGGGCAGCTGGCACTCCTGCAGAAGCTTCGCTATATTTTGAAGCAGCCACCGCCTCCGGGAGTACTTCCTGAGCAAAAACCCCTACCCCGGAGGCGCGACAATGGGTGATGCGATGGAACTGTCACAGTCACATCTCGAGACGATCGGCAGCTACGTAAAGAAAAACCTCCCGACCTGGCTCGGCGAGATCAACTATCCTTTCAGCCCGGCAGAGCTGCACCGCAAGGATCTCGAACTGCGGGAGCGAACCGTCCGGGTCGAGGAGGAGCTTAAAGGGCAGCGCGACCTCATGCGCCAAGGCTTCGAGCAGGTCGACAGGCGGTTTGAGCAGGTCGACAAGCGGTTTGAGCAGGTCGACAAGCGCTTCGACCAGCTTATCCATCACATGGATGCCCGCTTCGAGCAGGTGGACCAGCGCTTTGCCGACATGCAACGTCACACAACTCGCTGGATGACCGTCCTGAGCCTCATGATCGCGCTGATGGGCGTCGCGGTGACGGTTAGTAATCTCGTTGGTTGAGACTCGCCCGCTTAAACCCGCGGTTATCAATCACCGTGAGCGAACCCTCCCAGGAGCCGGACGTAGTAGGTGTACATCGTCCCCCGGCCTGTCTCGCCGGGACCTGTGATTTCCAGAACTCCTGAGTGGAGCTGATGTTCCGAGCCGTTGAGGTTCACAACGCCGTTTTGAGGAGCCTCAGGCGGCTCCACAACCTAGGGAGAAATGTGCTAATACGGCGGCTTTCGACTCCCGGGACTTTCTCGATTTTGAGCAGACAAAAACGTTTCTTAGATCACAACAGTGGTCAAACCGCCCCGGGAGGGGTATGATTACGAGGCAAGGAGAAAAGGTTTTTGAGGATTAAGACCACTTTCTTCTATTTTCTCATCGTCGCCTCCTCGCTCCTGGTCACAGGCTGCGCCGAGGTGGCCACCATTTTTGGTGGCAGCGGGGGAAGCTCCTCCGGCCGGCGCACCTTCTGGGCCTCCGACTTTACAACCAATCAGTTCTACCAGGTCGAGGCGGAGCTCCTTGCCGAGAGCAGCCGAGCCATTATTTACGCAGAGCTCGACTCCGGCGTCTCTGCGGCAGCAGCACAGTCCGCGGCAACCGAGTTTGACAGGCGGATCTACGATCTGATCCGGACCAACTTTGCCGAGGAGAGCGATGTAGACAACAACGGCAAGATTATCCTGCTGCTCCTCGACATCCGAGACGGTTTTGACGGCTCCGGAGGCTACGTCGCCGGCTACTTCCATGGCCACCACGCCCTCGACCTGAGTAACTCCAATCGGGCGGATATGATTTTTATGGATATCGACCCCGGGGTCGTCGGTGACCCGACCTTCCGGGAAACCATGGCCCACGAGTTCCAGCACCTGGTCAACTTTGCGGAGGAGTATATCCGGGGAGGCGGTGGCCGGCAGGATACCTGGGTAAACGAGGGGCTCTCCAGCGCCGCCGAGTATCTCTACGCCGGCGGCCACATTCAGAGCAAGATCGACTACTACAACGCTGACCCCAACGGCACCATCGCTCGGGGCCAGGGGTTTCTCACCTGGGGGGCCTGGGGCGATATTCTCGTCGACTACTCAACGGTCTATCTCTTTTTTCAGTGGTTGCGGATACACGCCGCCGGCGGTGCCGGGGTCTACCGGGATATACTGCACAACGAGTACCCCGACTACAGGGCGGTCTTCGAGACGTATCAAAGCGAAGTGGATAGTTCAGCGGGCTCCTGGGACGAGGTGATAACCAACTGGTATCTCGCAAACCTCCTCCAGACCGACAGCGGGGTGCGCGGTTACGAAGGGGAGCTCTCCCTCTCCCCACCCTTTCTGACAGAGAGATCCGACTACGACTCCGAGTTTGAGGGTGAGCCCTTTCCCCTCTACCCGGGAGAAGGCATTTTCCTCGAGATCGGTTCCTCCTCCTACGACGAGACGCCGCCCTCGAATCTGAGATACTACGGCATAGACACCGGCCAGTCGCCGTCGGTGGTCGACGACGACCAGACAGGGGGCTTTGAAGGAGACACCCTCCTCATGGTAAACGTCCGAGGCGAGGACAGCACGTCCCTGCTTGCCGAGACCGACAACCTGCCGGCCGCCACTCTCCTCGCCGCGCCGGCGCTATCCTCCTCGTCTATCACGCCGACTCCCGAGGTCTACCCGATCGATCTGCGCCACACCCTCACAGGGGAGGGGGGTCGCCAGGAGAGGCCTCGATCAAAGAGCAAATGACCCGCCGGCGCGCACTGAGCCTCCTTGCGGCCTTGGGGCTTTTCCTTGTAACCGCGCCGCTTTCCGCAGCCGGGGGTGGTGAACCAGCGGCCGAGCCCGGCGGCGGGGGTGACCAGGCAGGCGATCCCGAGGAGCAGGGGGAGCGGCGTGCGATCACCGTCGTCGGCACCCTCCGCCTTGTCGGCAACGAGCCGTTTACCTCCCTGGTCGTAACCACTCCCGCCGGGGAGAGCTACTCGATCCCCGCCGACCGGACCGAAGAGTACCGCCATCTGCTCCGGCAGCAGGTCGAGGCAACCGGGTATCTCGAGGAGCAGGAGATCCGGTCGGCCGACGGGAGACTTATCACCACAGAAAAAATCCTAACCGACAGCGAGATCACCCCCGCCGACTGACCCGCGCCGT
>JBKHDM010000149.1:0-3149 GCA_046541355.1 Spirochaetaceae bacterium
CGGTACGTAAGGCCGCCACGCCGAGTGCCGCCGGCCACGCCGAGTGCCGCCGGCCCTCAGGGGGAGCTTGTAAAAACCCTTGCGCTCGAGGCAAAAGCGGCAGAGACTAAGGTTGGCTTGCAACTCACGTCAGTCGGAGGTGCCTCATGGCCTATGATCTACTCCATCCACGCTCACCCCGAATATCGGGCGCGCTTCTCGAGGCGATAGCCGCTGTTCTCGAACGCCCGGTGCTCGGAGGCAGGATCGCTAACAAGCTGCTGAAAACAACCGGCATCGACCGGATTCGCTCCCTGCATGTTCCCGAACCTCCCCGCCTCGATCCGCTTCCGCCGGCGGAGAAGGGATCGTGGACCGCGCCGGACCTCCAGGCGATTGCAAACCGTTTTTCCCGGCCCCGGGGTGAGGGATTCAGCTACCCCGGCATCCGTTCCTACGTGGAGGCGTACCGGGAAGGCCGCACAACGCCCACGGCGGTGGCCGAGCGGATCATCGCAATCCTCGAAAAGCAGGACAGGGGGGACCCGCCGCTCTACCTGTTTATCCGGTGGAACGAGGGGGACATTCGCGCCCAGGCGGAGGAGTCCACCCGGCGCCTCGCGGAGAATCGAGGGAGATCGATCCTCGAGGGAGTCCCCATTCCAATCAAGGACGAAGTTGATGTCGCGGGATTCCCGACGACCCTGGGAACCAGCTTTCTCACGACCAAAGGGGCATCCCGTGACGCCGTCGTGGTCCGCCGACTACGGGAGGCGGGAGCAATAATCCTGGGAAAGAGCAACATGCATGAGATTGGTATGGGCGTGACTGGTTTGAATCCGAATTACGGCACACCGATCAACCCGTACGCCCCCTGGCGCTACCCCGGGGGCTCCTCCAGCGGAAGTGCCGCGACCGTCGCCCTTGGTCTCGCTCCCGCCGCGGTAGGAGCCGACGGGGGCGGTTCGATTCGCATACCCTCGGCCTTCTGCGGTGTCTACGGTCTGAAACCAACCTACGGCCGCATCAGTACACGGAGTAGCGCGCCGGTCTGCTGGAGTGTCGCTCACCTCGGCCCGATCGCGGCAACCCTCGAGGATCTGGCCCTCCTCTACGCCCTCATGGCCGGCCCCGAGGAAGACGACCCCCACACCTACGGGCAGCCGCCCCTGGGATTTGAACAGCCGGATGAGGGAGTCGAAGGCATGAAGATCGGAATCTACACCCCGTGGTTCGAGGATGCCGCGGAGGATGTACTCTCGGTCGCCCGTAAAGCCGTTGAGAAACTCGTCGCCGCCGGCGCGGAGATTGTGGAAATCGAGATACCCGAGCTCGAGAACCTGCGTATCGCGCATCTCATAACCATCGCCTCGGAGCAGAAAGCGGCGATGGAGCGTTACTACCGCGACCATCGCACCGACTTCGGTATCGAAACCCGGGTCAACCTCGCCCTCGCCGGACGGCTGACCGCGGCGGACTACGTCAAAGCGCAGCAGATCCGCGAACGGAGCTTGCGACAGTGGAAGAAGATCTTCGCCTCCGTGGACGCGATCATCACGCCCACCACCGGAACACTGCCGCCGAAGGTTCCTGAGGACAGGCTCCTCTCCGGAGTCTCCGACCTCTCGTCACTTTCGGAGATCATGCGCTTCTGCCCGCCGGCGAACCTCCTCGGACTTCCGGCGATGAGCGTCCCCGCCGGCTTCACCACCGCCCATAGCCGTCATTTCTGGCATACCGACGAGGAGACCGACCACGACGGAAACGTCTATTCCTCGGTACCCGTCGGTGTACAGCTTATCGCGCCGCACCGGCAGGAGGAACGCCTCTTTCGCCTTGGGAGGGTCGTCGGGATCGACGACGCCGAACGACCTCGGCCGCGGGTCTATTTCCCCTCGGTCGACTGACACCGGCTGCGCCCACCCTTTGACGGGCGGCCGGGCCCACACTTAGACGGGCGGCCGGGCCCACACGTCTCTCCGGGGCGAAAGACTCAAGGCGTGGCTCCCGGAGGGTGGGCGCTCATTTTGGGCCTCCCGCAGCACCCTGTCGTGGTACAATGAGGTATGGCACCACATGGATGGCAGGCGGATGTACAGAGCCTGATCGATGAGACCCTCGACGGGGTGAAAGACCCGGAAAGCGGACTCTCAATCGCCGATCTCGGGCTCGTCCGTCGGGTGCGGGTGAGTGACCAGGGCAGGATCGTCTACCTCGACGTCCCCTTCGACAATCACACACCTGGCTGCCTCGCCTGCGCCGGAATCGCCATGACGATCGTTCTCGCTATTCGCCGCGACCTTAAGGCCGCGTTCGAGAAGGCCTTTCCAGGCTACGCCGTAGAGTTCATCTGACAAGCTCCGCCCACCCCGGCCAGGCGTGGCTAGAGCTGAGAACGCCGTTTAAGCACAGATCAGTCGCCGGCAAGGGCCCAGGTGACAGCCGCGGTAGCGTGGATCTCCGTCGTGTCGAACAGGGGCAGGGGAACGTCTCCTTCCCGGATGAGCATGCCGATCTCCGTGCACCCGAGAACAATCCCCTCCGCCCCGGCGCCGGCGAGCTCCCCGCACACCTCGAGGTAGGCACGGCGAGACTCGGGACGAAGGACGCCGTGCACCAACTCTTCGAATATCACCCGGTGCACCAGCTGCCGTGACCGGTCAGCCGGCACTACCACCTCGATGCCCGCCGCCTCCTCGAGTCGCCGGCGGTAGAAGTCCTGCTCCATGGTGAATGCCGTGCCCAGGAGACCGACACGCCGTATTTGCGAACCCTTGATCGCCTCACCGGTTGCCTCGGCAATATGGATGAGGGGCACCTTTACAGCCCCGGTGATCGCCCCCGCCACCAGGTGCATCGTATTAGTGCAAAGCACGATAGCCTCCGCCCCCGCGGCCACGCACTCCTGAGCCGCCACTGCAAGGCAGGCTCCCGCCTCTTTCCAGGCGCCCCGGCGCTGCATCGTTTCGACCGGCGCAAAGTCGAGGGAGCGGAGCACCAGATCTGCGGAATGATGGCCGCCGAGACGCGCCTTTACGGTTTCGTTGATGATGCGGTAGTAGTGGAGGGTTGATTCCCAGCTCATGCCGCCCAGGAGTCCTATTCTTTTCACCTTCTTACTGTTCACAACCGTGGTGTTTTCATTCTTTATTCTTCCCTATTTGAAGCAA
>JBKHDM010000150.1:0-2863 GCA_046541355.1 Spirochaetaceae bacterium
GCGACCTCACCGGCTCGACGGAGATCAAGCTCTTTCGCGACACCTATCCGGACCGTTTCTTCTCCCTGGGTATGGCGGAACAGAATATGATGAGCTTCGCCGGCGGCATGGCGCGACAGGGCTACACCCCGTTCGTCCACACCTTTGCGGTCTTTATGTACCGCCGCGCCTTGGACCAGATCGAGATGTCCATCGCCTACCCCAACCTGCGGGTGCGGATGTTCGGCTTTCTCCCGGGAATTACCACTCCCGGCGGCGTGAGCCATCAGGCGATAAACGACATCGGCGTGCTCCGCTCGGTCCCGAACATGCGGATCCTCGAAATGGGCGACGCCACGGACGTGGAGTCGATGCTCGACGTGGCCCACGCAATAGACGGGCCGGTCTACGTTCGGATGATCAGAAAGGAAATCCCGCGCCTCTTTCCGACGAGCGAGCCGATGGAGTTCCGAAAGGTACGAAGAATCGCTCGAGGAAACGAGCTAACCCTTCTGAGCAGCGGCATCTGTACCGAGGAGGCGATGCGTGCGACCAAGACGCTCCAGGAGCGCGGGCTCTCCATCGATCATCTCCACGTAACGACACTCAAGCCCTTCGACGATCCGGAGGTGGTGGAGTCCGCGGCAAACTCGAAGTACGGAGTCATCACGATGGAGAACCACAACGTCCTCGGCGGTCTCGCTACGGCCACGGCGGAGCTCCTCGCCCTCAACGGGGTGGGCGCCCGGGTTTCCCCGATCGGTCTACAGGACACCTACGCCCACGGCGCGAGCCAGCACTACCTGATGAAGGAGTACGGCCTCGACGCCATGAGTCTGGTCCGCCGGGTGGAAGAGGTTGTCGGCGACTCCTTCGGCGTCACCGAGCAGGAGCTCGCCGAGGCGCGCATTACCGACTTCGCCGCGGAAGGTCAGCTCGAGGCGCTCTAGGATGAAAACGAAAGCGGTGCGCCTCCACGGCGCAAACGACCTACGCCTCGACGAGTTCGACCTCCCGCCCCTCAAGGAGGATGAGGTACTCGCCCGGGTGGTCTCGGACAGCATCTGCATGTCCACCTACAAGGCGACGGTCCAGGGGGAGGCGCACAAGCGCGTCCCGCAAGGGATCGGCGAGCGGCCGGTCATCGTCGGGCACGAGACCGCGGGGGTTATCGAGCAGGTAGGGGCCAAATGGAAGGGGCGCTACCAGGAGGGCATGCGCTTCTCCATTCAACCTGCGATTAACTATAAGCCGCTGCTCGACGGCCTCGGAGGTCCCGGGTACTCCTACGAGTACATGGGTGGCGCCGCGACCCATGTGATTATCCCGAATGAGGTGATGGAGGCCGACTGCCTCCTCCCCTACCGGGGGGAGGCGTTCTATCTCGCCTCCCTGGCGGAGCCGATGTCGACGATTATCGGCACCTTCCACGCCCACTACCACACGGAGAAGTTCAACTACGTTCACAAGATGGGGATCGCCGAGGGGGGCGCCCTAGCGATGCTCGCCGGCGCCGGGCCCATGGGGCTTGGAGCGGTGGATTACGCTATTCATGGAGATCGTAAGCCTCGGCTCCTCGTAGTCAGCGACATTAACGAGGAACGCCTGGAGCGGGCGCGGCGTCTCATTCCTGCTGAGGAAGCGGCGCGCCAGGGGGTGGAGCTCCACTACGTCAATACCGGCGCAGTTGAGAACCCCGTCGCCGCCTTGCGCAGCCACACCGATGAAGGCTTCGACGACGTTATCGTCTTCGCCCCGGTGGCGCAGGTAATCGAGCAGGGCGACAAGATTCTCGGTTACGACGGCTGTCTCAACTTCTTTGCCGGGCCCACGGACCACGGCATGGAGGCCAGGATCAACATGTACGATGTGCACTACTCCTCGCACCACATCATCGGTACCAGCGGCGGCGGGACCGAGGATATGAGAGAGGCGTTGGAGCTCATGGCCGGCGGACGGATCAACCCGTCGGCGATGATCACCCATATCGGCGGGCTCAACGCTGTCGCCGAGACGACGCAGCACCTGCCGGAGATCCCCGGCGGAAAGAAACTTATCTACACAGGCATAGAACTGGAGCTCACCGCGATTGATGAGCTGGCGAAAAAGGGCGAAAATGATCCTTTCCTTGCGGAGCTCAACGAGCTTGTCGAGCGGCACAACGGGCTCTGGTCACCGGAGGCGGAGGCGCATCTGCTCGCGAACGCGCGGCCGATTTAGCACGGGATAGAGGTGTTATGGAAAGGCGAATTCTCATTTGGGGTGCAGGCAAGATCGGTCGCGGCTTTGTGGCCGACCTCTTTGATGAGGCGGGTTATCTAATCACCTTTGTCGATGCCGACGATAACATGGTGAAGAGCCTTCGTGAGCGCGGCGGCTACACCGTCGTAAAGCTGCCGGAGGAGGGGCCGGAGGAGCAACGGGAAATAGCCGGCTTCGAGGTGCTTTCGATCTCGGAGAGAGAGCGCATCGATGAGCGGCTTCTGAGCGTGCCGTTGGCGGCCGTGGTTGTCTTTCCGGCGATTTTCGACGCCGTGGCCGCCGAACTCGCCCGAGGCATAGAGCGCCGCGCCGCCGAACGGCCGGAGGCGCCCCTAGATATTCTCCTCTGCGCGAACACCGCTCATCCGAGAGAGCTGTTCTACCCGATCCTGCGGGAAAAGCTCAGTCGTTCCGGAGAGCGTTTCCTTGACGAGAAGGTCGGCCTAATCGAAACGGTGATCCTCCGCATCGGCATTCCCCCGGAGCCGCACTACCTCGAACAGGACCCCAACATCGTCGTCACCAACGGTTACCCGGTCATGCCGGTGGATAAAAGCGCCTTCATAGGCGGCCTGCCGGAGGTGCCGGGACTCCGTTTCTCCGAGCGCATCGGCGCGGAGGA
>JBKHDM010000151.1:0-2830 GCA_046541355.1 Spirochaetaceae bacterium
GCCGCGCCGCTGAGCTGACCCGCCGCGCCGCTGCACCCCTTTGAGCCTTCCGCCCCGATCAGGTATGCTTCGGCTCGAACCATGGATATCCTCATAAGCCCATCAATTCTTGCGGCCGACTTTGGAGCCCTCCGGGAGGCGGCGGTATCGGGAGAGCGCGCCGGGGGGTGTGCGATCCACGTCGACATTATGGACGGCCACTACGTCCACAACTTCTCCTTTGGGATCGATCTCATCCCCGCCCTGAAGAAGCACCTCACTATCCCCGTGGTCGCCCATCTCGAGATCGCAAACCCCGACCCGTTTATCCCGGACTTCAGCGCCGCCGGGGCGGACATGATCGTGGTTCAGGAGGACACCTGCCGCAATCTCCCCTACACCGTCGAGGCGATCCTCGAGTCCGGCGCAGCCGCGGGGGTGGGAGTCAACCCGGACAGGGACTACCGAAAGCTCGAGGCGCATCCCCATATCCTCCGGGAGATAGAGCTCCTCATTGTGATGGGGGTCTATCCCGGTTTTGGCGGACAACGTTTTGCCGGGACGACGATAGAGAACATCGAGACCGCCGTCGCCCTCCGGGAGCGGCACGGAGGAAGCTATGACATCGGCGTCGACGGCGGGGTCAACCTCGAGACCACACCCCGGATCGTCGCCGCCGGGGCAAACTACCTTATCGCCGGATCAAGCGTCTATGCCGGGGTGGTCGAGGAGAATATGCGCGCCCTCCGCTCCGCCGCCGGGCTGGTGTAGGCGCGCCGAAGTTTCCTGGGCCCCTCCGCTTCCAGTACCCTTTATAAGGTGAGGTACGCTCTTCTACTCATGCTCTCTTTTTTTCTTCTTCCGGTGCCTCCCCTCCTGGCCGAGGAGGCCGAGGAGGAGGAGCCTCAGATGCAAGAGCCCACCGTCGAGGTCGACTCCCTGGGCGTCAGGGTTCAACCTCAGCTAGAGTTCATTATCCCCTTCGGGGTCATCTCCCAGCAGGCGGAGATCCCGATAGGCGGATCGGTCATCTCCACGAAGGCGGATTTCGACCTCGCCTCCTCGGCGGTAGCAGGAGAGGTCGGCCTCAGCCGCCGGCGCGGAAGATGGGAACCGGGGGTCAGTGCGTATCAGCGGTCCGACGCCGAGGGGTTTGCCCAACCACGAATCACCGGCGGAGAGATTCTCCTTGCCCCGGATGACCTGTATCTCGAGCGGAAACGGGGGATTGTGGGTTCTCTCAACTGGTACATCCGGGAGGACCTCCTGGGACTCGGGACCATCGAGTTCAACGAGAGGATAGAGACTCGCCTCTCTGAGCCGGAGCCGGGGGAGGAAATACGCTCGTCGAGCTTCGAGGCGATCCCTTCGGTGGCAATGGAGTTTCGTTCTCTGCGGATCGAGACGCCCCGAGAGTCCCCGGACATCAAGGGTCGCTACCTCCGGTTTACCCTGAGTAACCGTTTTGTGAATGGGCTTATGCAGCCCGCCGCCCTCTCAGGTCAGATCGCCACCCTCATTACGCACCAGCCGGGTTCATTCCTCCGTCTCGAGCACCATCTCTCCGGGGCGAGTCCCTTGTTCATATGGGAGCGTGACCTGGTACAGTCGCGCAGCTACGGAGGCTTCGATACCCTCAGAGGCTACGGCAACGGTGAGATCTCCGAGAGTCGCGCTCTGTTGAGCCGGAACACGATCAGCTGGAGACCGGTTCCCCGAGAGGGGGTACGTTTCGACTCCCCGGTGGTAGATAACGGGGAGGAGACGGTGAAGGTCCGGCTCCACAATCTCAAGGCGCTTTTGGCCGTCGATGCGCTCCTCGCTCAGGAAGCGCCGGAGCTCGACTCGCCGGTTCGCAGTTATCTCAGCTTCGGTCCCGGTGCGGCGGTGACCGTGAGCGCCGGCGACTCTATCCACTTCGACCTGCGCAGTTACGTCGCCGTCCCCTGGGACGAGTGGGATGATCCGGTCTTCTACCTCCAGGGCTCCATATTCTCGGTCACCGTCGACTAAACGCTCCCGCCGCACCTCGGCGGCCGCGGCGCCGGTAAACAAACGCGCCCAGGGCTTGCCGGGAGCGGGACGGGCAGGCTAAAAGAGAAGGCATGATCCGCCTGCGCACGCCTTTTACGGTCATACTCCTTTGCCTGCTCCATCTCTCCGTACACGCCACCGAGGGATTTCGAAGCGAGTTCGACTCCCTCGACGGGTGGCGCCTTGTCAATATCGATGAGGACCTCGACCCGGGGATCTTCGAAATCATCGAACGGGAAGGGGAGAGCCTCCTCCGGGTAGTCTCGGACAATACGGTCTCCATGATCGTCCGGGAGGAACCAATAGACGTCTACCAGACGCCTGTACTCACCTGGAGCTGGAACCTCCTGGAACCGGTGGAGGATGCGGACCTTCGAAACCTTTTCAGCGAGGATACGGCGATCAGGATTGTTGTCGCCTTCCGGGATGAACTGGACAATCTACCCTGGTGGCTGCGGATATGGGCGAGTCGACAAGCGGAAGCGCACGGTGAGCTACCTCCCACCAGCGCTCTCAACTACATCTGGGCTGCCCGGGAGTACGAAGAAGAGCCGGTAAAGAGCCTCTACTCCCGAAGAATCCAGTTTTACATTGCCGACGCAGGGGATGAGGGAGTCGGCACCTGGCAGAGCCATAGCGTCAACATTGTTGAGGACTATCGCCGGGCGATGGGGGAGGACCCACCGGCGGAGGCGTTTATCGCTGTCCTGAGCGACACGGATAACACAAAGGGATACGCCGAAGCCCTCATAGACTCTCTTTCCGTCGTCCCGGAAGGCGCCTCACCCGGCCCCCCGGCCCCGTAACACGGCCCGGC
>JBKHDM010000152.1:0-2827 GCA_046541355.1 Spirochaetaceae bacterium
ATTCTACCTGATCGGCCGGCGCGAGGGGAGAGGAACTCCCGCGCGGTTCCGGTGGATGGTCCCGAGTACCTCGAGGCTAACGCACCTTACTGCCGCTCGTAGGCGCCGATGTCCGGTTTCGCGCTGACAGAGCGGTCACGCCCCGCGGCGTCGAAGGGGAGGGGCTCGTTTTTGTTTCCATCCTGGTCGAGATCGAGGCTGTCGGCCGGCAGATCTGCGGACTCGCCACGGTCGTAGAGGTTGGGATTGCCGCCGGGCGGAATAAAGGGTAACAGGTCACCGTAGTAGTCATCAGCGGTGCCCCACAGGTTATCGGCTCCGATGTTCGGCCGCAGATTGACCTGGGGCTGCTCGTTCAGGTTGCCAAGCTCCAAGTCAACGCCCTCGAAATGCTGTGTCTGATAGTTCTCGTTGTCAAACTCGCTAAAAGGGGCGATCACCCGCTCGATCGTTGCGGTGATGTTGTCCGGCGGCGGCGGATCGAAGCCGTCGTCCTCAAAGGTAGTGTTGAGCAGAAAGTAGCCGTCGCTCCCGATCTCGAGGTCACTGTGCCCGTCGCCGCCGCCGAGGCGCAGGTTGTCGAAGAAGGAGGAGAAGCTCACCTCCACCTCGTTGCCCGAATCGAAGCTTACCACCCCGGCAACCCCGGTTTCTCCCCCGTCGTAGCTCCCCGCAACGGTGTTGCCGACGAAGGCGGTACTCGCAATCTCGAGCCGCGACGGCGGATTGGACCCCCGTGTGCCACCGGCGAAACTGATTGCCCCTCCGGTGTTGGGAGCGGTGGTATGGGTGTCTCTCGCGCTGTTACCGAAGAACTGGGAGGCGTGGACCGTCATACTTACAAAGTCCTCGGTCGCGATAGCCCCACCCACAAACCGTGTATTGGAGCTGGACCCGTCGTCCGCTCCAGCCGCGCTGTTGCGGATAAAGCTCGAGAGTCCGACCCGCACCTCTGCTGCGGGTCCAGAGGCGTAGATCGCTCCGCCTCCGATCGCCCCCGAAGATTCGTCGGTGCCGAAGGCGCCGGCGCTGTTTTCGCTAAAAGTCGAATCCACTACCTCGGCCTCGGTGGACTTGCTGAGGATCGCACCCCCGAGACGACCGGCGCGGTTGGAAATAAACTCCGTCGACCGGACGGCGAGGGTGTTATCCCAAACAAAGATCGCGCCCCCTGAGAGGCCATCACTTATGAACAAGTTATGCCCAAGATCAACGAAGTTGCCCACAAACTCGCTGCCGGTGACTGTCAGCGTCCCGTAGCGTTGGTAGATAGCTCCGCCGGCACCTCGGAACGGGGCGACCTCATCCGCGTTGTTTCCAACAACCTCACTCGAGCTGATTCCACGAGCCTCGTTATTCCGAAAGGTAGACCCGGAGACGGAGATCACCGCACCGGATGCGTTCTCTTCTCCAAAGATAGCCCCACCCAGGGTGCCGAGATTCGACTCGAACAGGACGTTCTCCGCGGTGAGGGAGCTCCCGGCACCGACGTAAATCGAGCCTCCCGGCAGAAGCGCCTGGATCTGTGGCGCGCCGTCCCTCAGCGTCAGATGGCGAAGGGTCAACGCCGCGGTCTCGGGCTGATAGGTAAAGTGGCGCTGCCTGCCTTCGGTGGTAATCACCACGTTGGCGTTGACTCCGCTGATCGTAAGGTCTTTATCAATCCGGATGCCCTGCCGGTCGCCGGAAAGGGTAATGGTCATGTCCTCGAGAAAGCGCACCTCCGACCCCTCTGGAGCATCGGCGACCACCTGGCGCAGGCTACCCGAGCCATCATTGGCGCTGCTTGTCACCAGAGGACCGGTGTAGCCGGCGTTACCTCCGCTGCCGCCACTGCCGGTGCCGTTACCACCGTCGTTGCCGCCGCCTGTTTCTCCGTCGTCTCCCGGGCTTTCCGCCTCAGGACTCCCGGCGTCTCCGCCGGCGCCGGTCGGATTGGCGCAGGCGACAAGCAGCAGCGCCGAGGCGAGAAGAAGGATAATCGCCATCGGCCGTAAGAGATATGGGCCTACCATACGTGCATTTCGCTTCATTGAGTTCTCCTTACATCAGTCGATCGTGAGGTTCTCGTACCAGACGATGGCTGCGTTCCCTCCTGCGCCATGGAGGAGGTCCAGCTCTCTATTCCCTTCGAGGTCCACGGCGTAGGTCGCCCGCAGGTCGTCGACGTTTGTTCCGAAGGAGGTGCCGGTAGAAAAGCGATAGGGTGTGGTTGCACTACTGCCGGTCATTTGGGAACGGTTGCCGGAGGTATCAACTGCGGTAATCGTGATCTCGTGGTACGTGCCGGAGCGCAGACCTGTTAGGGTTACACCAGAGCCGCTTGGATCCACCGTAACTTGCGAACCTGTGCTACTCGCCGGAGACCAGGTCACCTCAAAAGCGGCGAGATCGTTATCGGTCGGGGAGGTCCAAAGAAGTTGTATATCTCCGACACCGGCCGGTGTAGCAGTGACACCAGTCACCGGGGCGGGAGCCACGGTATCCGGCGACGGAGCACCCGCTGTGTCGTCAGCTCCACTGCCGCCGCCGGTCGGGGTCGGGCAGCCGGCGAGAAGCATGGCAAGGAGTGCGATTGTGGCAGAGAGCCCCGTACTCCCTCTCCTTCCAGCCCCGGGGGGGCGGGTAACCTTCGACTTGTCCGGTTCCATGCTGAAAGTCTACCCACCTCGGAGAGGGGAGGCTTTATAACTTTAGTAACAATCTCGCCGTTTGCCGGCGGTCAACCGCCTGAACGGCGGCCTGGGGAGCGCATTCTCCTCAGCAATCGCCCGTCGATCACCGCGAGTCCCGAACCGATGAGGGCGATCCCGAACAGGTGGCGGGG
>JBKHDM010000153.1:0-2812 GCA_046541355.1 Spirochaetaceae bacterium
GGGCCCGGCAGCCGGGGCGAAGAGGTTTGAGATGCCGAGGCAAGGAGCAGAGGCAAGGAGCAATAGAGAGATGAGTGAGACAAAAGAGCTGAGTCGGGATGAGAAACTCTACCGAATCCGTCATTCGACCGCCCACGTGATGGCGGAGGCGGTGCTTCGCAAGTTTCCGGAGGCGAAAACCGCGATCGGGCCGCCTATCGACAACGGGTTTTACTACGACTTTGATCTCCCCCGCTCCCTCACCCCTGAGGATCTCGAGGAGATCGAGGAGGAGATGCGCTCGATCGTGGCGGGGGAGCACGCGTTCGAACGAGAGGTGGTCCCCCGGGAGCGGGCAAAGGAGATCTTTGCGCATCAGCCGTACAAGCTCGAGCTGATAGACGACCTCCCCGAGGATGAGGAGGTCTCCACCTATCTGGTAGACGAGTTTCTCGACCTCTGCCGCGGCCCCCACGTGGAGAGCACAAAAGAGATCCATCCGAAGGCGTTCAAGCTGCTGCACACCGCCGGCGCTTACTGGCGGGGAGATGAGAAGCGGCCGATGCTCCAGCGCATCTACGGAACCGCCTGGGACTCGCCCAAGGAGCTGCGCGCCCACCTGGAGCGGCTCGCGGAGATAGAGAAGCGGGACCACCGGAAACTCGGGCGGGAGCTCGACCTCTACTCAACCCACGAGGAGGCGGGACCAGGCCTGATCTACTGGCATCCGAAGGGGAGCCGGGTGCGACTGGCGATCGAGGACTTCTGGCGTACGCAACATCTCGAAGGGGGCTACGAGCTTCTCTACACGCCCCATGTCGGCAAGAGCTGGCTCTGGGAGACCTCGGGACACCTCGATTTTTACTCCGAGAACATGTACGCCCCGATGGAGCTGGACAACGCGGACTACTACGCCAAGCCGATGAACTGTCCCTTCCACATCATGATCTACAAAACCCAGATGAGAAGCTACCGGGATCTGCCCCTGCGCTGGGGAGAACTCGGGACGGTCTACCGCTACGAGCGCTCCGGGGTGCTTCACGGTCTTCTGCGGGTCCGCGGTTTTACCCAGGATGACGCCCATATCTTCTGTACACCCGATCAGGTGGAGGACGAGATTCTCGAGGTTCTGCGCTTCTCCCTGCGGATGTGGGACGCCTTCGGGTTCAAGGATATCAAGGCGTACCTCGCGACGAGGCCGGAAAAATCGGTGGGTGACCCGGCGGACTGGGAGAAGGCGACCGACTCCCTCAGGAAGGCGGTTGACGCCGAGGGCCTCGACTACGAGCTCGACGAGGGGGGTGGCGCCTTTTACGGGCCGAAGATCGACCTCAAGGTTCAGGACGCGCTCGGTCGGGAGTGGCAGATGTCCACGGTGCAGTTTGACTTCAACCTGCCCGAGCGATTCGACATGACCTTTGTCGATCATGACGGAAAGGAAAAGCGCCCCTTTATGGTGCACCGCGCCCTCCTCGGATCCCTCGAGCGCTTTTTCGGCGTCCTTGTGGAGCACTACGGCGGCGCGTTCCCGGTCTGGCTCGCCCCGGAGCAGGTCGTGGTTATCCCGGTGGCCGAGGCGTTCGCGCAGTACGCTGCGAAGGTCGCACAGCAGCTCAAGGAGTCGGGGTTCCGCGCCTTTGCGGATCTACGGGACGACCGGATGAACGCCAAAATCCGGTATCACCAGAGCCAGAAGGTGCCCTACATGGTGATTGTCGGCGAGAACGAGGCGCAGGCGGGGGCGGTGAGTTATCGGACCCGGACGAATGATCGTAAAAACGGCATCCCCTTCGAGGAGTTCAAGGCGTTCCTCCGGGAGAAGGTTGAGACGAGGGCGGAGCTTTGACCCCGCCCGGGGCAACCGAAGAATTGAGAGAGGATGAGGTGAAACATACCAACGAGAAGCTCGAGAGACTTAAGAGCCTCGATCGGGAGGCGCTGCGCCTCGGGGAGGCTGGAGAGATCCTCCGGTGGGACCAGGAGACCTACATGCCCGAGGAGGCGATCGAAGCGCGGAGCGAGCAGGTCGCGCTCCTCGAGTCCCTCGCCCACGAGCGAGAGAGCGCGGAGGAGGTAGGCCGGCTCCTCGAAGAGCTCGGGTCGACCACCGAAAACCCCCTGGGGGACGCCTCCCTGCCTGCCGGGGAGCGGGCGTTTCTCAGGGCAAAGCGGAGATCCTACGATCTTTCCACCAAGCTTCCCTCGGATCTCGTCCGCCGCTTCGCGGAGGTGACAAGCAGGGCACAGGCCGCCTGGGTCAAGGCGAAGGGGGCCGACGATTTTGAGGAGTTTCGGCCTCACCTCGAGGAGATCCTCCGACTCAGTCAGGAGAAGGCGGAGCGCTTCGGTTACCAGGAGCAGATCTACGACGCCCTTCTCGACCAGTTCGAGCCGTTCATGAAGACCTCTGAGGTGGAGGCTCTCTTCTCCGGACTGCGCAGCTCCCTGTTCGGTCTTGTCGAGGCGATCCGGGAGAGGCCGCAGATCGACGACTCCATGCTGCGTCACTCCTTTCCGGTGGAGCGACAGGAGACCCTCGGATACGAGCTTCTGAAACAGCTCGGTTACCAGTTCAACCGGGGTCGCCTCGATGTCTCCGCCCACCCCTTTACCACAACCCTCGGTCCCCATGACGTGCGAATCACCACCCGCTACCATGAGGATCTTTTCGCCTCGGCGCTCTTCAGCACGATCCACGAGGCGGGACACGCCCTCTACGAGCTCGGCGTCGCCGGGGAGTATCACAACACCCTCCTTGCGAGAGGCAGCTCTCTCGGTATCCACGAGTCCCAGTCCCGCCTCTGGGAGAACATGATCGGTCGCAGCCGGCAGT
>JBKHDM010000154.1:0-2676 GCA_046541355.1 Spirochaetaceae bacterium
CGACGACGCTCAGACACTCTACGCTCACGTTCTTCTCCTCGAGGAGAAGGCACGCCGGGGCGACGACGCTGCACGATCCCGGCTCTCAGAGGCTTTAGAGGACATTCTGCGACGCCCTGCGGCACCTCCCGCGATCCGCTCCGGCGCGAGCAGACGCCTGGCGGCGCTGAACAGATAAGCTTCCGCCCAAACAGATAAGCCCCCGTCCGGGAAACCAGTCGGCCGAGTTTACGAGCCCTGCGGACTACTCCCCTCTCCCGGCAGACCGGCCTCCTCGCCCCGGCTCTCCACCGCACGCTCACCGATTTCCCCTGCCCCTCTCTGCTCTCTGAGCTTGCCTGCCGAAGGTGAGGGTGCACTCGCCGCTTTCGAGATTCGGGGTCATCTTCATCGCGATGTTGAGGCGCTCGGTAAAAAACCGCTCGCTCGGCCCCTTGCAGAGATGGAGGCACTGTTCGACGGATCCTGAGGCCTCGAGAAAGCGGCATTTCCGTATCACAGCGCGGTTCCGGTACATCTTGCGCTCCACTCCACCAACGAGCCAACTGACCGCGGGGGGCACCGCGAGGACCGCGATCTTTCCTGTGACCTCGGGATTGTGGATGAGAAGCCGCGCCGCCACCGCCACCGGCTCAGGAAGAACGCGCTCGATAACCCGCAGACCCCCGGCTCTCAACGCCTCCCGGCCACCCATTGCCGCCTCGAACTGGTCTGCCGCCCGGATGAGGTCGTCGTAACTGCCGATGAGCGGTGGCGCATCTCCTCCCGCCTCGGCGTAGAGAGCCCGGACTACCCTCTTGAGGATAGTCCTCCGCACTATTCCGGGAATCGGTTTCTCACCAGGTTGCACAACTTCCACAACGGTCGAAACATACCCCGCCAGGCGCGTAAAATGAAGCGGTTTTCACCGAACGTATCCCGGGCGGCGCAAACCGTCTCCTACCTCCTCCCCCGGGCAGAGGAGGGAGCGTACCTACAGCCCCGCCCCGGCAGGCCCGCGGATGGCGACGTAGATAAGGAAGAGCAGAACGCTCACCGCACTCCCGAGGGTAACCACGCCACTCGCCTCAGCCTCCCCCCGGTGGTCACCGTGCTGAGCAAGAAAAATGGGCAGGGAGTAGAGCCCCGGAAGCACGATGAGAGAGAAGAAGGCGGCGTCGAACAGTGGCTCTCCCGAGGCGAGAATCGGCTCCATCACCAGCAGTTTGAACGGGTAGCCGAGGCCGAAGGTGACGGCGAACCGAATCAGCAGGGTTGGAACCCCGACTTTGAGCACCGCCGGATGAAACGAGAGGGAGTGGCCGACGACGATGAGAATGAGAGGAGTGGTCGCGTCGGCGAGGATATGGAGGGTCTCATCCACCGCCCTCCCTGTCCCGGAGGCCGACAGCCACCCCTGGATACCGAGGAGGTTTGCCAGTATTCCTGCGGCTATGGCCACAACGATGGGGGAGCGCAGGAACGCGGTGAGCCCAAAGCGGTTGTCCTGGTCAACCGTGCGATAGCTCCGTGCGAGAAGCGGGTAATAGACAAACCAGACAAACAGCTCATGGCCGACCCCGAGGACAGTGTAGATCCCGAGGTTCTCCCGTCCGAAAACAAGGGCAAAAAGAGGGATACCGAGAAACCCGAAGGAGAAGCCGGTAACGTGAAAAGGGAGTAGTCGCAGTTTCCCGACGCTTCGGGACAGCAGATACCCCACGCCCATAAAGAGGGTCAGCATCACTACCGTGGAGGCGGCGAGCCAGAGGTAGCGCAGCTCGAGCTCCATGGAGAGAAAAGCGAGAAAAAGCACCGCCGGAAGGAGCACCTTGAGGATGAGGAGCTTTATCCCCTGGGTCTCGGCGGAGGTGATGATCGAGGCGCTCCGGGTGAGAGCGCCGAGGAGAATGAGGAGGGCAACAGGCAGGAGCGTGGAGGCGACACTGCTCATGAGAGACTTCCCCGTCCCGGAAAGGGGTATCCTCCCTCAGCGGGCGTAATCGAGCACCAGAACTCTCGTCTCCCCGGGGATATCCTCCCTCGAGATCTCCGTCTCGTAGTCAAAGGCGAAGTCAATGTTGTCCTTCTCAAAGTAGGAGAGAAAGGACTCTATCCAGAGACTGTTTCGCGGCTTGTAGGTGAGGGTGCGAAAGTGCATCGGGATGATGAGCCGCGGGCGGACCTGGTGGATCATCACCATCAGGTCGTCGAGGTCGATGGTAAGCTCTGCCCCCGCGAGGGCGAGGAGGAGATCGGTCTCCTCGAAAAAGGCTATCTGCTCATCATTGAGAGGGTTTCCCACGTCCCCCATGTGGGCGATTTTGATGCCGTCGAGCTCAAAGCGGTACATACCGTTCTGCCCGGGCTCATGGAGGGGGTGGTCCTCCGCCTCCATAGCGAGGATGCTCCGCACCGGAACCGGGAGGTTCCGGTCCTCTCCCCCCTTCTCCACCACCTCCAGGGCGTTTACCACGATGTGCTCTCCCGGGATGAGATCGTGGCGACAGTGCGCCTGATCATCGAGGGAGGAGACGATCACCATATCCGCCCGCTCGCGAATCGGCGCGTAGCCGAGAAGCTCCGGGGTGTAGGGATCTGTTATAATGGTAAACCCGGTCTCACTCACCAGACGGAACGCCGCCTGTCCGTACCACTTCACCTTCATCTGTCTGCCTCCGTTACCTGTTGCATATC
>JBKHDM010000155.1:0-2573 GCA_046541355.1 Spirochaetaceae bacterium
CGCTTGAGCTTCTGACCGGTGATCCCGGCGTAGAGCTCGATAAACTCCTTGGCGGGAGACATGTTGAGCTTCGGATAGAGCACCTCTTCAACCTGAAAGAAGCCGACGGACTGGTTCATCTCGATGGTGATAGCGATCGGCCGCTCGCTTCCCGCTCTGATCTTTATGCGGTCGACCGCCGAGGATGAGTACTTGTGGATATCCCCCGCCCGAGCCTCATGCTGAATCAGTAGCGGTATCCGGGCGCGCCCCTTCTCCATATCGCAGCCGTCGGCAATGAGGATAATCCCCGCCTCGATCGAGTGTATCCGCACCGCCGCCATATGGCCGACGATCGCCTCGAGGACGAGGGAGCGGACGATTACCTTCTTGTCCGTATCCTCCCCATAGTAGCGATCGAGGTAACTGTCGAGGAGCGGCTGGGCGAGAAGGGCGCTGTAGTTCTCGTGGTCCTGCCGGGTGAGGCTCATTCCGATGTCATGGAGGAGCCCGGCCATAAAGAGGGCGAGGACGCTGTCGGTATGGCTGCCGATGCCCTCTCGCTCCAGGCTCATTTTGATCCCCGCCTCCTGGAGCAGGCCGGCCATCTTTACGGCGTTCTTGCAAACCTTGCGCATGTGGACCGGACCGTGGTCGTTATAGCCGAGGCGCTTGATGGAGACAACGTTGGCGTAATCCTGCATCGCCTTGATCTCCCGGTCGTTGAGAACCTCTTCGGCAAACTCCCGGAGGGCCTCGGGAACCAGCTCGATAATCCGTCGGTCGAGGCCGGACTCCTTCGGGGATTTTGTGAACATGGGCTCAGGGTAGCCTGAATTCAGGGCTGTTGCACAGTGGCTGTCGAGCGTACTATCGTCAGCTGATGAGTCAAGATCAGGGTGAAGCTGGGCGCGCGCTCCGTCAGATTACGATCGCCGTAGGTTCCGGAAAGGGAGGCGTTGGTAAGTCGACAACCGCCTTGAACGTCGCCCTGAGCCTGGCGAAACGGCAGTACCGGGTGGGCCTGGTCGACCTCGACCCCCTCTCCAACGTCGCGACGATTCTCGACGTGCCCTCCTCGGCGATCGAGGAGCTTGCCGACGATCCGCGCGCCGACCTCCCCTTCGACCGCTTCCGCCTCCCGGTGCTCCCCCGACTCGACCTGGTCTTTCCGAAGGCCGCCACGAGGGACGCCGCTCGCCTCACCGAGAAGCAGCGCCTCTTTCGCACCTTCGAAGGAGAGCTGAAAAAGCGGTACGACCTGCTGGTTCTCGACATGCCCGCGGGGATAAGCAACGAGGAAAACCTCGCCTTCCTCCCCTTTGTGGGCCATCTGCTTGTGGTGACAAACGCCGAGCCAACCTCCCACGTCTCCGCAGGCGGTTATATCCGTACCGCCCTGGAGATCAGGCCGGACCTCCCGATCTACTTCTGGCACAACAAGTTCTCCCCCGCCGCCGAACCCGGTTTCGATCCCCGAGGGGTGATCGACAACTATAACCGCTACGTCGGAGAGGAGATGAAGATCTCCGCGGAGGCGAAAAAGCGGGTACAGGAGATCGCCTTTGTGCCGCCGGACCCAGCCCTTGATCTCCTGCAGGAGTCGATCTCCCTGGAAGTGACGGTCTTTGGTAAGCTCCGGGAGCTCACCGAGCTGCTCCTCACCGAGCGGCTTCGCAGCTTCGACACGCTCATTCCGAGCGCAGGCAAGGCGAAAGAGGTGCTGCGCTACTTTGTCACCAAGAACCCGGAGATCGGTGATCCCCAGGAGTACATCGAAACCGTCGACCTCTATCTGAGCACTCTCTTTTCCGAGACCTTCCGGGAGCGGATCCGAAAGCTCCGGGGACGTCTCGGCGGGGAGGCGGGGTACAAGGTGCTTTCAAAGAAGCAGGGGGAGGAGATAGAAAGGTACCTTGAGACGATCGGCTCGGACGAGCTCTTCCAGGAGCTCTTCGGCCTCACCTCCCAGCTCGCCGAGGCTATCGAGGAGGTCGGCAATCAGACACGTCTCTTTCTCCAGCCGGTATCCCGGTCGGTCCGGTCCGGCCTTGCACGACGTCTGCTGCGCTCCCTGCGCCTGCTCTCCTCGGAGAAGGAAACCACCCCTTTTGCGACCAACAGCGCCTCCCTTCTTCTGTTCTACCTCGCCTTTCTCGAAGCGGCGGGGGAGGAGAGTACCATGGCCGAGATCCGCCGCTTCCTGCCTAAGCGGAAAAACGAGCAGGACAAGGTCGTCCGGGACAAACGGCGGCAGATCCGGTTTCTCATTGAACGGGATGAGATCTACCATCGCCGCTACGTCGCCCTGGTGCGCACCCTCTATCCGAGGGTGGTGGAGCGGCTCAAAGCGATGGTATCAGCGCAGCGCCTCGAGGGGCTGCTGTTCCGGGATGCGACCGGCCGGGTGCGCAAGGATGTCTACCTGAAGGTCCTCACCCACCTGCTCCACGACAGCGTAAACAGCGGCCTCGGGGTTGTCTTCGGGATCAACTACAACGCCGCCGCCCAGGCGATCCGCGACGGCGTTGCAAACCTCGAGCGGGCGATATCCCTCAGACGCAAGGGAGAGTAAAAGCAGTCTGAAGAAGGGG
>JBKHDM010000156.1:0-2553 GCA_046541355.1 Spirochaetaceae bacterium
CTGAGGGGAGGCGGCTGAGGGGAGGCCTCGCCGCCCTTTCGGCGAAACGGGTCTCTCTCTCAGCTCAGCTCTCTGGTGAGGCTGATAATCCGCTGCCGATACGCCTCGTGCCGCTCCTGCTGCTCCGGGGAGAGGGAGAGGGGTACGAGGTTTTCGAACCCGTCAGCCCCGATGACGCTCTTGGACTCGAGGTACGCCGCGACGTCGTTCTGCCGGGCGATGGCGGTGATCACCTGGCGCCGCCTGCTGACGATCTCGCCGGTAACCCGGGAAATTACCGCCGCCGGGGCGTAGTGGTGGAGCTGGAGACGCCGGCTCATGATCTCCGCCGGCGGCAGCACCGAGAGCTTCGAGACATCGTCGACGAACTCGGTGAGGGGAATACCTCCGATGGTGGACTGCTGCGGAACAAGCTCCTCCCCCTCGAGGGTGCGCACCGTCGATATCCGCACGTCCTCATTGCTGAGGCCGACGAGTTTTCCGATATTGTCCCGAAACCACTCCCGATAGATCAGCAGGGGAAAGCCGATGACCCGTTGCGGGTCAAAGCCGCCGCTGCGGGTAATCACGTGACAGAAGAGCTCCGCCGGCTGGGAGAGGACGGTAACCACCGACTGGGGAGTAAAATGACCGATGTGGGTCGCAATCGTCTCCATTTTCCGTATGTCCTCGTCCGTCGGCATGGAGACACCCGACTCCCGGGCCCTCTGAACCCCCGCGGCGACGATTACCACATCGCTCTGATCGATCTCTTTCGGCTCTACGTAGTTGACCAGGGCTATTTTGGAGCGCAGCGCGACGTTTGCCTGGAGAAAGTCGAGGAGGGTTGCCCTCGACTTTTCCCTGTTGATGTCCACCAGCCGGATTCGCGCGATGTCCCTGTTCCGGGCGAGGAAATAGGCGATCCGGGTTCCCATGCTGCCTACACCAAAGATTGTTACCTTCTTCATCAGCCCAACTCCTCGAGGGTCTTGGCAAAGGATTCTGCGAGTTTCTTGAGCCGCTTGTTCGACTCATCCTCGAGCTTCGGAAGCAGGAGGCGCTCGGCACCGAACCTCCCGACTACTGCAGGAACGCTCATCGCCACGCCCGGCACCCCGGTGAGCTCCGGGCAGCTGACGGTTACCGAGAGGACCCGCCGGTCATCCTGGACAAGACAACGGATGAGCTCGAGACAGGCGAGGGCGGGGGTGTATCGGCTCGCCGACTCCGCCATGAGCCACGTCTTGGAGTGAGACTCGGAGTTCAGAAGCTCCCTGGTCTTTTCTATCGTATCTTCGTCGGTGAGCTCCTTGAGGGGTACGCCGTTTACGCTTGTGTAATCCCAGAGGACCTCGCTCTCCCTCCCCTGGGGGCCTACCACGTGGCTGCGTATGATGTCCGGGCTGTAGGAGAGGGTCTCGGCGATCGCGTAGCGCACCCGAAAAGCGTCGACTACGCCCCCCACCCCCATGACTCGCGAGGATGGGAGCTTCAGGAGCCGTGTAAGCTCCGCTGTCATCAGATCCACCGGATCGGAGGCGACCACAAAGAGAATCGAGGATCCTATAAAGGTGCGGGCGACCTCCTCGGCAATGAGGCGGTTCTCCCTGAAAAGCTCCTCCCGGCTCGTATTGCCGTCCATCCGCATACCCGCGGCGATGAGAATGACCGAGCACCGGTTGAGCTCGGCGAGGTCCGCGGTCCAGGAAACCCGCAGGGGGTACTCGTGGCCGAAGGCGGTGTCCCGGAGATCCGAGGCGAGATAGGCTGCCTTCTCAGTATCCTTGTCGTAGAGAACAATGTCGCACAGATCCCGTTCCGCGAGGGTAAACGCAACATCCGAACCAAGCCTTCCAACGCCGATAACGCCCACCGATTGATCTGTCATGACCAGTAGGATACCCCCCGAATTATTGATTAGTCAAATAGTCAACTGTCCTCGTCCATGTCCATTGTGATATCCCCGGGCGTACCGAGGGCTCACCCCGCCCCTCTCGCGCTGACCCTCACTCCGTGAGAATATCGAGGAGCTCCCGGTTATCCTTCGCCTTCACAATCCTTTTGCGGATCTTCGCGTCCTTGAGCAGCCGGCTGATCTCGGCGAGGAACTGGATATGCGGGCCGTTGCCGTCGCTGGGGGAGAGGGTCATGACAAAGATGTGAGACGGTTTTCGATCGAGGCACTCGAAGTCGATCTTCCGCTTGGTCACACCCACGCAGGCGACGAGCTCTTCCACCGCATCGGTCTTGGCATGGGGTATTGCTATGCCGTTTTCCATCCCCGTGGACATCTGCGCCTCGTGTTCGAGGACGTCCCTGAGGGCGCGATCCTTGTCCTTTATCTTGCCGCTCCGGTTCACGATCTCCATGAGCGCCTCGATAATCTCGTGCTTGGTTGTACCGGGCAGGTCGGTTGTCACCAGGTCAATCGTGAGGGTTTCCTTAAGCAAGATTCAGCTCCTTACATACTGGCTACATGCGCAGGTGCCCCCAGGCTCGGCGGCACCATTCATCCTGAGTATATGGCCGATTCTACGCTCGTCAAGCGCACCGAGGCGGCGTGGCCCGGGG
>JBKHDM010000157.1:0-2515 GCA_046541355.1 Spirochaetaceae bacterium
GCCCTGACCTGTGTAGACGATGTCGGGGCTGTTGAAGCGGTCAAAGTTGCCAAAGAGGTTCCCCTGCACGTTAACGCCGGCGGCCGCGGTGACCGAAATCGCCGTATCCACCTCATCGGAGAAGATCGACTGAAAGATGTTGCCCCGTATGTAGTTGTTGTTCGGCGTACCGGTGAGGTCCGTCACAAAGGTCGTCCCGGCGTTAGGGTTGGTATTGACCATCGTATTGAAGTCGATGAAGGAGTCTACCGCTACGGTGCCGATCTGAATGAAGTCTCTCGAGCCGATGGTGAGGGAGGTGCTGCCGAAGCTATGCAGGACGTTGTTCTGCACCTCAGCCGACGCTGTCTGGTGCCGGAGACGAATGCCCGTGAGAGCGGTGCTCGCGTCACCTGAGGCGAGCTCGATTGTGTTTTCCTCAATAAAGATCGTGTTTATGTGGTTATTGCCGGCTACGTCTATTCCGAAGAACTGACCGTTGCCACCGCTTCCGGGTGTTACAAAAACCTGGTTACCTCGGATCGTAAGCTGAGAGGCGTTCTGAATCTGGAGAGCAAAAAGGGTGGTCGACGATCCGTTGTAGCTCGGGGCGTAGATCCTGTTCGACTCGATGGTAAGTACCTGGTCGGCACCGGTTCCGGCGAAGACCATCGAAGCGCTGCCTCCGTCTCCGGGCTGAAGCGCCCTGATCTGATCGGAAGGATTTACGCCAAAGAGGTTTCCTCTAACAAAGGTAGCGACCGCGGAGTTTCCGAGGTCTACGGCTCTTACCTCGATGCCGTTGTCGATGACCGGGGCGAGAGTGTAGAACCTGTTCCCCGAACCCTCGGCACCGATCGTGGCTGAGCCGGCGGCGTAGGTGTTTGCCAGTCGCACCCCAAAGGACTCGTGGCCTATGACGCGCCACTCCCGAAATCCGAAGTTGTTGAGGTTTATGTCGGCGGTATGGGAGGTCCCTCCAACCGATATCCCCCCGCTGTCCGGAGAGCCACCCACGGTAAAGTCGTTACGTACCGCGGTGAGACTCCCTGTGTTCTTGGCAATCTCGATACCTCCGCTGAACACGCCGCTTCCGTTGGCCACAAAGCCGACGGCTGAGCCGAAAGTGTTATTCTCGAAGCGGAGGTCCCCGTAGCTTCCGGCTCCGCTCACCGACCCGACTCCGAGGGCTCGAATGTTTGCGTTTATGTTGGTACCGGTTACGGAGGTGACAAAGCTGTTGCCGAGGGCCTCTGTCGCACCGCCGACGGTAAGGCTTCCGGTGTAGTTCTCGAGCATCCGTATCCCGTAGAACTCGTCCGGAGCGGTGCCGGTAGTGGCGTCGGGAAAGGTAAAGGTGCTGCCCTCTACCGTAACGGTCGCTGCATCATTAAGACCGAGCCCGACCATAATGGTACCGGGGTCTCCCACATCGGGCCCGTTGTCACTGAAGGCCGCAGACTCGATCGCTACGGGGCCGGCGGCATTTATGAACAGGCCGTACCGGAGCGTTCCCTGCTCGGCGATCAGGAATCCGATATTGCGCAGGGTCCCGTTCTCCGCCCGGGCGGTTATCGTTCCGCTGCTGTTTGCCAGATAGCTGTTTACCGTCCCGCTCTGGGCGGTAAAGCCCGGGTTCCAGCTGCCGGAGATGGTGAGGTTATTGTCGAAGGTAACCGCGCCCTCGTCGTAGGTCCCCTCGGCGATGCGTATCTCCTCGCCGCTCTCGTCTATGGCAAGGGCGCCTGCCACTGTGGCAAGCGGGGCGGCGAGACTGCCCGCGGCTCCCACCGCTCCCGCTTCTCCGCCCGCGACCGCCGGGCCGTTACCCGGGGCACTGACGTAGAGGCGGTTTCGTCGGGTAAACTGCTGGGGCGGAAACAGGTAGCGAACCGAGTCGCCGTCATCGATCTCCACCTCAACGCGGTAGCTCCAGGTGGTGCCGGGAGCGTAGGTGATGTCAATGTCGCCGTCGTCGTCCAGGTCCCGCTCGAGGTCAAACCGACCTGCAACGGTCTGTCCATAGATCATCTCCGTCACGGTCGCCGCCGGCAGGTTCAGGGGATCGGTGAGGTCGTTTGTACTGCTCAGGTAGAGGTTCTGCTGCTGGTCGGAGCCGACGCTCGCGTTACCGCCCTCGGCGACGAGGATGTCCGTATTCGGAGAGAGCCAGCTCGGGTCATTGGAGTTAGTAAAGCCGACGATCCGGGGCATCTGGTCGGGGGGGAGGATCTGGATCTCCGCGCCTACCCGGGCGGACTCACCAAAGGCGTTTGCCGCGGCGACCTCATAGGTCGCCTGACTCGGGACTCCCTCGGTGTGTCCGGCGAGGGAGACGTCGGGGTAGGAAGCAACGCCTCCGGCGGTCGTGCCGAGGAGGACATCGTTCAGATAGATGCGAAACTCCGTCTCCATGCTCGAGACGTCGTCCCAGTAGATATCAAAGAGATTCTCCTCCCTGAAGGAAAAAAGAATGTTCTGCGGCGCCGGGGGCGGATCGGTCAGTTCGTCTGCCGCGATCGTCACGCTCTTTGCG